>DASPWU010000111.1:0-5728 GCA_035637675.1 Candidatus Limnocylindria bacterium | reverse complement strand
TCCTTCGAGCAGGTGCCGCTGTGGGAGCACGGTGTGGTAGAGGTTCGGCAGGTCACCCCAGGCCCGCCCGGCGTGGGCACCCAGATGTTCGCCCGGCGCATCTATGCGGGACGCGAGACCGATCTGACGGGCACCATCGTCGCCTTCGATGACGGCCGGTCAGCCACCATGAAGCTGCGCGGCGGCCCGCTTGCCGAGGCCTCGGTCGAGTACGCAGTGGAGCCGATCGACGACGACCGATCGATGGTCACCTACACCGCGCAAGGGAGCCTGATCTGGCCGCTTCGGTTCCTCGACCCGATCCTGCCCGCAATGGGGCGTGCCGAGGCACGGCAGAACCTACTGAGCCTGAAGCGACGCATCGACGCCGGCATCGCACCCCGGGCGTCAGCGAGGCCAGCTGGTCCCGCCTGACTGCGCCCCGCCGGCGGACCTTCGCGTGGACGAATCATGAGCCTCAGCGTCGCCTTTCCTACGCGAGGCCGCGGGTTGCCCAGGCCCGCGCCGTGAGCACGAACGGTGCGATGGGAAGCAGGCTGCGGCACCGCTCGCGAAGCTGCGTCTGCCGTTCCGAATCGAGGTAGGCCACGTAGGCGCCCGCAGGACCGACCCCGCCGGTGTACGGCTCCCACCACTCCTCGAAGCTCGAGTGCTCGACGCTGGCTGAAAGAGCCGTCTCCTCGATCTCGCGCAGACCGGCCGCCTCGAACAGCTCGGCCAGGTGGCCCTGACGGGCGCCCGCGAGCTGCGACTCGTCGTGAACCGCGGGGTCGAGCTCACGAGCCGCCTGCCAGAACACGCTGAGCGGGCCCTGACCGCCGGCGTGATCCCAGACGCACGCGGCCACGACACCATCCCGCCGGGTCACGCGCGCCATCTCGGCCAATCCAGCGATCGGATCGGCCATGAAGTGGACGACGAGCTGTGCGAGGGCTGCATCGAACGCCTGGTCCCGGAACGGCAGGTGCTCGGCGGACGCCCGTCGTACGTCGACACCCGGGTTTCGCGCTCGGGCCGCGACCACGAACGGCTCGGAGGGGTCGACGGCCGCCACGGCAGCGGGTCCCAGGCGCGTGACGAGCTCGGCCGTGAGTGCGCCGGGACCGCAGCCCACATCGAGCACCCGTTGCTGGCCGCGCACCTCGGCGAGGTCCGCCAGCTGCGGCGAAAGCTGAAGGGAGTACCTGCCCATGAAGCGGTCGTACGCCTCCGGAGCAACGTCGAAACTCACGGGCGGAATCTACGCTGCCGCGCTCGCTCCGCGGCTGGCGATGCCGGGGAACGGTTCCGCGCGGCCACGTATCATCGGGATACCGTGGCTCACGACTCGCCGATCGACGCCTACCTCGCCACCCTGCCGGCCGTCCAGCGCGAGGCCTTGCAGCGCCTGCGCACCCAGGTTGCTCGACTGGTCCCCGATGCCGTGGAGACGATCAGCTACGGCATGCCGGCATTCAAGCTCCATGGCCACGCTCTGCTGTGGTACGCGGGCTGGAAGACCCACTGCAGCATCTACCCCCTGACCGAGGCGTTCCTGCATGCGCACGTCGACGAGCTGAAGGGATACCGGCGTACCAAGGGGAGCCTCCACTTCAGCCCGGAGGCCCCACTGCCGGAGGCGCTCGTGGAGGACCTGGTCCGGCGACGTCTCGGCGACCTCCAGGCAGGCGGAGTCATGGCTGCGCCGGTATGACGAAAGAGACGTCGACTTCGGCCCAACCTGTCGCTTCGTCGCCTCTCGATCGAGTGCCGGACTTCGAGCGTCTCGGCGGCTTCCATCACGCCCTGCCGATCCAGTTCGAGACGGTGGGCCCCGACAAGGTCGTGGCCTCCATGGAGCTCGGCCCGGATCAGCACACGCCCTGGGGCGTCGTCCACGGCGGCGTGTATACCGCGGCCATCGAGACCGCCGCCAGCCTCGGCGCCTCGGCGGCAGTTCTCGGTCGTGGCCAGTTCGCGGTCGGCGTCAACAACAACACCGATTTCCTCCGCCCGCTCGTGGCCGGCACAGTCCGCGTGTCGGCCGAACCGATCCAGCAGGGTGCCACACAGCAGCTGTGGCAGGTGAACATCACGCGCACTGACAACGGCAAGCTGGTGGCCCGCGGGCAGGTCCGCCTCCAGAACGTGCCCCTGCCCGATGCTCCCGCGGATCGGGCGTAACCTTTGACCGGTCGGCCGGCCCGTGCGATTTCCGCGCCGGTCTGCGGGCGAACCCTGGCTGGGCCAGTCTCGCGGCTCGGTCGGGTATCGGTCGGGTATCGGGCGGGACTCGCCGGACCCGCGCCCTCGCCGAGAGCGCGCTAGACTGTTGGCCCTCGGACGTACGCGACCCAGGTTGGGCCCGGCTGCATCCAGCTAACCCGCATCTCGCATGCAGGACCAGACGCACACCCCGACGCCCCCGGACCGCGCCCCGGGGGCGTTTTCTATCCGTTTCGTTCTGCTCGGTCCATCGGGAATGACGAAAGGAGGCCCATCGCATGTCGTCCGGAACGCAGCGGGCGCTCGTCATCCTGGCCGAGGGCCAGTTCGGCCATCACCACGGCAAGACGGCCATGGGCGTCATCCGCTACGGCCCCGATCCGACCGTGGCGGTCGTGGACTCGGCCAACGCCGGCCACAATGTCCGCGAGTGGTTCACCGTGGAGCCGCGTTTCGACATTCCGGTCGTGGCGACCCTGGACGAAGCAATCCGCCACGGGCGGGAATCCGGGCGTCCGCCGACCGCGCTGCTGATCGGGATCGCCCCGGCGGGCGGCAAGCTGCCGCAGACCTGGCGCGACACGATCCTCGCGGCGATCCGCGGCCGCTTGGACATCCTCTCCGGCCTCCATACGATGCTGGGCGACGACCCGGAATTCGCCGCCGCGGCCCGCGAGTCCGCGGTGACGATCGTGGACTATCGCCGGCCGCCCGATCGGATGGAGACGGCGGTGGGCCGACGCCACGCACCGGGCAAGCGCGTCATCCTCACCGTGGGCACCGACTGTGCGATCGGCAAGATGAGCGTGGCCCTGGAGCTCCGGCGTGCCGCCCGCGAGGAGGGCCTGTCCGCCGCTTTCGTGCCGACCGGTCAGACAGGCATGATGATCGAGGGCTGGGGCGTCGCCGTGGACCGGGTGATCAGCGACTTCGAGAACGGCACGTGCGAATGGCTGGTGGAACAGGGCGAGGAGCGGGGTGACTGGGTCTTCGTCGAGGGTCAGGGCTCGCTCGATCACCCGGCCTACAGCGCCGTGACGCTGGGCCTCATCCACGGCTGCACTCCGCACGCCATGATCATGGTCCACAAAGCGGGCCTGACCGAGCATGAGTTCGACCACGTGCCGGGTGGCGAGTTTCCCATCCATCCGCTGCCCGAGTTCATCCGGCTCCACGAAGCGGTGGCGGCGCTGGTGGCGCCGTCGCGGGTGGTCGGCGTCGCGCTGAACACCTCGCTCATTGCGGACGAAGCGGAGGCCCGCAAGGTCGTCGCCGAAACGGCGGCTCTGACCGGCCTGCCGGCGGACGATCCGGTCCGCTTCGGACCGGGCGATCTATGGTCGGCCATCCGGCCGGCGGTCGAGGCCCTCGCCCGATGAGCCTCATCCGGTGAGCGTCGAGTCTGCGCCCAGCCTTGACGTCCGGTCGGGTCCGCTCCGCCTCATGGGCCGGGTGATCCGGGTTCCGTACCGCGATCCATTCCGGATCGCCCGCTCCCACGACGGCGACGGCATGACGTCGGTCATCGTGGAGCTGACTCATGAAGCGTGGCCCGGCCTCGTCGGCTATGGCGAGGGCTATCCCGACGCCTACTACGGCGAGACGGTTGACACGATCCAGGTCGTCCTGCCGCTGCTGCTGCGGTCGATCGAGCCTGACGATCTCGACGTGGCGGCGGACGCCGTCGAGCGCGCCCTCGCGGGCATCGCCGAGGGATTCGATGCGTCGCTCGCGCATCACGGCGCGGCGAAATGCGCCCTGGACATCGCCATGCACGACCTGCTCGGCAAGCGCCTGGGCCTGCCGGTGTACCGCATGCTCGGGCTCTCGGCCGAGATCCCGCCGACCGACTTCACGATCGGCATCGACGAGCCCGCGATCGTCGCCGAGCGCGCCCGGCGGGCCGCCCATTTCCCGGCCCTGAAGATCAAGGTCGGCGGCCCGCGCGATCTCGAGACGCTCGAGGCGGTCCGACAGGTGTTCGACGGCCCGCTTCGCATCGACGCCAACACGGCCTGGCAGCCGGACGCCGGCGCCCGACTCATTCCCGATCTCGTGCGGCTCGGAGTCGAGCTCATCGAGCAGCCTTTCCCACGTCACCGGCTCGACCAGCTCGCCTGGCTTCAGGAGCGCTCGGAGCTGCCGCTCGTGGCCGACGAGAGTGCGGTGACCATCGACGATCTGGGCGGCCTGGTCGGCGTGGTCGCGGGCGTGAACGTGAAGCTCGCCAAGTGCGGCGGCGTCGGGCCGGCGAAGCGGATGCTGGAACGGGCGCGCGAGCTCGGCTTTCGGACGTTCGAGGGCTGCATGGAAGAGACGCGGGTGGGCATCGCGGCGTCGGCCGCGGTCGCGTCTCTGGCCGAGTGGGTCGACCTGGACGGCTGCCTGCTGCTCGCCGACGACCCGTTCGAAGGCCTGGAGCTTGGCTCCGACAGCCGCTGGCAGCTGGCCGTGGTGCCCGGCCTGGGGGTCCGGCCGGCCGCCTGAATCCAGACGCCGACGTCCGCCGCAAGCCACCCGGACGCCCGTGCCTGGACCGGCGAACGCCCGTTCGTGTGGACAACTTGGTGGACGAGATGGTGGACAAATCCCCTTCACCCCGCCCGCCGACGGTCATACGATGGCGGTCCTGCCGGCCCCTACCGAGTCCGTCGGCCGGGAGGACTCACTGGTTCGGCGGCGTGGTCGCCACGCTTTCGTGGCCACGCGCGGCCTGCAGCCCGAGCGCGAGGAAGGAGGGTACCCGATCGATGGATTCACGCACGCCCGCTGAGGCGGGCCCATCTGCCGAGGCAGCCGCATTCGTTCGCTTCTGCTACCACCGTCGGCGAGCCGGTTGGCCCGAGCTCTACGACGAGATGTGTGCGGTTGCCAGCCGTCGGCTGTACAACGGATGGGGATTCAACGAGCTGGCCGACCACGGAATCGGCTTCAGCCTGTTCGAGACACCCACGCTCGCGCTCCTGGCCCGGGAGATCGCGCGTGAGGAGAGTGAGCGTCGCAGCCGGGGCCTCGTCAGGGTCTCGGTCTTGGGTGACGGCACTGCCGTCGGAGCTGCCCGGGCGTTGGACGCCAACGCGGCGGATCCGGCGGAGCGAGGGGAGACACCGGATCGGGGACCCGTCAGGGGCCTCGGGCTGGCCGGAGCCGCTATCGCCTGATCCGATGGCCGGGCCGCCGGCCGGGCGACGCATTCATTCCGCCCTGATTGTCGGGCGGACAGGACCCCCGTCGGTGGTCGGCGGGGGTCCTCGATTCCCCGGCTGTCGTGGCCGCGCTCCACCTGCCGCATCGACCTTATCGATATGTGGCGGCAATGGCGGATAGATCTCCGCGGAATCGGGCCTCCGAGACGGCCTAGTGCGCCACCGTACTATCCAGGTGGCCAGGTGCCACCACGTCCCGGTCACCTGAGTGCCACCACGTCCCGGTCGGTAGTGTGGAAGGAAACGGGCTGGAGGAGGGTTGACGTGGGCGAAAAACGAGCCCTGCTCGGTCGGCGCGCCGGCGTGAGATGGTCGCC
>DASPWU010000110.1:0-8709 GCA_035637675.1 Candidatus Limnocylindria bacterium | reverse complement strand
GGCGACCATCTCACGCCGGCGCGCCGACCGAGCAGGGCTCGTTTTTCGCCCACGTCAACCCTCCTCCAGCCCGTTTCCTTCCACACTACCGACCGGGACGTGGTGGCACTCAGGTGACCGGGACGTGGTGGCACCTGGCCGCCTGATCATTACCGGGACGCAGTCTCCGGGCGCCCGAGCCGGCCGCAGCGGCCGGATTACGGGCCACTACGGACCGTCCCATTGGGGCCGTCGATGCCGAAGGTGGTATGCAGGCCGTCTTCGGGCATACGCGGCGTCTCGGCGCTGCCACTGCGGCGAGATAATGATGAGGCCGACGCTCGTGGGCTGGAGCTCGCCTCAGTCCTGGTAGCCGCGCGGGTGGCGGCGGCGCCAGGCCCAGGCGGATTCGATCATCGCCTGGAGCGTGCCGTGCTGGGCCGTCCAGCCCAGGGTGTCGCGCGAGCGGTCCACCCGGGCGACCAGGATCGGGGGATCGCCAGGCCTGCGCGGGCCGACGCGAACGGGAATGGGCCGGCCCACGACGGCCTCGGCCGCCGCCAGGACCTCGCGCACGCTGAAGCCCGAGCCGCTGCCGAGGTTGCAGATGAGCAGGCCGCCCGCGTCGTCCTGCTCGGTTGCCTCGAGCGCCCGAACGTGCGCCTGTGCGATGTCGAGCACGTGGACGAAGTCGCGGATCGGGGTGCCGTCCGGCGTCGGGTAATCGTCGCCGAAGAGCGTCAGGGGACTTCGCCCCTCCGCGGCGGCAAGCACGTTCGGGATGAGGTGGGTCTCCGGGTCGTGGTCCTCGCCGCTCGTCTCCGACGCGCCGGCTGCGTTGAAGTAGCGCAGGCTCACGCTGCGCATGCCGTAGGCACGGCCGTACCAGTCGAGGGCCGTCTCGACGATGCGCTTCGTCTCCCCGTAGGGGTTGATCGGGCGAAGCGGCGCCTCCTCGGGGATGGGCGTGACGTCGGGCGTGCCATACACCGCGGCCGTGGAGCTGAAGACGAATCGGTTCACGCCCTCCGCCCGGGCCGCCTCCAGGAGGCCGATCCCGCCGACCACGTTCTGGCGGAAGTAGCGCGACGGATCCGTGACGGACTCGCCGACCAGCGATCGAGCCGCGCAATGGAGGATCGCTTCGACACGGTACGTCCGCAGGGCGTCGGCGGCAGCCGCCTCATCCGTGTAGTCCTGGTGGAGATAGGGCACGCCCGGCGGGACGGCCCCCGGGTGGCCGGTGGAGGCGTCGTCGAGAATGATCGGCTCATGACCCGCCGCGAGGAGGGCCTCGACGCTCACCGACCCGATGTAGCCGGCACCGCCCGTCACGAGGACGCGCATCAGCGGGGGCCGGTCACTTGCCGCCTGCGAGGCGCGACGTCAACCGTAGAGCCGCCGCGTTCTCCGGGTCGAGCGCCAGGGCGCGGCGGGTGAATTCGCGGGCGGTCTGCTCGTCGCCGCGTTCGACCGCGACGCGGGCCAGTCCGACGACGGCGATCGCGTTCCTCGCATCCGACTCCACGACCTGCCAGTAGAGCTTCTCGGCCTCGTCCAGCCGGCCCCTCCCGAGAGCATGTTCCGCCTGCAGCATCAACTCGATCATCCGTCCTCCGCAAGGCTCCTCGCCAGGGCGAGGAGCGTCGTCCGCTCGTTCAGACGTGGCTCGGCGACGACCCGCTCTACCAGTCGATCGAGGAGGCGCCCGATCGCCGGCCCCGGCGCAAGCCCGAGGGTCGCGATGAGGTCGTCACCGTCGATCGCCAGGCCCGCCCGATCCAGGACGACGTTGGAGGCCAGCTCCGCGGCGATCCTTCCGCGAAGCGCCGCCAGGTCGCCGGCGGCCCTGGGCATTCCGCTGCCGACGTTGTCCGCCTCGCGGAGGCTGAACAGATCGTCGAGCGTCTCCATCCCGACCTTGGCGATGAACCGCCGGACGGCAGCGTCGGACCAGGACGGATCGTAGGAGAACATATGGTGGCGCACGAGGCGCTCCACTCGATCGGTCGTGTCGCGCGGCAGGTGCCAGCGACGAAGGAGCGCCGCGGCTACCTCGGCGCCGACGGCCTCATGGCCGTAGAAGTGCCCGTCGGCGGCGGTGGCCGGCTTGCCCACGTCGTGGAGCAGCGCGGCGAGGCGAACGACGCCGTCCCGCCCGGCCGCGGCCGCCGCATCGACCGATCGCAGGGTGTGGTCCCACAGGTCCTCGCCCGGCGTCTTATTCTGAGGGACGCCGATCTGGGCGGCAAGCTCCGGCGCGACGACCGCCAGAAGGCCGGTCTGGGCCATGAGCCGGAGCCCGACCGACGGCCGCCTGGCCGCGAGCAGCTTGTCGATCTCGGCCGCGATCCGCTCGCCCGACAGGTGCGAGGCCAGCTGCGCGCGGCGGCCGATGGCTTCGAGCGTCGCCGGCTCGATGGCGAAGCCGAGCGTCGCCGCGAGCCGTACTGCCCGGAGCATCCGGAGGGCATCCTCCCCGAATCGCTCGGCCGGGTCGCCGACGGCACGCAGGACTTGTCGGGTCACATCCTCGCGGCCGCCGAAGGGGTCGACGAGCGCAGGCTCCTGACCGGCCGGGCCGCCCCAGGCCAGGGCGTTCACCGTGAAGTCACGCCGGGCCAGGTCGTCTTCCACGCGGTCCCCGAACTCGATCCGACGCGGTCGCCGGTAATCGGCGTAGTCGTGGTCCGAGCGAAAGGTCGTGATCTCCACCGCCTGCCCGTCGGCGTCGCGAACGGTGACCGTACCGAAGGCATTCTCGTAGAGCGAATCCGGGAATAGCTCCTGGAGCCTGGCCGGTCGCGCATCCGTGGTCAGGTCCCAGTCGTGAGGCTCGCGCCTGAGCAGGAGGTCGCGCAGGCTCCCGCCAACCACGTATGCCGCGTGGTCAGCGGCGCGCAGGCGATCCATGAGCTCGCGGACGGCTGGCCGGACGACCGCCGAGACGTCGGTCGGCGTCACTCGCCGACTGCCTCAGTTCCGGCCGAGGAACAGGTAGTCCCTCCAGGCCTCGTTGCGCTCGTCGACCAGATACGGGGTGAAGAGCGAGTAGACGTCGCTGCGAGGCTCGTATGGCGGACGCTGGAGTCGGAGGCGGGCCTCGTCGAGCGTCTTGCCGCCCTTGCGGTGATTGCAGGACTTGCAGGCCGTGACGAGGTTCTCCCACGTGTGGCCGCCACCTCGGTGTCGAGGGACGACGTGATCCAGCGTGAGGTCCTTCATCTGGTTGCCGCAGTACTGGCAGGTGTGCCGGTCACGGACGAACACCTCGCGCCGGGTGAGCTTCACTCGCGGGCGGGGTCGGCGGACGTGGTGCTGCAGCCGGATGACGGAGGGCGCGCGGAAGATCTGCCGCGGCGTTCGCACCTCCTGGTGGTCGAACTCGATCACTTCCGCCTTCTCGCCGAACACGAGGCGGAAGGCGCGCGGGAGGTTACAGACGTTCAGCGGCTCGTAATTCATGTTGAGCACGAGCACGACTCCGTCCATGGTGGCGCGAGAATAGCAGGAGGCGCGCTCGCGTTCCGGGAGAGGTCGACGTCCTGAAAACAGCGCTGCCGTGCGCTGGCGCCTCGAGATCACGAGGAGATGCGCGAACTCTCCCCCGTGATATGGCCCCGACGACGCCAGCCCTGTCAGCCGCCGATGTGGACCTCGTGGAACCCGATCGACGAACGATCGAGGGCAGCGCCGACCGAACCGGTGAACGCGTCGCCGTCGATGGTCGCCGTCGCCGTGGCTTCGCGGTGCGTCGACACGTTGCGATAGACGATCACGATCACGCCCGCGAGAGTGAATGTGTCGCCGTCACGGGTCTTCGACGTTGACCCGATGCCCGTCCACTGTCCCTCGGCGTTGACCACCGTGTCGATGCAGAGCACCTCGTCGTCAATGTAGGTGCATGAGGTCGCCGGGATCACCGCGCCGGCCAGGACTCCGGTGGATAGCGAGCGGTCGACGAAGATCGTCGCCGTCGAGTCTTCGTCGAAGCCCTCGGTGGCAGAGATCAGCGTGGTCCTGCCGAACTCGTCGGTCCCGTAGACCTGGTCGGAATACCCCACGGATTTCCGGTTGACGACCGTGCCCTTCAAGGAAAACTGCTGCGTCGACGCGCCGAGGAACGAGAATCGGCTGATCACGCCATCATCGGACGCCCAGCCTGCGAACATGGACTCGCCAGTCTGGCGCCCAGTAGGGGTCACAGCCTTTTCGCCGATCGTCACGCCGGCTGGCAGTGCGGCCCTCGTACCCGGCGAAGCCAGGGTCACATCGATCGACCCCGTCCGGGTGTCGTAGATGTTCGCGTCCGACGGTCCGGTCGTTGGACCATATGGGAGGCCGTCGACCGTGACGCTGGCGGTCGCGAACCGGTCGCTCGCGACGCTGTTGTAGATGAACAGCGATTCGTGGCTCACGGAGCCGATCGAGCGCTGGTGCGAGTGCTGGATCGACCCAACAGCCGTGAATGACGCATCGACCGACGCCGTGCCCTGGATGCAGATGCCGTCTGCATCGCATCGGTCGACGGGCAGCGCAGCGGCGGACACGGACGCCGCCGCGAGCTGATCGTCGATCGTCATCGAGAATTCGGTGGTCGAGCCGCCGAGCGACCACACCAGCAGGTTGTACTCGCCCGTCTCGTCCGGCGCCCAGGCGGCCTGGTTGATCCACAGGAACGGGCCCGTCACGATGTCGCGGCTCGCCTGGCTGCTGGCGCTCAACTCGGTGAAGACCCACAGGCCGTCATGGATCTCCGCGAACGCGACGATCGCCCCGGTTCGCGACAGGCTGATATGCGTCGAGTCGGCGGCGCTCGCGGACGGGACCGGGAACGCGACAAAGAGCAGCATGGCCGTGGACAGGAATGCGACCGCTCGTCTCACTGGAGGTCCTCCCCGGTGCGCTCGGTGGGGGAGCGCTGCATCCATGGTAGACGGCGGAGCGCGCGGTGAGCCGGCGCACGTTCGTCCGGCGAGTCTGGTCGCCCGCCGGCCCCGCATACGGAGGGTGGCTTACGAGCGGCCGGTGGCCGCGCCGGTGGCCGGATCCCAGCCCCCGGCCTGGCCGACCTTGGTGGCGAGCGGCCGGCCCAGGACGCCAGTGATGAACCTCGCCGCCTCGAGGACGCCGTCCAACGAGACGCCGTGCTGCCAGCCCGAGGCGTCGAGGAAATAGACCAGGTCCTCGGTCGCCAGGTTGCCGGCAGCGCCGGGAGCGTACGGGCAGCCGCCGGTTCCACCCGATGCCGCGTCGAAGCAGCGAACGCCGGCGGCCAGTCCCGCGGCGACGTTGGCCAGGGCGGTCCCGCGCGTGTCGTGGAAGTGAAACGCGATCCGCTCCAACGGGATGCCCGCCTCGACAGCCAGCCCGGTCAGCTCGGAGACCTGGATCGGCACCGCGACGCCGATCGTGTCGCCGAAACAGACCTCGTCGACGCCGAGCTCGACTAGGCGGCGGCCGACGTCGACGGCCACGCCGGGCTCGACCCGGCCGGTGTACGGGCACCCGAAGGCGGTCGACACGTAGCCTCGGCGCCACCAGCCGAGCTGGCCCGCGCGGTCCAGGACAGGAGCGAACGCCTCCAGCGATTCATCGACGGTCATCCCGATGTTCCGCTGGGTGAAGGCTGACGACGCGGCGGTGAAGACGGCCAGCGCATCGGCCCCGGCGGCCTCGGCTCGCTCGAGCCCAAGGGCATTCGGGACCAGGACGGGATAGCGAACCCCCGGTCGCCCGGTGAGTCCGGCCATGACCTCCTCTGCATCGGCCAGCTGGGGGATCGCCCGCGCCGACACGAAGCTCGTGGCCTCGATCTCGCGCAGGCCGGCCGCCGCGAGCAGCTCCAGGTATCGGAGCTTGTCTGCCGTGGCGACCGGGGACGCCTCATTCTGCAGCCCGTCGCGTGGCCCGACCTCGTAGACGCGGACCCGCCGATCGCCCCCTCGCCCGCCGTCCACCCCTCAGCCGCGGGGTGGGGTCATCGCCCGCTCCACCCGGGCGATCTCGACCTCGATTTGACCGATCTCCTCGGCGGCCTTTTGGAATTCCGGGCTGTCGAGCGGAGCGGCGTCGCGGCGGTGGCGCGCGGCGGCGTGCTCGACCAGGAGCTGCTCACGGGTCCTGGTCGCGGCGGGCGTCGTCTTGGCCATGATTCACGGTTCCTCAGAATGGTCAGACGCAGGGTAGCGCGGCTAGGCCTCGATCGTGGCGAGCAGCTGGCTCCGCGTCACCTGGTCTGCGGCCCGCACGAGCAGCTCGGCGATTCGTCCGGCGGTCGGAGCAGCGACCACGTGCTCCATCTTCATCGCCTCGAGCGTGGCGATCGGGTCGCCGGCCTCGACGGTGTCGCCGGCCGCCACGTGGAGCGCGAGCACAGAGCCCGGCATCGGCGCGAGGACCGGGGCGCTGCCGCCGGCGTGATGGTGGGCGGCAGCCGCCCGCGCCGCGCGGTCCACGTCCGGCGGGGCCGCCAGGCGGAAGGCGATGCTGCAGCCTGCCAGGTCGAGATGGGCGGCATCGCCGGCGCGGACCCATTCGAAGCCATCGGATCCGGCAGCCGGCGCACCCACGATCACGGCCCGCTCCTGGCCGTCGGCCGACACGCGCGCGACTGCCGGACCGTTGAGCCGCCAGCCGCCGGCGAACGGGTCGACCTGCGGTGCGTCCCGGGGCGCGGTCAGGAGGCGCGCCGCAGTCCCCCATGCATCGGCAGGGATCGCCGCGCGTTCGGCCCAGTCGTCGGGCGGCCAGATGCGGTCGAGCGTGTCGATCCGGGCCTGGCCGTCGAGCACGACGGGCTGGCGGACGAGCCAGCGCAGGAACCGCAGGTTAGTCGTCAGCCCCAGCACCGTCGTGTGGTCCAGGGCTCGGCCGAGCCGTGCGAACGCCTCCTCGCGATTACGGCCGGCGGCGACGATCTTCGCGAGCATCGGGTCGAAGCGCGGCCCGATCTTGGCGCCGACCTCGATCCCGGCGTCCACCCGGATGCCTGGGCCCGAAGGCCATCGGAGCGCCTCGATTCGTCCCATCGCCGGCAGGAACCCATCCTCGGCGTCCTCCGCATAGAGACGGACCTCCACCGCGTGGCCGCCAGACGCCATGGCGCCGTCGATGGCCGCCTGGTTGGCGCCGATGGCGGGGAGCGTCTCGCCTGCCACGATCCGGAGCTGGTCGGCCACGAGGTCGCGGCCGGTGACGAGCTCCGTGACCGGATGCTCCACCTGGAGGCGCGTGTTCATCTCGAGGAAGTAGAAGCGGTCCCGATCGAGGAGGAACTCGCAGGTACCGGCGCTGCGGTAGCCCACCGCGGCAGCAAGGCGGAGCGCCGCGTCTGCCATCCGCCCGCGGACGGCATCGTCGAGACCCGGACCGGGAGTCTCCTCGAGCACCTTCTGGTGGCGCCGCTGGAGGCTGCAATCGCGCTCGCCAAGGTGGACCCCGTTTCCATGGGCGTCGAACAGCACCTGGACCTCGACGTGGCGGGGTCCCTCCAGCAGGCGTTCCAGGAGGAGCCTGTCGTCGCCGAAGGCAGCCCGTGACTCCCGGCGCGCCGAGGCGAGGGCGTCAGGCAGGTGGGCGAGGTCGCGAACGATCCGCATGCCCTTTCCGCCGCCGCCTGCGGTCGGCTTGACCAGCAGCGGCGCCCCGATCGTGGCGGCGGCGGCCACCAGAGCGGCGTCCGTCTGATCGGCGCCGTCAGTGCCCGGCAATGTGGGGACTCCGTTCCCGGCCGCCAGGCGTCGCGCGGCGGCCTTGTCGCCTATCGCCCGGATCGCCTCGGCGGGCGGACCGACCCAGCGGATGCCGGCAGCTTCGACGGCTGCCGCGAAGTCCGCGCTTTCGGCCAGGAAGCCGTACCCGGGATGGAGCGCGTCCGCACCGGCGGCCCTGGCGGCCGCGACGACTGCCGGGCCATCGAGGAGGTCGACCGCCGGACCGTCGGAGCCGGGGTCGTACGTGCTGATGCCCAGCCGCTCGGCCGTTCGTCGGATCCGCGTCGCGATCTCGCCGCGATTGGCCACGAACAGGGCGTGCACCGGACGGACGTTGGCGGCAATCGCCGGGGAGGCCGGGCCGGCCGCGGACGCCTCCGGGGTGGCGAACGCGTCTAACGCGTCAGACGCGACACGCCACCTCCCGCCCACCCGTCGGGCAGGCAGGCGGCCACCTGCGATCCATCGCTGGATCGTTCTCGTCGTCGTGCCGATGCGCATCGCCGCCTGGCTCGGGCTCACCTCGTCCGACATATGTCGTGATTGTCGCGTTCCGGACCGGCTGTGGCAAGGGCCTGCCCGGCTATCCTTTCCGATCGTGCTGTCCAGGCTGCTCGGGGTCCTTCGGCAGGCCGACTTCCGCCAGCTGTGGCTCGCCCAGACGGTGAGCCAGTTCGGGACCCAGATCACGGTCCTCGCACTGCCCCTCGCTGCGATCCTGGTCCTGCGCGCCAGCACGTTCGAGGTCGCGGTGCTGGGAGCGCTCGAGTTCCTGCCGTTCCTCTTGTTCACCCTGCCGGCGGGCGCCTGGGTCGATCGACTGCCGCGCCGCCGAGTCCTCATCGCTGCCGACGTCGGTCGGGCCGGTCTGCTCCTCGTCATTCCGGTGAGCTACCAGCTCGGCGCCCTGTCCGTGTGGCATCTGTTTCTGATCGCGTTCGGCGTCGGCACGTTCACGGTCTTCTTCGACCTGGCCTACCAGTCCTATCTGCCCGGCCTGGTGGGCCGCGAATCG
>DASPWU010000109.1:0-4991 GCA_035637675.1 Candidatus Limnocylindria bacterium | reverse complement strand
TGGATCAAGCTGCACGACCCGAGGCCCTGCCGATGGAACGCCTGATGCTGCTCGACGGCAACGGGCTCATCTACCGCGGATACTTTGCCCTCCCGCCCCTGACGACGTCACGGGGCGAGTTGGTCAACGCCGTCTTCGGCTTCTGCAGCATCGTCCTGCGCGGCTTCCAGGACATCCGGCCGGATTACGTGGCCGTGGCGTTCGATCTCTCCGGGCCAACCTTCCGCCACGAGCAGTTCGCCGAGTACAAGGCCACCCGGCAACGGATGCCGGACGACCTCCGCGATCAGTTTCCGAAGGTGCGGGAGGTCGTGAAGGCCCTCCGCATCCCCGTCTACGAGCTGGCCGGCTACGAGGCGGACGACGTCATCGGCACGCTCACCGTCGAGGCCGAGGCGCGCGGACTCGACACGACGATCGTCACCGGCGACCTGGACATGCTCCAGCTGGTCACCGATCGGACCCGGCTCATGACCACGCGATCGGGCGTCCAGAACACGGTCATCTACGACCCGGCCAGGATCCACGAGCGCTATGGCCTGGAGCCGCACCAGATGATCGACTACAAGGCACTCAAGGGCGACTCGACCGACAACATCCCTGGTGTGCCCGGCGTCGGCGAGAAGACGGCCGCGTCGCTGATCGCCGCATGGGGGACGCTCGAGGGCGTGTTCGAACACGTCGACGAGGTCAAGCCGGAGAAGCTGCGCGGGAAGCTGGCCGAGGCCCGCGAGCGGGTTCTCCAGAGCCGCGAGCTCATGCGCATCGTGCGTGACCTGCCCGTGTCGCTCGACCTCGACGCGGCCCGCCTGGGCGACTACGACCGCGACACGGTCGTCCGGCTGTTCCGCGAGTACGAGTTCCGAACCCTCATCGAACGCCTGCCGCCGCTGTCCGGCGAGCCGGTCGAGGAGGCGGTCGAGGCGCTCCGGGCCGAGACCGCCGATGGCACCTTCCCGGCGGCCCAGGTCGCGGGCCGGCCGGAAGGCTGGGGACCGGCCCCGGCCGGCGGGACGCGGGCGGGGGCCGGCCGGGCGGCCGCTGGAGGCCGGTCCCTCCTGGAGGAGGGCAGCGGCCTCCAGCTCAGCCTCGACTTCGGGGCGGTCTCCACGGGCGACGGCCACCGGGGCGATGGCGCACCGCCGGAGCTTCCGACGGGCGACCCGCGCGCCACGCTGGCCGCGGCGATCGCCGACCCCGGGCTCATCGGCCTGACGTCGGGCGACGCGATCGAGGGCACGCGCGGGTGGCTGGCGGCCCAGCCGAGCGTGGGAGTCTCACTCCTTCTCGACGACCCGCGACCGCGACGGGGCACCCCCCTCGGGATGGCGCTCGCCGGCAGCGACGGTCGGGTCGTGGCGGTCGAGGGAGCCGACGACGTCGGCCGCCTCCGAGCGCTCCTCGAGGATGTGGGCACTCCGGTCGTCGGCCACGAGGTCAAGCCCCTCCTCGTCGCCGGCATCGTCGACCATCCGGCCGGCCGGCCGCTGCCGGTCGCGTTTGACACCCAGGTCGCGGCGTACATTCTCAATGCCGCCCTCCGCAGCCAGACGATCGCCGACGTCGTCGCCGAGCAGCTGGACCTCATCCTTCCGCCGGCGACCGAGCTCACACCGGCCGCCCGGACCGGGCTCGAGGCGTTGTCCGCGGTCGCTGTCCGGCCGCCGCTGTCCGAGGCGCTCGACCGGGAGAAGCTCGACCGCCTGTTCGCGGAGATCGAGCTGCCGCTCATCCCGGTGCTCGCCAGGATGGAGGCGACCGGCGTCGCGCTCGACCTGGAGGCGCTCGCCGCGCTCGACGCGGAGTTCCGGAGCGAGATCGCCCGCCTGGAGGGCGAGATCTACACGGACGTCGGGCACGAGTTCAATCTCGGCAGTCCCAAGCAGCTCGAGCAGGTGCTGTTCTACGAGCTGAACCTGCCCAAGGGCAAGCGGACGAAGACCGGATACTCGACCGACGCCTCGGTCCTCGAAGAGCTGCGCGCCGCCCACCCGATGATCGACAAGCTGCTCGAGTGGCGGGTCTACACCAAGCTGCGATCGACCTACGTCGAGGCGCTGCCCCACCTGATGGCCGCCGACGGGCGGCTGCATACGACGTTCCACCAGGCGGTGGCGGCCACCGGCCGGCTGTCATCGTCCGATCCCAACCTCCAGAACATCCCCATCCGAACAGAGCTCGGGCGCCGCATCCGCCGCGCCTTCGTCGCCGGCGGGCCCGAGCTCGTCCTGCTGGCGGCGGACTACTCGCAGATCGAGCTGCGAATCCTGGCCCACGTCTCGGGCGACGAGCATCTCAAGGACGCGTTCCGCCGCGAGGCCGACATTCACCGCGAGACGGCCGCCCGGGTGCTCCACAAGGCACCCGAGGATGTCAGCCACGACGAGCGATCTATGGCCAAGATGGTCAACTTCGGAATCGCCTACGGCATGAGCGACTTCGGCCTGTCGAGCCGGGCCGGCATCCCGCGCCAGGAGGCCCAGGAGTTCATCAACACCTACTTCGCGACGTACTCCGGGATCAGCTACTACATGCTCCACATCAAGGAGGTCGCCCGAACCCAGGGCTACGTCACGACCCTCATCGGCCGCAAGCGCTACATCCCCGAGCTGCAGGCGCGCAACCCGTCGCTGCGCGGCGCGGGCGAGCGGATGGCCATCAACATGCCCATCCAGGGCACCGCCGCCGACATCGTGAAGATCGCGATGATCCGGCTGGCCGACCGGCTGCGCGACGAGGGGTTCGCGGCCCGCATGCTCCTGCAGGTCCACGACGAGCTGCTGTTCGAGGTGCCGCGCGACGAGGTCGACCGGCTCGCGCCGGTGGTCCGCGAGACGCTGGAGAGCGCGATGCCGCTCGACGTGCCGCTCACCGTGGACATCAAGGTCGGCGACGACTGGGAGTCGATGACCCCGCTCACCCGCAAGGACGCCGTCCTGGCCGAGGCCGACGAGGCGCCGGTCGAGTCGCTGGCGGGCTGACCGTGGTTCCCGGGTTGAACGTGGACCCTGGGCGGGCCGGTGCCTGAGCTGCCGGAGGTCGAGACCGTCGCGCGCGACCTGCGCCCGCGGATCGTGGGGACGACGATCGTCGGGGCGCGCAGCTGGTGGTCGCGCACGCTGCGGACCCACGAGCCGCAGGCGTTCGCGCGGGCGATCGCCGGCCGCCGGGTCGAGGACGTCGGGCGACGGGGCAAGCTCCTCGTCGTCGAGCTGTCGGACGGTGCCACCCTGACGATCCATCTCAAGATGACCGGCCAGCTGTTCGTGGTTCCCTCGACGACGACCGTGGATCCCTACGTCCGGCTCGCACTCGAGCTGGCGGACGGCCGGGAGATCCGCTTCCGCGACATCCGCAAGTTCGGGCGCGTCGGCCTGTACGAACGCGACACGGCGTCGGGCCGGCTCGTCGCCGCCGACGGGAACGCGGAGGCCTTCGCCGGCCTCGGCCCGGAACCGCTCGATCCTGCCTTCACCCTGCCTGCCTTCCGTCGGCTGATCCGTCGGCGGAAGGGCCGGCTCAAGCCGTTGCTGGTCGACCAGTCGTTCCTGGCCGGCGTCGGGAACATCTACGCCGACGAGGCGTTGTGGGCGGCCCGCCTCCATCCGCTTCGGTCCGCGGCCAGCCTCCGGCCGGGTGACCAGCGACGGCTCTACCTGGAGCTCCGCCGCATCCTCGCCGAGGCGATCGAGCGCCGCGGAAGCTCGATCGACGACTACACCGCTCCCGACGGGGATGGGTCGATGCAGGAGCGGCTGCTCGTCTACCAGCGGACGGGGGAGCCGTGCCTGCGTTGTGGCCGCCCGGTGCGGCGGATCGTCATCGGCGCCCGGGCCACGCATTTCTGCTCGTGGTGCCAGCGGCTGCCGGCGGCCGATCGCGCGGCGGCCGCGACGATCCTGCGCTCGATGGTCCCTCGACGCGGCGTCGGCCCGAATCGGCGGGGGCCGCGCTGGACCGACCTGGCCGGGGAAGGCAGCGTTGGCCTGACGGCAGACGACCGCGCCCGGGCGGCCGCCCGGGCGCGGGTCGAGCGAACCCGACGCGCTGCCGCCACCCGCCGAGCTCAGGCCCGGGCCGCGGTCGGCGCCTAGGTGTCCATCCTCAGGCTGTCGGGCGTCCGTCGCGAGGTCGGGACGCTGGTCATCCTCGACGACGTCAGCGCGGCCGTCGCACTCGGCGACCGGATCGGCCTCGTCGGCCCGAACGGCGCCGGCAAGACGACGCTGCTGCGGATCGCGGCCGGCCTTGACGATCCCGACCGCGGCGACGTCCAGCGGCGGCGTGGGCTGGGCCTCGGGTTCCTCCTCCAGGAGTCGCATTTCGACGCGGCTTTCATGGCCGCGCCCGCGCTGCGCTCGGCCGTGCGGGCAGGCGCCGCCAATCTCGAGCGCATGGAGGCCGAGCTCCAGGCGCTGGAGGTCGAGTATCGCGTGACCGAGCCCGCCTACGAGGCGCTCCAGCACGAGTTCGACGTCCTGGGCGGGTACACGCTCGATCAGCGGGTGGACGAGGCCCTCTCGGGGCTGGGCTTTCCCCGCGAGGAGTGGTCGCGGCCACCGGTCGCGATGTCGGGCGGGCAGCAGACGCGAGCCGCCCTCGCCCGTCTGGTCATCGCCGATCCGGACCTGCTCCTCCTCGACGAGCCGACCAATCACCTGGATCTCGATGCACTCGAGTGGCTCGAGGACCATCTCCGGCGCCGGGCCGGCTCACTCGTGGTCGCGTCGCACGACCGTGCGTTCCTGGACGCCACCGTCACCCGCGTCTGGGAGCTGCGCGACCGCCGCCTGACCGCCTTCCGGGGCAACTACTCCGCCTATCACCACCAGCGCGAGGAGCGCGACGCGAGGGCCACCAAGGACGTCGAGACGCAGGCGGCGGCGATCGCCCGCGAGCGCGAGCTCGTGCAGCGCTACCGGAGCCACCGCAAGTTCAGCAAGATGCACGAGCACGAGGCCAGGCTCGAGCGCCTGCAGGGCGAGCGGGTC
>DASPWU010000108.1:0-29097 GCA_035637675.1 Candidatus Limnocylindria bacterium | reverse complement strand
TGGGTCTGTTCGTGCGGGCGTCGACTCACCGACGTCGCAACCGGTCAACCGGCGAGCGCCGACCCGGGACCCGCGGCGGACCTGCTGTGCTCCTCGTGCGAACGACGGTTCGTGTACGTCCCCGATGTCGAGACGATTCGCGAGGTCACCGGAAGCGAGGCCGGCCATGAGCGGCGAGGCGCGCCAGCATGATCCCGATCGCCCGCCCGGACATCGGCGATGACGAGATCGCGGCCGTCACCGATGTACTGACGTCCGGGATCATCGCCCAGGGCGCCAGGGTCGCCGAGCTCGAAGCACGCTGGGCAGCGTATGGAGGCGTGCCCCACGTCGTCGCCGTCGCCAACGGCACGCTTGGCCTGATGGCCGTCTTCACCGGTCTCGGCCTGGGCCCGGGCGACGAAGTGATCACGGTGGCCCACACGTTCGCCGCGACGGCCAACGCCATCCTGTCCACCGGCGCGACGCCCGTGTTCGTCGACATCGAGAGGGATACCTACCTCATCGATCCAGGGAAGATCGAGGCGGCCGTCACCGCACGGACGCGGGCCATCTGCCCGGTCCACCTGTTCGGCCTGTCCGCCGACATGGACATGATCGGAGCGATTGCCGACCGCCATGGGTTGGCCGTGGTGGAGGATGCGTGTCAGGCCCATGGCGCCACCTTTCGCGGGCGCCGAGTCGGGAGTTTCGGACACGGCGTCTTCAGCCTCTATGCCACGAAGAACATGACGACGGCCGAGGGTGGTCTGGTGACCACTTCGGACGATTCCCTGGCCGACTGGCTGCGCTGCTACCGAAACCAGGGGATGCGAACGCGCTACGCGCATGAGATGCTCGGCTACAACCTCCGGCTCACGGACGTCGCCGCGGCCATGGGAGTTGCCCAGCTGGCCAAGCTCGACCGGAACACGGCCCGGCGGCGCGCCATTGCGGCGGCGTATGACGACGCGTTCGTGGATTTGCCGGTTCACCTGCCCTTCACCCCGGAGGGTCGCGGCCACGTGTTCCACCAGTACACGCTGGATGTCGGTACCGCTCGCGACGCGATCCTCGCCGACATCCGGGCAGCTGGCGTCGGAGCCGAGATCTACTACCCGGTGCCAGTGCATCGTCAGGCGTACGTCCAGGAGCGCGGCCTCCACGCGGACCTGCCGGTAACGGACGAGGTCGCCGCCCGGACGCTGTCGTTGCCCGTCTTTCCTGGCCTGACCCAGGAGGAGCAGGCGATCGTGATCGAGGCAGTCCGCGCTGCGGTTCTTGCCCATGCGACCGCTACCAGGTCGCCCGGGGACGATGTCCGCGCCGGCGCAGGGCACGTGGGGGTGGGTCACGAATCCGTCGCGGAGAGCGCCGCGCCGTGACCACCGAGGCGAAACGGAGCTGGCGCCCCGCCGGCGACCGCGAGGTCCGATTGGGGTTGGCGGGCCTGGGCGCGATGGGACGCAACCACCTGCGCGTCATCGCCACTCGCTCGGGCGTGCACGTCGCGGCCGTCGCCGATCCCGTGCCGGCGGCCGTGGCCGCAGCCGTCGCGCAGTCCGGAGCGCAGGGGTTCGCCGAGCCGCTCGCGATGATCGCCGAGGCCGAGCTGGATGCGGTCATCATCGCGGCGCCGACGACCGCCCATGAGGCGCTGGCACGGGCAGCCATCGAGCGCGGCGTGGCGGTCCTCGTGGAGAAGCCACTCGCGGCGACCGTGGACGAGGCCATGCGGATCGTCGAAGCTGGCCGCGCCCGGGGCGTTCCCGTTCAGGTCGGCCACGTGGAGCGGTTCAACCCGGCCGTCCTGGAGCTGGGCCGGCTGCTGACGGACGGCTGGCTGTCGAGCATCTTTGCCATCGCCAGTCGCCGGGCCGGCCCATTCCCCGAACGTATCCGCGACGTGGGGGTAACGGTGGACCTGGCGACCCACGATGTCGACATCCTCAGCTGGATCGCTCGCGAGCGCCCCGTTCGCGTGTACGCGGAGACCGCTCAGCGGATTCACGCAACGCATGAGGATCTCCTGTTCGGGCTGCTCCACTTCCCGTCTGGCGCCACCGGCATGCTGGACGTCAACTGGCTCACTCCGGATAAGCGCCGGCAGCTGACGGTCATCGGCGAGGAGGGGATGTTCGAGCTGGACTACCTGACCCAGCAGCTGACGTTCACCAGGACGGCCACCTTGTCTCCGCCGGTCCTCATCAGGGGCTACGCTCCGACCTTTGCGGGCGAGGCTGCGATCCTGCCGGTCCAATCCAGGGAACCCCTCGGCGTGGAGCTCGACGCGTTCCTGCGGGTGGTCCGCGATGGTGGTCGGCCGATCGTGGACGGTGAGGACGGACTGTGGGCGGTGGCGATCGCCGGGGCGTTGCTCGAGTCCGCGGCAAGCAGCCGTCCCGTCGATCTGTCGCCGATGGTCTCGAAGCTCTCGATGAGATGACGATCGTCCGCACACCGTCCCATCCGTCGCCAAGCCTGCTGGGCGGATCGATCGACCTTCCGCCGAACCCATGCCGGCACGGCGAGGCACGACCCGCGCGGCCCTGGCTCGGTGAGCCGGGAACCGCCGGCACTGTGGCCGTCGTCGGCGCCGGCAAGATGGGCCTGCCCTTGGCCGCCCAGTACGCGAGTCATGGCTGGTCGGTCATGGCCGTCGACATCCAGCAGACGGTGGTGGACGAGATCAACGCCGGGCGCAGCCACGTCGATCAGGAGCCCGGGCTCGCCGCCCACGTTCGCGACGCTCACAAAGCGGGGCTCCTGCGCGCGACCCTTGACGCCGAGGCCGCGGCGCGGGATGCGGACGTTGTCGTCCTGATCGTACCGATCCTGCTCGACGACGAGCAGCAGCCTGACTATCGGCATATGGACGCGGCGGTGGCGGCCATCGGCCCGGGGATCCACGCCGGCTCGACGGTCATCTTCGAGACGACGCTGCCGGTCGGTGACACGCGCGGCCGGTTCGTCCCGCGCCTCGAGGCGGCCTCCGGGCTGGTGGCCGAGACCGAGTTCTTCGTCGCCTTCTCACCGGAGCGGCTGTACAGCGGGGCGGCGCTGAGCAACCTGGCGACGTATCCGAAGCTCGTCGGCGGGATCGGCCCGGCATCGGGCGAGCGTGCCGCCGCGTTCTACGACTCGGTCCTGGATGCGGAGGTCGTGCTCATGTCGTCGGCCGAGGCGGCCGAGCTGAGCAAACTGGCCGACACGACGTACCGCGACGTCAACATCGCGCTCGCCAACGAGCTCGCCCGCTACGCCGATCGCGTGGGCATCGACGTCCAGGAGGTCATCGCCGCGGCAAACAGTCAGCCCTACAGCCACATCCACCAACCCGGACTCGGCGTCGGCGGGCACTGCATCCCGGTCTACCCGCACTTCCTGCTCGCGCGAGCGCCCGAGATGGAGCTCGTCGAGCTGTCCCGGCGAGTGAACGACGGCCAGGTGGGACTCGCGATCAGGACGATCCAGAAGGCGCTCGGGGGCCTGGAAGACGTCCCCGTCCTCGTGCTCGGCCTCACGTACCGTGCGGGCGTCAAGGAGCTGGCCTACTCCAGGGCCATGCCGCTCATCGAGCGGCTCGGATTCCACGGGGCGCGCGTGTCGGCGTATGACCCGCTGCTGTCCGCCGACGAGGTGGAGCGATGCTGCGCCGCTGCCTACCGCTGGGGCGACGGCGGGCCCTTCCGGGCGATCGTCACCCAGACCGCGGATCCGCTGTTCCGCACCCTGGACTTCGCGGCGTTCCCCGAGCTGTCCGTCGTGTTCGATGGTCGCAACAGCCTGCGCGATCTGGCCTTCCCGCCGACGGTTGCCTACCGCGGCGTGGGCGTGCAGGCAGCCGCCCGCGACACGGCGGACGTCGCGGGGAGGTGAAGAGCCGGCCACTTCACGTCTGCTTGGTCACGGCCAATACGTTCGAGTACGACTCGCGCACGCTGCGAGCTGCGCGCGCCCTGACGGCCGACGGGCACCGAGTCACGGTCGTCGCCCTCGCGGACGCCAGGCTGCCGGCATCTCAGACGCTGGACGACGCGATCGCCGTTCATCGCCCCGCCCTCGATCGCCGAATCGCGTCGGCACTCCGGCCCCTGCCGGCCGGCGTTCGCGGCAGGGTGGCCGGCCTGCTCGGCCTGGCCGCGGACGCCACGACCTTGCCGCCGTCCCGCGGCGGTGCCATCGAGGGGCTGCGCGGGCCGCTGCGGCGCGGCCTGGAGATCCTCGCCTACCGGCGCCGCATCGGACCATGGTCGGACGCGGCCGTCGCCGCGGCGAACGATGCCGATGTGTTCAGCGCGAAGGCGCTCGTCGCGCTCCCGGTCGTGCATCGAGCGGCCCGAACGACGGGCACCCGGTTCGTGTACGACATCGCCGACCTGCACGTCGACTCCGGCCGCCTCGCCGGCATGCCCGGGCCCGTCAGGTCGTACCTCCGCCGCCGCGAGCGGGGCTGGATGCACGACGCGGCGGGGCTGACCGCGGTCACCGCGCCGCTGGCGGAGGAGGTCGCGCGCCGCTTCGACGTGCCGCTGCCGGCGGTCGTCATGAACTGCCGGCCGCGCTGGCGACCGGAGGACCCGCGGCCGCCGTCGTCGCGGCGGCTGCGGGCAGCGGCCGGCGCAACCCGCGAGCGGCCTCTGGTCGTCTACCAGGGCGCGTTCCGCGAGGATCAGGGCATCGAGGAACTGCTGACGGCCATCGAGCTGCCGGCGCTGCGCGATCTGGAGCTCACGGTCGTCTTCCTCGGCTTCGGGCGGCTGGAGGCGCGGCTCCGCGCAGCGGCGGCGGCCCGGCCGGAGAGGGTCGTCGTCCTCCCGCCCGTCCCCACGGACGAGCTGCTGGAATGGACGGCCGGAGCGGACGTCGCCTTCATCGGCGCGCCGCCCAAGACGCTCAACCTGCGGCTGACGATCCCGAACAAGCTCTTCGAGAGCATCATGGCCGGCGTGCCCCCGCTCGTCAGCGGCGGCACCGCGGTCGCTCGGCTCGTCGCCGAGATCGGCGGCGGCTGGGTCGTGGAGCCCTGGACGGCCGAGAACGTGGCCCGGACCCTGGCCGAGATCGTCCGCTCGCCGCGGGCGAAGCGCACCGCGATGCGGGGTACGGTCCGGACGGCCGCGCTGAAGCGCTACAACTGGGAGACCGAGCAGGCCGCCCTGGTAGGACTCTACCGATCCCTCGCGACGGACCGCTGACGATGGCCGCCGCGGCGGGCCCGGGTCGGGTGGCGCTCCTCCTCAACAATCCGTTCGTAGCCGATTCGCGATCCTGGAAGCTCGCCACCAGCCTCGCTGCGGCCGGGTGGCGCGTGACCGTCGTGGCCCGGACCGGGACCGACCGGACCGGGGCCGACCTGCCCGAGCGCGAGGAGCGCGAAGGCTACGTGATTCTTCGCGTTGCCCAGCCGCGTCCGCTGGCCTGGCTCCCGGCACCGGGGCTGCCGCAGGCG
The DNA here is from genome assembly GCA_035637675.1 of Candidatus Limnocylindria bacterium. Lineage (GTDB taxonomy): Bacteria > Chloroflexota > Limnocylindria > Limnocylindrales > CSP1-4 > C-114. The sequence goes on along the minus strand of DASPWU010000108.1, from coordinate 23,666 downwards.
GGACGGCCCGCACATCCGCCCGGATCGTCCTCACCGGGACAGGCGACCGACGGACCGCATCGAGACACCCGCGTCCTCACGACGCTCCGCGACAGCCTGGGCCGGGCCGCCCAGGCGACCCGCTACCTCATCGTCGCCCGTGGCTGGGCCGACGCGATCGCACAGGCCGTACCGGGTGGCGCCGATATCTGGCAGTCGGAGGGCCTCGTCACGCTGCCGGTCGCCCTCCGGCTGCGTCGCAGGCTGGGCGGTCGGGTGGTGTACGACTCACGCGACATCGGCCCCGAGAGTGCGCGGTTCGCCCGCCTGCCCGGCGCGTGGCGTCGCCTCCTCACCCGGCGCGAGCGTGCCTGGGCCAGGGCGGCCGACGGCCTGGTGACCGTGAACCAGCCCTACGCGGACCAGCTCCGGCGGAGGCTCGGCAGGACGGCGACGATCGTCTTCAACGGGCCGGTCCGGTTCGACCCGCCGGTCGTGGCGGAGCGCCGCTTCCACGAGCGCCTGGGGCTGCCGCCGGGCACGCGCGTCGTCCTCGCGCTCGGGGCGGTCGTGGCGCACCGCGGCATCGAGCAGGCGGCGCGGGCCATGGCGGAGGTGACGGAGGCGGTGCTGGTGGTCGTCGGCGACGGCGAGGCACGGGGTCGGATCGAGGCCCAGGCTGCGGCCCTGCCATATGCGGCCCGTATCCGGTTCATGGGGGCGCTGCCACCCGACGAGCTCCTGGCGTGGACGGCCGCCGCCGACGTCGCCCTCATGCCGATCCAGCCATCGACGCTCAACCATCGGCTGACGACACCGACGCGGCTGTTCGATGCGATGGGCGCAGGAGTGCCGGTGGTCGCGGCGGACCTGCCGGGCATGGCCGCGATCGTTCGGGAGACGGCCATCGGGGTGCTCGTCGACCCGACCTCGCCGGACGACATCGCCCGCGGGCTTCGCGAGATCCTGGACGCTTCGCCCGAACGGCGGATCGCCTACCGGCAGGCTTGCCTGGCGGCGGCCGCCGGACCGTATGCCTGGCAACGCCAGCTGGATCGCCTCCTCGAGCTGTACCGGTCCCTGCTCGACGGCGTCCGCGTGAGCGCCGGAATCGGCTGGAAGCCCTAGCAGCCGACCGGCCGGCGACACGACGCCATCGCCGTGCTCACGTCTGCGCGGCCGTGGGGGCACCCGGCGGCGCGGCAAAACGGTGCGCGTCGGCCTCCGCCAGGAGCTTGCGCTGCGCAACCCGATCGCGGTACAGGGCGACGATTTCGGCCGGGTTGCCTTCCGCAACCAATGTGCCCTGCTCGAGCAGGATGGCCCGATTGCAAAACTCCGTCACGAAGGTCAGGTCATGCGTGACGAGGACGATCGCCTTCGCCTTGTCGACCAGCTCCTTGATCCTGGCCTGACTGCGCGCCCGGAACGTCTGGTCGCCCGTTCCCAGGACTTCGTCGAGCAGCAGGATGTCCGGCGTCACGGCGGTCGCGATCGCGAACCCCAGCCGTGCCTTCATCCCGGTCGAATACGTCTTCACCGGAGCGTCGATGAACGGGCCGATATCCGCGAACTCGATGATCGAGGGGCTGAGCTCGGCCATGAGGCGGTGGTCGATCCCCAGGAAGGCGGCCGCGAGGTCGATGTTGTCGCGGCCCGTCAGCTCCGCGTCGAAGCCGGCCCCGAGCGTGAGCAGTGTGGAGACGCGACCGTTGATCCGCACCTCGCCCTCGGACGGCTGGAGGATACCGGCCAGAGCCAGCAGGAGCGTGCTCTTGCCGGCTCCGTTGGGCCCGATGACGGCCAGCGACTCGCCGTGATCGAGATTCAGGCTCAGGTTTCGGACCGCCCAGAAGTGCGTCGGCCCGCCGCGATTGTTCCGCCGGAAGAGATCGGCCAGAGAGCCCTTGAGGGTCGTCCGGCGGGTGAGCCGGAGGCTGTAGCGGATGCCAAGGTTCCGAACGTCGATGGCGGGTGCGGAACGGTCGACCGACGGCCGATGGTCCCTCACAGGATCCTCGCGAAGGCGGACTCGACCCGCTTGAACAGGAGGATCGCGGCGAGCAGGAGCACGACGGACACCGCCAGGACCGCGGTCAGGCCGGACCAGTCCGGGGCCGAGGTGCCCCATGTCACCGCGTGGTAGGACTCCAACAGGACCGCGAAGGGATTGAGCTGGAGGATCTCCCGGAAGCGACGGTCGGTGATGAGATCCAGCGAGTACAGGGCGGGCGACAGATAGAACCACATCCGAAGGGCGTGGCGGAGGACGTTCTGGACGTCGCGGTAGAAGGCATTGGCGGCACTCAACGCGATCGCCAGGGCCAGCGTGAAGACCAGCTGAATGGCGGCGATGAGCGGCACGACCAGGACCCAGGCCGACAGGCGGTCGAGGTAGAACAGGTACACGAAGGCGAAGGCGCCCAGCCCGAAGAGGAAGCTCACCGTCTCCGCCGCCACCGCGGCCGTCGGCAGGACGATCTTGGGGAAGCTGAGCTGGCGAATGAGGCTCTGGCGGCCGGTCACCGACAGCGTCGCCTCGTTCATCGTCGTGCTGAACCACTTCCAGGGCAGGATCGCGGCGAACAGGAACAGCGGATAGTCCGGCACGTTCCGGTGCAGGATGACCTCCACCAGGACGTAGTAGACGGCCATCTGGAGGATGGGATCCAGGATCCACCAGACCTGTCCGAGCACGGTGTCCGCGTGTGTCCGCTTGAGCTCCGCGCCGACCAGGTAGCGGATGAGTCGCCGGTGGCTGACCAGGTCTCGGAGGCCGTCCGTCACGAGCCCCAGGAGTCCCCGGCGGCGGATCGCCGGGGGAGGCTGGACGAGGGCTTCCGAGGCCGGACGGATCATGAGCCGTCGCAGGGTATCACAGGCATCGGGCCCTCTCCGGCGAGTCGATCCGGGTGCCGTCGGTCGAGCGTCCGTTAGCATGGAGCGCCCATGCCGGACCAAGTGACGATTGCGCGACGATCACGAATCGCCTACCTGTCGTATTCGACGGCAGAGTTCGACTCTCGCACCGGGCGGATGGCGACCTCGGCGCAGGGCGCCGGCCACGAGGTGATCGTCTACGCTCGGTGGGAGCCGGGCTTGCCGCTCGAGGACGCCAGCTCGGGAATCCGGCTGGTACGGGTGCCGACCAACCTTGCCCTGGCGATTCCGGGCCTGCGCTGGCTGGGACGCCGGCGGCTCGCCGGGCGACTGGCCGCGGTGGGGGGCGTCGTTCCAGGCCGACCGGCCGGCGGGTCGCCGATCGTCGCAAGGCCCAGGGTGGCCTCTGCGCCGGCCAGATCGCTGATCCCGGACCGCTTCCGGGGCACCCGTGCAGGAACGGCTCTGCGAGGGCTCAAGTACGGGATCCGCTACACGATCCGCGCACCGAAGCGCTGGTGGCGCCAGTTCGTCATCTTCCCGCTGCGACCGATGGCCTGGGCCGTGGCCCTGGAGGAGTGCGCCGAACCGGCCGACCTGTGGCACGGCATGTGGGCCGGCTCGCTGCCGGCCCTCGCGCGCCTCCGCCGTCGCCACGGCGGTCGCACGATCTATGACAGCCGGGATATCTACCTCCATGCGCGAGCGTTCGATCGAATGAGCCGCACCTGGCGGTCGATCTACTCGGGCATGGAGCGGCGATGGGCGCGCGCTGCGGACGCGGTCGTGACCGTGAACGAGGCGTATGCGGGGATCCTCGAGGAGACACTGGGCGTGCCCCGACCCACCGTCGTCATGAACTGCCCGTTGCGCTGGCACCCGCCGACGCCGCGGCCGGACCTGATTCGGGACCGCCTCGGTCTTCCCCCCGAGACGTGCGTCGCTCTCTACCAGGGCAACATGTTGACCGAACGGGGCATCGAGCAGTCCATGGAGGCGATCCTGGAGGTGCCGGGAGCCGTCCTCGTCCTGCTGGGCTACGGCGGGCTGCGCGACCAGTTCGCCCAGGACGCGGCCGGCCCTCCCTACCTTGGGCGGGTGTTCGTTCTGGGCGCGGTTCCGCCCGACCAGCTCCTCGCCTGGACCGCGTCCGCGGACGTGCTCGTCATGGCCATTCAGCCGACGACGCTGAACCACCGCTTCACGACGCCGCAGAAGCTGTTCGAAGCGATGGCGGCTGGCGTCCCCGTCGTGGCTTCGGACCTGCCCGGGATGGCCGAGATCGTCACCGCCACGGGGGCGGGCGTCCTGTGCGATCCAACCTCTCCGGCGGCCATCGCGGCCGCGCTCCGCTCGCTGCTCGAGGCGCCGTCGCCCGAGCGTCAGGCGGCCCGGGCGCGGTCGCTGCGGGCAGCCCACGACCGATATAACTGGGAGACGCAGGTCAGCACGCTCTTCGATCTCTACGGGCGCCTGCTCGACCGGGACGGCAACGGGTCTTCGACATGAGCGGCCCGCTCGTCCACGTCGTCGGAGCGAGGCCGAACTTCATGAAGGCGGCCCCCGTCATCCGGGCCCTCGAAGCCCGAGGCATCCGCCAGCTCGTCATCCACACCGGTCAGCACTACGACGCCGCGATGTCCGACGTCTTCTTTCGCGACCTCGGCCTGCCGGCGCCGGACCTCAACCTGGGAGTCGGCTCTGGCAGCCAGGCCACGCAGACTGCCGCACTGATAGTCGCCCTGGAGCGAGCGTTCCTGGAGATCGAACCCGCCCTCGCGATCGTCTATGGCGACGTCAACTCGACGATCGCGGCCGCGCTCGTCGCCGCCAAGCTGCACGTGCCTCTGTCGCACGTGGAGGCCGGCCTCCGAAGCTTCGACGACTCAATGCCCGAGGAGATCAACCGGCGCGTCACAGACCTCCTGTCGGACCTGCACTTCGTCACCAGTCCCGAGGGTGTCGACAACCTGGTGCGCAGCGGCGTCCCTCCGGACCGGATCTATTTCGTGGGCAACCCGATGATCGACACGCTCCTTGCCAACCTGGAACGGTTCGATCCGGCCGCCATGCGGCAGCGCCTGCGCCTGCCCGACCGCTACGCGGTGGCAACGATGCATCGGCCAGCAAACGTCGATCATCCGGAGCAGGCGGCCAGGGTGGTCGGAATGCTCCAGGCGGTCGCTCGCCTGGTTCCCCTCGTGGTTCCTCTGCACCCGCGCGGCCGGCCCGCGCTGGAGTCGGCCGGCCTGGTGGCGGACGAGCGCCTGCGCGTCGTGGAGCCGCTCGGTTACGTCGAATTCCTGTCGCTCGTGCGCGGCGCCGTCGCGGTCGTGACCGACTCGGGCGGCATCCAGGAGGAGACGACGATCCTGGGCGTGCCGTGCCTGACGGTCCGCCCCAACACCGAACGGCCGATCACGATCAGCCACGGCACCAACCGACTCGTCCTGCCGGAGGACGTGGCGGAGGCGCTCGGGTCGATCCTGTCAGCTGAGGTGTCGGCCGACCGGGCTGCGCCGCCGTTGTGGGATGGCCATGCCGGTGACCGCATCGCCGGGGTCATAGCCGCCTGGCTCGGCGCACGAGCTCCGGTCCGGCCGCAGGCGCCAGCCTGAGCGTCTGGATGCCCTGGCCGGCCGCACGCACTATCCTCTCGCCGACACCGCCAACCAGGGAGAGCCGGGCCTGGGCGTACCCGGCGATCGGATCTGCACCATGAACACGGGAGGCATCGTGAGCGAAGACCGTCGCGTGGCGGTGATCGGGCTCGGCTACGTCGGGTTGCCGCTGGCCATCGCATTCACGGAGGCCGGGCTGGAGGTCGAGGGCATCGACGCGCTCCCCGCCCGGGTCGCCGAGCTGTGCGACGGCGTCTCGCCGATCGACGACGTCTCGGACGAGCGCCTCCGGGCGGCGCTGGGTGCCGGCCTTCGAGTCTCCGAGCCGAGTGCCGCCCGCCTCGGCGAAGCCGACGCGATCTTCGTCTGCGTGCCGACGCCCATCACAGCGACCAAGGATCCTGATCTGGGGCCGGTGCAATCGGCCGCCGTGCAGATCCGGAGCGGCCTCCGTCGCGGCCACCTCGTCATCCTCCAATCGACCACGTTCCCGGGCACGACGGCCGGTCCGTTCCGGGCCGAGCTCGAGCTCGATGGCCTCAAGGCGGGCCTCGACTTCGATCTCGCGTTCGCGCCGGAGCGAGTCAACCCGGGCGACCCGGCCAGCGCGGCCAAGGGCGTGCCGCGCCTCGTCGGCGGAACCGCGCCGGCCGCGACGGCCCGCGCGGCGGCCCTCCTGCGGCGGATCAACGACAACGTCGTCGAGCTTTCGTCCCCGGACGCGGCCGAGCTGGCCAAGCTGCTCGAGAACGTCTTCCGGAACATCAACATTGCGTTCGTCAACCAGCTCGCCCTCCTGTGCGAGCGGATGGGCCTGGATGTCTGGGAGGTCATCAACGCGGCTGCAACCAAGCCGTTCGGATTCATGAAGTTCACGCCCGGCCCGGGCGTCGGCGGGCACTGCATCCCTGTCGATCCCTATTACCTCGCGTGGCGTGCCCGCGAGTTCGACTTCATCGATCGGTTCATCGAGCTCGCCGGTGACATCAACTTCGCGATGCCCCGGCACGTCGTTGAGCTCGTGGCGGAGGCGCTCAACGATCGCAGCCGGGCCATCAACGGCGCGCGGATCGGGGTGGTCGGCGTGGCCTTCAAGCCGAACGTCCAGGACGCGCGCAACTCGCCGGCGGCGGACGTCATCGCGGGCCTGATCGCGCGCGGCGGGGAGGTTCGCTTCCACGATCCCCACGTGGCAACCTTCCGTGACGCCGACGGCCGCTCCCTCCAGGGTGAGGAGCTGGACGGCCTGCTGGACTGGGCCGACGCGATCGTGGTGGTGACCGCGCACCGGGCGGTCGACTGGTCGCGCTTGTACGAACGCGCCCGCCTGGTCGTGGATACCGTTGACAGCTCCCGCGGTCACGCGGTCCGCGACCGGCAGGTGCTCAGGCTCGGCGCCGGCTGGTCCGCCGCGTGAGGAATCGGCTGCCGGCGGAGCGGAGGCCGGTGCTGATGATCGTCCACAGCTACTACGACGAGGATCCCCGGGTCCGGCGCGAGGCCGAGTCGCTCGTGGCGGCCTGCCGGCCGGTCCATGTCCTCGGCCTGCGCCGCCCGGACGACGAGCCCGATGGGACCGTCGACGGCGTCCGCGTCCAGCGCCTGAACGTGCAGCGCCACCAGGGCTCCGGCCTGTCGACGTACCTGCGCGAGTACCTCACGTTCCTTGCTCGGAGCGGCTGGGCGGCGGTGCGCGCTCATCGGCGCGAGCGATTCGCCCTCGTCCAGGTCCACTCCCTGCCAGACTTCCTCGTCTTCGCCGCGCTTCCCCTTCGGATGGTCGGCGTTCCCGTGATCCTGGATCTCCACGAGGCGATGCCCGAGTTCTTCCGGACGCGCTTCGCGAGGGCGGCGAACCGCGTCACGCACCGGCTCCTGCTCCTCCAGGAACGCGTCTCGATTGCATTCTCGACGGCCGTGCTGACCGTCAACGAGGCGGGCGCCGACCGGCTCCTGGGCCTGGGCGTGCCGCCCGCGAAGGTCTCCATCGTCCGCAACAGCCCGGCACTGGGGCGATTCGACGCCGCGGCTCAGCCGGACCGCCCGTTCGCCGCGGATGGCATCGTGCGGCTCGTGTACACCGGAGCGCTCACCCCGATCTACGAGGTGGACGTCACGCTCCGGGCAATGGCTCTCATCCGGGAGCGGCGGCCGGACATCGACGTCCGGCTCGATGTGTATGGCCGGGGCGATTCCGAGCCCGACCTGCGCGCCCAGGCGACCGCCCTGGGCCTGGCCGACCGGGTGGCCTTCCACGGCCGCATCCCCCTCGACGACGTGCCCAGGGCGATCGCGGCCGCCGACATTGGTCTGGCGCCGACGCGCCTGGACCGGTACACGGAGATGACGCTGTCCACGAAGGTCTTCGAATACGCCGCGATGGGCAAGCCCGTGGTCGCCTCCCGCCTGCCGATGGTGGAGCGGACATTTCCTGCCGGATCGGTCGCGACGTATCGGCCGGGGGACGCGGAAGCCATGGCCGCGGCAATCCTCGGCTTCATCGACGATCCGGCCCGCCGTGACGATGCCGTGGAGCGGGCCCGGGCGATCGTCCTGGCGACTGCCTGGGAGCGCGAGGCGGAGCGGTACGTGGCGCTCATCGACCGGTTCGCGCTCGACCGGCCTTGAGTCCCTTGAGTCAGGGCAGCCGGTCAGAGCGGGAGGCCGCGGCCGCCGGTGCGACCGCGCCCGCCGGTGCGACCGCGTCCGATCAGGACGTGCCCGCGGCGGACGAGGTGGCGACGCTGCGCCGCGCCGTCGAGCGGCATCGCTTGCGCGCCCGTTCCGCCGGACGGGACGCGTTGCTGGCGCGCCAGGAGGCCAGGGCAGAGCGCACCCAAGCGCGCCAGACGGCACGCCTGGCCGAGTACCGGCTCAGGGCGCTCGAGCAACGGCGATCGGTGCGAGTGGCGGTCGCCGTGGCCACGACCGTTCGGGGAGTGGTTGCGGCTGTCACCCGCCTCGGCCGGCTCGACCCCGGCCGTTGGCTGGCAGATCGCGCGACACAGCGACGACTTCGAGCCACACCGGCCGCGGAGCGCCAGTTCGTCGATCGCCTTCGTCGCGGGCTGACGCCCGCCGCCCTCGAGTCGGGGCCCCTCGTTTCGGTCGTCGTGCTGAACCGGAACGGCGAGCATCATCTCCGCCGATTGCTGCCGGCGCTCGGTGCGACCGCCTACCAGGACGTCGAGTTGATCGTGGTCGACAACGGCTCCAGCGATGCCTCCGTGTCGGTGGTCGAGTCCTGGCAGTCGCGGTTTCCCGTGCGGCTGCTGGCCAATGCCCAGAATGCTTCGTTTTCGGCCGCCAACAACCAGGCCGTGGCGTCGAGCGCGGGCGAGCTCGTCCTGTTCCTGAACAACGACGTCGAGCCGGTTTCCGGCGATTGGCTGGGACACCTGGTCGAGACGGTCAGCCAGCCGGGGGTGTCGGCTGCCGGGGCTCGCCTCATCTACCCTCGCCACAGCGGCGATGTCCGGGCGGGCATGCAGTTCGCCGACCTCACGCTGCAGCACGGCGGGGTTCACTTCCGGATGCGGGACGGCGTGCCCATCGCCGTGCCGTCGGGGGCGGGTCAGGATGCCCTGAGCCCGTGGGCCAGCGAGGTCCGTGACGTGCCGGCGCTCAGCGCTGCCTGCCTCCTTGTCCGAAGAGCCGCCCTGGAGGCGGCGGGTGGCTTCAGCGCCGGTTACGAGTACGGCCAGGAAGACGTGGACCTCTGCCTGCGGCTCCGCGACCGCGGTGGCCGACTCGTGTACGACGGCCGGGCGGCGCTGTGGCACCACGAGTCGGCCACCCGGGCCCAGGAGGATCCGGCCGCGCGACAGGCGAGGGCCACCGCCAATCGCAACCGTCTGGTCGGCACCTGGGCGCCTCGGCTGTACCGCACCGTGCAGCTCGACGCGATCCGGGGTCGTGGCTTCTGGCGGCACGAGCTGTTGCTCGTCGACCTCGTCACGGCCGACGACGAGCGGGCGGAGATCGGACCCTCGAGCGCAGGGCAGATGTCGGACGATCTCGCGCGGCTCGGCTATCGGGTTCGGCACATCGACCGGGCGGATCCGGAACGGGATGTCCCGGATGGGGCAGCGGACGTGGTCGTCGTTCTCGACCCTGGTTTCGACGTCCGGACGACCCCGGCGGGAGCCATCCGTGTCGCCTCGATCGATGGCCACGCAGGGGCCTGGTTCGAACGGCCCTGGTTCGATGAGTACGACATCGTCCTCGCCTCCAATCCCGACGTGCGTCGCCAGGTCGAGCGCGACAGCTCCTATCGGCCCGGGTCGCCGGCCGAGCTGCGGACGGCCCTCGAGGACTGGGTTCTGAGGCCCCGGATCGGCATCCGGATCGGCATCCCCGACTGGGATGTCGGAGCCAATTGGGGTGACCTCCATTTCGCTCGCCAAATCCAGCGAGCGCTCAGGCGTCTTGGCTGGCCCACGCGGCTTCACCTTCGTCCTGTCTGGGACAGCTGGCCCGCCGCCCGCGATGACGTCAGCCTCCACCTGTTCGGGCTGGCGGAGGCTCTGATTCGCCCGGGCCAGCTCAACGTCCTGTGGCACATCAGCCATCCCGATCGTGCAACCCCCGAGCTGTACGAGCGATATGACCTCGTCTTCGTCGCGTCCGACACGTTCGCCAACTGGATCAAGGATCGGGTACGCGTGCCGGTCCGACCCCTCCACCAGGCGACTGATCCGGAGCGCTTCCGGCCGGAGCCGACGGGGCCGCGGCACGAGCTCCTCTTCGTCGGCAACTCGCGCCGAGTCCGTCGACATGTCCTGGAGGACGTGCTGCCCACGGAACACGAGTTGGCGGTGTATGGCACAGGCTGGACGCCGGAGCTCCTTGACCCGCGGTACCTGGCGGGAGAGTTCGTCCCAAACGACGAGCTCGGGGGCTACTACGCGTCCGCGGCGATCGTCCTCAGCGACCACTGGCCGGACATGCAGGCGGAGGGCTTCATGTCAAATCGGCTGTACGACGCCGCCGCGGCCGGGGCCTTCGTGATCAGCGACGAGGTCGACGGGCTCGAGTCGGAGTTCGACGGCGGCGTGGTGGCCTACCACGATGCCGACCATCTGCGGTCTCTCATCGACCACTATCTCGACCGCCCGGATGAACGCCGCGCGCTCGCCGAGCGCGCCCGCCAGGCCGTGCTGCAACGCCACACGTTCGATCGTCGAGCGCGCGAGCTCCTGGACGCGATCGAGCCGCTGTTGGCCGCCCGGCCGATGCTCATCCCGGATCAGGGTGCGCCGGCCGGACCGGGCGGCGAGGACGCCGACTAGGCCTGCATGGACGAACCGCGCCTGCTGTTCGTGCCGACACCTGGCGACGCGCCGCCGCCGGACAGCATGACGACCGTGGTCGTCATGGATACCGCGTGGACACCGCGGCCGGGCGGCCGGGTCGACCTGCTCCCGCTCCGGCCGCCGGCATCGAGTGTCATCGAGCGGGTGGACGTCGCCAGGGAGGCACTCCGGCTCGTGGACGGCTGGGCCCGCGACGCGGGGGTCATCGAGCGACTGGCGGTCGATGATGTGTCGTACTGGTTTCGTCTTCGCGAGGTGCTGTGGCACTGGCTCCAGGAGCGCCTGATCTGGCACGGGGTGCTTGGCGATCTTGCCACCGGCGCCGTTCGGCGGGAGACCCCGGTGGCGCCGTCGGTCGCGCTCCACGTGCCGAGCGGGGAAGCGGCGCTGGAGGATGTGGCGCGCGGGTTGGCGGCTTCGCCGGGTATCCGCATCGTCGTGGGCGAGCGCTCGCCAGGGACGAACGACCGGCCGGGCAACCGCGCTGACGAACGAGACCCGGTCGGCCGGCTCCGTCCCTGGGCGAGGCCGCTGCGGCGGGTGCGCGGGATCCTGGAGGGGCGGCGGGCCACCGATCGAGAGCTGCGCGAGGCAATCCTGGACCGGCGTGTTCGCACGCTCGTGTCCGGTGACCCGCGGATCCTCGTGCTGAGCCATTCCGGCATCCACGAACCGGTCGGTGCAGCCGGATCGCCGCGGGTAGATCCGATCCTCGGGCCGGTCGTGAACCGGCTGACGGAGCTCGGCCCGCCGCCCGTCGTGCTGGGCCTCGGACAGGACCATCGCGAGGACGCCGATTGGGCGTCCATCGAGTCACAGGCCAATCTTCTCCCGCAGTCGCTCCTCCGCACGCGCTGGTCCGACCCGGCCGGCGAGCATCTCGCCGCGGAGCGGGCGGACGCCGTGGCGACGGCTCTCGATGGTGCGGATAGCGCGGCGCTTCGGATCGGCGACATCGATCTCGCTCCGCCTCTCCTGGCCGAGGTCCGGCGGTTCGCGCTGAGCGGGCTGCGTGTCGCGCTCCAGCAGCGCGTCCGCGCGGAGCGCCTGCTGGCCGAGCTGAGGCCGGTCGCAATGCTCCTTACCCATGAGGGCATCCGGACGCCGTGGCTGGCCGCCGCCGGACGGCTCGGTGTTCCCGTCTTCGCCGTCCAGCACGGCATGCTGTATCCCTCGCACCCCGGCTATCAGCATGACCGCCATCCGATGCGCCTGCTGCCGGCTCGAACGTTCGTGTATGGCGCGTACGAGCGGCAGGTCCTCCTGGATCACGGCGGCTACCGGCCGGAGGAGGTCGAGGTCGTTGGCTCACCACGCGTGCCAAGCGAGCCGGACGATCGCGACCTCGGCGCGGGCTCGGGTAATCGGGCGGCCGTTCGCAAGGAGCTCGATATCGATGAGGGCGACCGCATGCTCGTCGTCTCGACCGCCCCGACGCCACTCGCTCGACGCTTCTACCTGGCGGAGATGCTCGACCGGACCCTGGGCGGGCCGTTGCCCGGCGTGCATATCGTGTTCAAGCAGCATCCGGGCGAGTCGGATGACGGTCCCTACCGTGCCCTCCTCGTCGGCCTCGCCGAGGCCGGCGGATACGAGCCGCCAGCCATGACCGTGACACGAGACGTGGACCTGTTCCGGCTCCTGCGCGCAGCGGACGCCCACCTCGGGCTCCACTCGACGGTGCTGACGGACGCGGTCGTCGTGGGAACGCCGAACCTCATCGCGACGACCCAGGCGTATGGCGACATCCTGGGCTATGTCCGGGCGGGTGTCGCCCGACCGGTCCGCGATGTCGGCGACGTCGTGGATGCGTTGGCCAACCCGCGACCCATCGACCCGGCAGCACGTCGCGCCTTCCTCGATGACCATTTCCGGACCGGCGATGCGGCCGGCCGGATCGCCGACGCGATCGCCGGCACACTCGTCGCCGATCGATCTGGAGTTCCGTGATGTGGAAGCGCCTGGGCCGGGCAGCGATCCGAAACGCCCTGCGGAACGGGCGGGTCCGGCGGGTGGTCGAGGCAGAGCTCGCCGGTCGACGGGGCCTGTCTCCGCCGCAGCCCGAGCCGCCCGAAGGCGTCCCGGGGCACGTCGAGTTCGTCGACAGCCGGGGCGTCCGCCACGTGCTGGACCCCAGCCTCCGGGATCGCCTGAAGCCAGGCTGGCGGACGACCTGCGACCCGGAGGTTGCGTCCCGGCCACCCTCGAACGAGGCGCTCGCCGATCGGGCTCGCAAGGCGAAGAAGAGCGTCGGAGAGGCGGCCGCGCTGTTGGCCTCGGTCGCCGGCGTCCGCCTCGGCGGCCGGATCCTCGAGGTCGGCTGCTACGACGGATCGGTCGCCTACGAGCTCGCCCGCCGGGACGGCACCGAAGTCGTCGCATCGGATCTCGCGCGCTACTACGTCGTCCAGCGGCCCGGGGAGCCCGCGGCCGGAGACGTGGAAGCCCAGGAGCTGGCGCTGGCCGAGCTTCGTGAGCGCGCGAGGGCGGTCGCCGGCAGCCCAACGGGGCGCGTCGCGTTCGTCGAGGACGACATCACGGCCTCGGCGCTCGAGCCGGGGAGCTTCGACGCCATCGTCTCCTTCGAGGTCGTGGAGCATCTTCGGGATCCCGGTGCGGCATTCCAGGCCATGGCACGCCTGCTCAAGCCGGGCGGAGTGGCGTATCACGACTACAACCCGTTCTTCAGCGCCAACGGTGGCCACTCGCTGTGCACCCTCGACTTCCCGTGGGGCCACGCTCGGCTGGACGCCGCGGACTTCGAGCGCTACCTCCGGGAGATCCGGCCGACGGAAGCGGCGCAGGCGCTCCGGTTCTATACGGAGAATCTGAACCGGCTGACGCTCGCCGCGCTGCGTGGCGCCGTCGAGGAAGCCGGCCTGGAGCTCCTCACGGCGATCCCGTGGACCGATCGAGCGCTCGTCCCACGCCTTCCGTCCGAGGTCCTGCCGGACGTCCGGCTGACGTACCCCGGGGTCGGAGTGGAGGACCTTCTGGCCACGTTCGTCGCGGTCATCGCCCGCCGGCCGAGGCCCACGGTTCGACGTCCCCTCTCGATCCCAAGATCCGTCGCGGAGATTACCGGTCGATGACCAGGTACGAGACGAACGGATTCAGCGGGCTTCGTCTGATGGCGAAGCGCGACAGCCCGATGGTCTCCATGACAGCGAGGGTTTCACCCGGGAATTCCGGGCAGTTGAGCTCGTCGAATGCGATGACGCTTCCTCGGGTCACCCGCTCCAGCACCAACTCGAGACATCGTTTCGTCGGCGAATAGAGGTCGAAGTCGAAGTAGGCGAGCGCCACCACGGTGTAGGGGTTCGCTTCGAGGTAGCGGTCGAAGGTCTCGGTTGCGTCTCCCTGGATGAGCTCGAACTTGCGCTTGTGTGCGATCGGGCTGTCCGCCTCGTGCAGCGCCAGCAGCTCTTCGAGCTGGGCAATGTAGCCGGACGAGACGCCGTAGTCGTTGGCAGCCACATGCGGTCCGTCCTTCGAGTCAACCGCCGGAAAGCCTTCCCACGTGTCGAAGCCGATCACACGGCGGCTGTAGTTGAACGGTTCGAACATTCCTCTGAAGGCGGAGAACAACGCGAGGTTCTGGCCCCACCGCACGCCGAATTCGATGATCACCCCATGCACCGGCAGGATCGTTTGGTAGATCTCCTGCATGAACAGGATGCGCGACAGCGTCTGGCGCTTCAGATATAGCCCCAGGTTCGACAGCAGCTCGCCGGCCGGCAAGGGACTCTCCAACAGCATTTGACGGAGACGGGCGGATCGCTGCTGCTCAGCCGCGGGTGTGTCTCCGAGGACCTTGATGTTCTTCATGTCGTTCTCCGTGTCACGGACCGGCACCCGCCTGGGCCCGCTGGAGCCCGATCGATCATCAGGATTTCTCGAGGAGCTGCCAGGTCCCCCGGTCGAAACCCTCTTCCGGTCCCAGGAACCCGTCGCCACGGACGATGAGCTCAGGAAAGAGCTCGCCGTAGATTCGCCCGTAGTCGCGCCGGTAGAGCGTCCCGCTTTCGCCGTGATAGGGGACCTCCTCGGTCTGCTCGGCGAAGTACTCGACCCAGAGGATGTAGCGTCGGGAGCAGCGGACGATCTCTGACATGACGAGCGGCAGGGTCGATTCGGGTTGGTGGATGAGCACGCCGACGGTGAAGGCCAGGTCCACGAGCCCGTCCCGGAAGGGCAGTCGGCGGGCGACGCCGAGCACCGTATTGGCGCCCGGCACGTTCGCCCGCGCCCGCATGAGCGCCTCGGCATTGACGTCGATGCCCCACACGTCGCGCGGGTCGATGAGCCGGGCGATGAGGCTCAGATTGCCGCCCTGGCCGCAGCCAACTTCCAGCACAGACCGGATGGGGTGCTCGGCCAGCAGGTCCCTCCAGAACCGCGCACGCGGCTCGACGCGCACGGGATTCCGTTCCACGTACGCGTTGCCGAACCCGCCCGCCCACAGGTCCTCGAGGCGTGTGGCCTCGACCTTGGGATCGCCGCTCATGGACGCAGGGTAACGAAACTCGCAGGCGTCCGTGCCACCCGGCGCCCGCGACGGCGAGGGTCCGATCCACGCCGATCCGGCATCATGCCGCTACGAGACAGGGACCGAAGGACGACGGCCCGAGCACCGTCAGATGCGTGAGGTCGACCCATCGCCAGGACCATCGCCATCATCCAGGCACGAACCGGAAGCACTCGACTCCGGGGCAAGGTCCTCATGCCGCTCCTCGGGGAGCCGATCCTGAGCAGAGTCGTCAGCAGGGCATCGCGAGCGACCCGGCTCGACGAGGTGGTCGTCGCAACGACCGCCGAGCCTGCCGACGATCCGATCGTCCAGCTTGCCGCCCGCGAGGGCTGGCCGATCGAGCGGGGCAGCGAGCACGATCTGCTGGATCGCTACGTCCAGGCTGCCCGGAGCCATCGCGCCCAGGTCGTCGTCAGGATCACCTCTGACTGCCCGCTCGTCGACCCGGACGTTGTGGACCTCGTCGTCGGCGCGTTCCAGGAGGCAGGGGCCGACTACGCATCGAACACGCTCGCCCCGCGGACCTTTCCGCTGGGTCTGGATGTGGAGGTCATGACGATCGATTCACTCGAGCGCGCCTGGCGCGACGACACGGACCCGGCGTGGCGGGAGCACGCGACGCCGTACCTCTACCGCCATCCCGAGCTGTTCGCGCTCCTGCGGGTGCCCAACGACGTCGACCTGTCGGCCCACCGCTGGACGGTGGACACGCCCGAGGACTACGACCTGGTGGATCGCATCTACCGATCCATCGGGCACGACCGGTTCACCTGGCGTGAGGCGCTCGCCGTCGTGGAGGCGCACCCCGGTTGGGCCGCGATCAACGCACAGGTCCGGCAAAAGGCCGTGCCGCCGTGATGCCCCGGCTCGCCGGCGACCGCCTGCTCCTGCGGGCGGATGCCGACGAGCACATCGGCTCCGGTCACCTGATGCGCCTGCTGGCACTCGGCCAGGCCTGGCACGATGCCGGAGGCCGCGTTGCCGTCGCCGTGTCCGCGCCAGGCGGGCTGCTGGATCGCATCGCCCTGGAGGGTTGGGATCTCCATCCGCTGACGTCCGTCCACCAGGACGGGGCGGACCTGGCGGAGGTCCGGCGCGTCGCTCAGAACTTGAGCCCAGGCTGGATCGCGATCGACGGTCCCCATTTCGATGCTCGGTACGTCGCGGAGCTCGGCCAGGCCGCCAAGACGCTCGTCGTGGACGATCTCGCCCGGCTCGCCGCCTACCCGGCGGCGGTCGTCCTGAATCAGAACCTCCACGCGAACAGCCTGATCTATCGGCTGGAACCGGGCACCCGGCTGCTCACCGGACCCTCGTATGCGCTTCTCCGCCGGGAGTTCCGCTCGGACTGGCCGCCCCGCGAGGCGCCTGCCGTGGCCCGCCGGCTCGTGGTGACGTTCGGGGGTGCCGACCCCACCCGGCTGACGCGTCGGACCGTCGAGGCGCTCGCTCGCTCGGCGCCCGACGCGTTCCATGTGACCGCAGCCGTCGGTGGGGCCAATCCCGATCTGCCCGCGCTCCTGGAGCTGGCCGCGAAGCAACGGGGCCCGGTCGATGTGCGGCACAATGTCACGGACATGGCAGGCCTCCTGGCGCAAGCGGATCTCGCGTTGTCCTCGGGTGGATCGACGGTCTGGGAGCTTGCCCGGATGGGCGTCCCGGCGCTGGTGATCGAAACCGCAGCCGCCGAGCCGATGCTCGTCAGCGGCCTCGCCGCAGTCGGCCTGTTCCGTCCGCTCGGCGCGCCGGATCGCCTGACCGACTCCGCGCTCGTCGACGCGCTTCTCGACGCGGCCGCGGATCGCCCCTGGCGGACGCGGATGGCGAAGCTCGGCCGCAGCATCGTCGACGGGCTAGGGGCCGAGCGCGTGGTGTCCGCGATGACCGTTCTCGCCTGAACGGTGGCGGGAATTGCGAGCGAGCGGGTCCTCCTGACCGGCGGGGCCGGCGTCATCGGGCGCGAGGTGATCCGCCTGGCGGGCGAGATGGGCTGGACCGTGCTGTCGATCGACCGGTTGCCGCTGCCCGAGCCGCCGCCGGCGGGTACCAGCCATGTCCAGGCCGACCTGGCGGTTGCCGACCTTTCGATGATCGAGGCATTCGGGCCGACGGTCATCCTGCACCTCGCGGCAACGTTCGAGCGCTCGGAGGAGACACCCGACTTCTGGGAGCCCAACTGGGCCGACAACACGACCGTGAGCCATCGCCTCGCCGAGCTCGCCCGCGACCTGCGCGATCTCCGGGCCCTCGTCTTCGCGTCGAGCTATCTCGTCTATGACCCGGGCCCATACCTCCGCCCGAGTCCCGAGGGCCCGGCGACGATGCTTTCCGAGCGTGCTCCGCTCGCGCCGCGAAACCTCTGCGGAGCGGCGAAGCTCTATGCCGAATCGGAGTTCTCGTTTGCGGCCGAAACGGCTCCGACCCGCTTCCGGACGGCGTTCGCCCGGATCTTCCGGGTCTACGGCCGCGACTCTCGCGACGTCGTCTCCCGGTTCGTCCACGCCGCGCTCGCGGGCGAGCCGCTCGACGTCTACCGACCGGAGAACCGGTTCGATTACGTTCACGCTCAGGACGTGGCGGAGGGCCTCCTCCGGATCGCGGCGGAGCCCGATGCCTCGGGCGCGATCAACCTCGCCGGCGGCCGGGCCCGCAGCATTGGCGAGGTCGTCGAGGCGATCCGCTCGGCGCTCCCGGGACGAGCGGTCCAGACTCGGCTACGGGACAGCGATGAACCGTTCGAGGCGAGCCAGGCCGACATTGGCCGCCTCGAGGCCGTGCTCCGCTGGCGGCCTTCGATCTCGCTCGAAGAGGGCGTCCGGAGCATCGTCGCCCACGAGGAGTCCAGTTGTGACGCGGCGCGAGCCTGAACCGCGGGTCGTGGCGGACGCCATGTACGGCTATCGGCGCCTGGACCCGCTGCCGGTCCAGGCGGACCTGGAAGGCTTCTACCAGAGCGCCTACGTCGACCTCGTTCGGGCCGGTTCCCGATTCCCTGAGATGAGCCGCCTGCTGGGCAGTGGCAAAGCCGCGGACGAGGAGCGCCTCTGGTTGCAGACCACCTTCCACACGGATGTGCTCGACGCCCTCGACGAGCACGCGCCGGCGAACCCGCGGCGCCTCCTGGTCGACATCGGCTGCGGGATCGGCGAGCTGATCGCGTCGGCCAGCGCCGCCGGATGGGAGTCTATCGGGCTCGAGCCATCGCGCGATGCAGCCGCATACGGCGTCGCCCAGGGCCGGACCATCGTCAGCTCGACGCTCGAGAGCTACCTCGCTGCGGGCGGACCACCTCGTCCTCCGCAGGCAGCGAGCCTTGTCAATGTGCTCGAGCACGTCCGCGATCCGATGGGCCTGCTTCACCTGATCCACGGAATGCTCGCGCCGGGCGGGGCACTCATGATTCGCGTCCCGAACGACTTCAACCCCCTCCAGGAGTTCGCCAGTTCCTCGCTCCGGCTGCGGCCCTGGTGGATTGCCATACCCGATCATGTCAACTACTTCGATCATCGATCGATTGCCGGCGCCGTCGAGGCTGCCGGGTATCGAGTCGTGGATCAGTGGGCGGACTTCCCGATGGAGCTGTTCCTGCTGATGGGTGACGACTACGTCAGCCGACCCGAGGTCGGGCCGGAATGCCATGCCCGGCGCCGGCTGTTCGAGGAGCGACTGAATCCGGCATCGCGGCGTGCGTTCGGCCGCGCTCTCGTGCCGCTGGGCTGGGGCCGGAACAGCATCGTCGTCGCAGTTCGATCGGAACGACCATGAACGTGCTTCTCACCAGCGCCTCCAGGAAGGTCTCGCTGGTGAGAGCCTTCCAGGCCGCCCTGGCCGCGACCGGCGGTGGCCGTGTGATCGCGGCCGACGTGGACCCCCTCGCCGCGGCCCTGTACGTCGCCGACGCAAGCGCCCTCGTTCCCAGGAGCGACGACCCCGCCTTCCTTCCGGGAGTTCTCGACGTGTGCCGGAGCCATGCGGTCTCCCTGATCGTTCCGACTCGCGATGAAGAGCTGCCGGTCTTTGCCGGGGCCCGTGACCTGTTCGGCGCCGCGGGCATCCGGGTCGCCGTGTCTGCTCCGGAGGCCATCGCCACGTGCCAGGACAAGGCGCGCTTCGCGAGCTTCTGTGCCGCCGCCGGATTTGCGAGCCCGCCACTCGTCGACTCGGCAGGCCCGCTCGAGTTCCCGCTGTTCGTCAAGGCCAGAGTCGGCAAGGGCGGCCAGGGCGCCCAGAGGGCCGACGAGCCCGCCGAGCTGGCGTGGGCAATGGAGGCCATCCGGCGGGCCGGTGGCGAGCCGATCGTGCAACGCTTCCAGAGCGGACGCGAGGTCACGATCGATGTCTTCGGTGACTTCGAGGGACGAATCCTGTCGGCTCTCGTCCGCGAGCGAACCGTGGTCGTGGGTGGTGAGTCGTGGGTCGGCATGACCCTCGACGCCCCCCGACTCAGGGATGGCGCGGTGGCGCTCGTTCGATCGCTGGCGCTCATCGGCCACGTCACCGTCCAGGCCTTCGAGCTCGACGGCTCGCCCGTCTTCGTCGAGGTGAATCCCCGATACGGCGGTGGCGCCGCCCTCGGCTTCGCGGCCGGCCTGCCCACGCCCGAGTTCCTCGTCCGGGCGGCGGGCGGCGAGCGTCTCGAGCCCGTCATCGATCGACCCGTTCGCGAGCTCGTCATGCTTCGCCATACCGACGATCTCTTCCTGCCACCGAACCGGCTGGTTGCCGCGAGGTCGTGAGAGACGTCCGGATGGCCGCCGTCCTGTTCGATCTCGACGACACGCTCTATCCGGAGCTGACGTTCGTGCACGGTGGACTCCGTGCGGCAGCCGATCGGCTGGGCCGCCGGACCGGGCAAGCGCGCGAACGGCTCTTCGAGCGTATGGTGGCGATCCATGAGGCTGACGGACGAGGCCGGATCTTCGATACGCTCGTCGCCGAGATCGCGGCCCAAGATCCCGTGCTCGTACCGCTGTTGATCTTCGCCTACCGCTCGCACGAGCCACGGATCGCCGTCTTCGACGATGTCGCGCCCGTCCTCGCGGCCCTCCGCAACGCGGGCATTCGTCTGGGGCTCGTGACGGACGGCCTGGCGTCGGTGCAGCGCCGCAAGGTCGAGGCACTCGGGCTGGACGAGCTCGTGGACGTGGTCGTTCCGACGAGCGAGCTCGGCCC
Organism: Candidatus Limnocylindria bacterium; assembly: GCA_035637675.1. Classification (GTDB taxonomy): domain Bacteria; phylum Chloroflexota; class Limnocylindria; order Limnocylindrales; family CSP1-4; genus C-114. The sequence goes on along the minus strand of DASPWU010000108.1, from coordinate 3,168 downwards.
CGGCGTCGACAAGCGCTCGCCGATCGGGCACCTCGTGGCACTGGACATCCTTGGCGTCCCGCCCTCCGCGGCGACGTACGTGGGCAACGATCCGCGCAAGGACTTCGTCGGAGCCAGGGCCGCCGGGATGTCCACGATCCGGGTTCGTGACATGCCGCACGAGGGTGGTCCGCCGATCCCCCGCGAGTCCTGGCCGGACGATGCCGACCGCTACCTGGAACACTTCGCGGACCTCACCGGCCTGATCGACGAGAGCGTGCCATGAACGCCGAGATCCGCATCAACGGCCGGCCGATCGGGCCGGGTCGGCCGGTCTACGTCATCGCCGAGCTGTCGGCCAACCACCGTCAGGACTTCGACGTTGCCGAGCGCCTGGTCCGGGCGGCGGCCGACGTCGGCGCGGACGCCGTGAAGCTCCAGACCTACACGGCCGACACCATCACGATCCAAAGCGATGCCGAGCCCTTCCGGCACGGCAAGGGCTCCCTGTGGCAGGGGGTCACACTGCACGACCTGTACGCGGAGGCGGCCATGCCCTGGGACTGGCAGCCGCGGCTCAAGGCCCTCGCCGAAGAGCTGGGCATGGACTGCTTCTCATCGCCGTTCGACCCGACCGCGGTCGACTTCCTGGTCGGCCTGGACGTGCCGGCCTTCAAGATCGCCTCGTTCGAGCTCGTGGACCTGCCACTCGTCCGCCTGGTCGCCCGCACCGGCAAGCCGATGATCATGTCGACCGGCATGGCGACCGAGGACGAGGTCGACGAAGCGGTCGAGGCCGCCCGCGAGGCAGGTGCGACTGAGATCGCCCTGCTCAAGTGCACGAGCGCCTATCCCACGCCGCCGGAAGAGGTCGGGCTGCGCGCCCTGGCGTTCATGCGCGAGCGTTGGAGCCTGCCGGTCGGGCTCTCCGATCACACGCTCGGCCACACGATTCCGGTGGCGGCAGTCGCCCTGGGCGCCTGCATCGTCGAGAAGCACTTCACGCTGTCGCGTGCCGATCCCACCCCGGACGCGCCGTTCTCGCTGGAGGTCGAGGAGTTCCGGGCAATGGTCCGCGCGATTCGCGAGACCGAGGCCGCTCTCGCGGGTCCGCCCGTCCTGGAGCCCGCGCCGAGCGAGCGCGAGTCACGCCGGTTCCGGCGATCCCTGTTCGTCGTCGACGATATCGCCGCGGGAGAGCCCCTCACCGAGGACAACGTCCGCTCGATTCGCCCCGCCGCGGGGCTTCACACCCGCGAGTACGAGGCCGTCCTGGGCCGGCGCGCTGCCCGGAACATCGCGCGGGGGACGCCGCTCAGCTGGGACCTGCTGGAGCCCGATACGCGCTCGTGACCTTGTTCAGCGCGGCGACGACGTCGTCGACGTCCGCGTCGGTCATTGTGGGGAACAGCGGGATCGTGAGCAGCCGCTCGTAGGCTGCCTCGGCGACCGGCATCGACACGCCCGGAAAGCGCTCCACGTAATAGGGATGACGATGGACCGGGATGTAGTGAACGTTCACCCCGATCCCTTCCGCCCGCAGCGCGTGATAGACCGCGGCCCGGTCGACCCGCAGCCGGTCCAGGCGGAGCTGGACGAACATGAAGTGCCAGGCCGGGTTGGCGTGAGGTCGGACGACCGGCAGATAGAGCATGTCGTTGCCCCCGAGGCGCTCGACGTAGCGGGCCGCGATCGCCCGCCGCCGGGCGAGGAACTCGTCGAATCGCGCCAGCTGGCTGCTGCCCAGCGCGGCGCCGATGTCGCTGAGGCGGTAGTTGTAGCCCAGCTCGACCATCGCGTACGTCCAATCCTTTCGAGCGGAGCGCTCGGTGGCGATGCCGTGGTTCCGGAAGCGGCGGAGGCGCTCCGCCAGGTCGTCGCGATCGGTCAGGACCACGCCGCCCTCGCCGGTCGTCAGGAGCTTGGCCGGGTGAAGGCTCAGGACCGTCATGTCGGCGAGGGTGCCCACGGAACGTCCGTCGATCGTGGCTCCGAGGGAGTGCGACGCGTCGGCGATGACCGTCAGCGGGCCGCCTGGCGCCTCGGCGGCGATCTGCCGCAACGAGTCGTAGTCGGCGGGCTGACCGGCATAGTCGACCGGCAGGATGGCCCGCGTGCGGCCGGTCACCGCCGCCCGGACGGCCTCTGGCTCGACGAGCAGCGTGCCCGGATCCACGTCCGCGAAGCGCGGCTCGGCGCCGACATACAGAACCGCATTGGCGGTGGCCGCGAACGTCATCGGCGTCGTGATCGCTTCGTCGCCGGGGCCCAGGCCGGCGGCCGCGGTCGCGCCATGCAGGGCCGCCGTCCCGGAGCTGAACGCGATCGCGTGCCGGGCCCCGGTCGCGGCCGCGAGCTCGCGTTCGAACTGGGGCACCCGCGGGCCGGTCGTCAGCCAGTCGGAACGGAGGGCCGCCTCGACGGCCGCAACGTCCCGGTCATCGACCGTCTGGTGTGCGTACGGCAGCAGCTCCCGGCGGACCGGCTCGCCGCCATCGATCGCCAGGCGTGTCGACCCCGCGGCCACCCGGATGCTCACTTGACCGCCATGCCCAGCTCGAGGCGTTCGGCCATCCAGTCCCGGACCCGCCGCAGCCCATCGCTCAGCTGCACCTCCGGCCGCCAGCCAAGGACGTCGCGGGCCTGCCGCGGGTCGCAGCGGAGCACCGCGATCTCGCTCTGCGGGTGGATGTGCTCGACATGGACGACTCGGCCGGGGTCCGGCTCGATCGCCGCCGCCAGCTCGTTGATCGAGACGTCTTCGCCCGTGCCCGCGTTGAGGATCCGGCCGATGGCCGCATCGGACAGGAGGGCGTCGCATACAAACCGGGCGCAGTCGGTGACATACAGGAGGTCCCGGGTCTGCGTTCCGTCGCCGAAGATCCGCAGCGGCTCGCCGAGAAGGGCCCGGCGCGTGAAGATCGCGACGACACCGCCCTCGCCGACCGAGCGCTGAAACGGGCCGTAAGTGTTGAACGGCCGGACGACGGTCACGGGCAGCCCGAAGGCATGCCCGTAGGACAGCGTCAGGGCTTCGCCCGCGAGCTTGGAGGCCGCGTACGGGGAAGCCGGCACGGTCGGGTGATCCTCGGCGATGCCCGCCGGCGTGGACGCGCGGTCGTAGACCATGCACGTGCTCATGAACAGGAACCGGGCGCCGTGCCGGCGGGCGGCCTCCAGCAGCCGGAA
>DASPWU010000107.1:0-4524 GCA_035637675.1 Candidatus Limnocylindria bacterium | reverse complement strand
GACCCGTTCGCGGACTGACCGGATGAGTGACCGGCTGGATACGACGACAGAGGACCGGATCGAGGCGAGCACGGACGGCAGAGCGACTGGTCTGGCGTCCTTTCCCCGGCTTCGGCTGCGGACCGCCGCAACCGAGCTCTTTGATCTGCCCTGGGATCGACCGCTGGCGGCCTGGCCGGACGACGCGCACCAGTTCCGCGAGCTGCCGGTTGGACCGTCCCGCCACCTCGTCCGGTTCCTCGACGTGAGCGGCACCATCTTCGCCCTCAAGGAGGAACCGCTGGACGTCGCTCGGAGCGAGTTCGATGTGCTACGGCACCTCGAAGAGGAGGGCCTGCCGGCGGTCTCCGCGGTCGGCCTGGCCGAAGCGCCGGACCGTGACACCGGCACGCTCATCACCCAGTACCTTGCCCATTCGCTCCAGTACCGCCGCCTGCTCATGCGCGTTCCCCTGGAGCCCGGTGCCTATCGCGACCGACTGCTCGATGCGATGGCCTGGCTGCTGGTCGATCTCCACAGAGGTGGCGTCTACTGGGGCGACTGCTCGCTGGCCAACACGCTCTTCCGCCGCGATGGCGATCGGATGCAGGCCTATCTCGTCGATGCCGAGACCAGCGAGGTTCATCCCAGCCTGTCCGACGGCCAGCGAGCCTACGACCTGGAGATCCTCGTGGAGAACGTGGCCTTCGGCCTGGCTGACCTGGCGGAGCTCCAGGGTCGGACCGATGGCGATGAGGCCATCGCCGCGGCCGAGTCGGTCCGGGAACGCTACGAGCATCTGTGGGAGAAGCTCCACGAGGAGCCCGACCTCCGGCCGGGCGATCGGCAGGCAGTCCGCAAGCGGATCCGGAAGCTCAACGAGCTCGGCTTTTCCGTCGACGAGATCAAGGTTCAGCCAACCGGCTCCGGCGATCTTCTGCGCCTCCAGCTCGCGGTGACGACCCGCCGGTTCCACGCCCGGGAGCTGGAGAAGCGGACCGGCATCGTCGCCCTCGAGAACCAGGCGCGGCTGCTGCTCAACGATCTCAGCGAGTACGGCGCCTGGCTGTGCTGGTACGAACAGCGATCGCTCGAGCCGGAGGTGATCGCCGCTCGGTGGCTGCGGGAGGTCTACGAGCCCACGCTGGCCCGGATCGCGGCCATCGTCGGCCCGACTCGCGACCTGGTCCAGGCCTACTGCGACCTCCTGGAGCACAAATGGCTGCTGTCCGAGCGGGCCGGCCGCGATGTGGGCATGGCGGCCGCCATGGACGCCTATCTCGCCCTGGGCGCGCCCGCTCCCGAGGCCGCCGGCTGACGTCGCCGGCTGCGGCGGTCATCGCGGCTGCCGCGGCCAGATATTCGTTGGGTGACTCTTGGGACGACCGTGGCTGCGCCTCTAGCCTCTTCGCGACGCTCGCCGACGACCAGGATCCGAGATCCACGCACGGAACGAGGGCGCCCGCCGGTTGTTCGGCACCATCTGATGGGCTCAACCGCGCCCATCGCGGGCCCAAGAGTCCCGGGAGACGAATGGCCGCGATTCCGCCTAGACCGCCGCTTCCGAGTCGTCTGACGCATAGCTGGCCGCCATGTGGCCGCAGGTCCCGGAGTCGACGGGGGTGCCTCGCCTCAAGAACGAGGAGAATGGAAGCTGCACGACATCGCATCGGAGCGGCCCCAAATGATCCCGGTCACACGACTCAACCACGCCGTCCTGTACGTGCGCGACCTCGACACCGCGGTCGACTTCTACCGCCAGGCCTTCGGCTTCGACGAGATCGCTCGCGAGGGCGGCGGACGGATGGCATTCCTGCGGGCGCACGGATCGGCGAACCACCACGACCTGGGATTGCTGGCGCTCGGCCCGCAGGCGCCCCGGCCACCGCGCGGGTCGACCGGCCTGTACCACCTTGCCTGGGAGGTCCCCACGATCGACGATCTCGCGGCCGCCGCCGGCAGCCTGGCCGAGCTCGACGCCCTCAGCGGGGCGAGCGACCACGGAGCAACGAAGTCGCTCTACGGCCACGATCCCGATGGCAACGAGTTCGAAGTCATGTGGATGGTCCCACGCGAGCAGTGGGGCGAATTGGAAGGCCAGGCCCCGATCGCGCCCCTCGACCTGGAGCGTGAGGTGGCCCGGTTCGGCCGCGCCCGCGCCGGCCGGCCATCCTGACCGACCGACATGGACGATTCGAAGCCAGAGCAGATCCCCGCTCCGCCGCCCCAGATCCCGGCCCCGCCCGGACCGGTGCCAGGCCCGCCAGGGCCGGCCGCGCCTCCGCCCGGGGGACCGGTCAGCCAGTGGATTCCTGCGAGCGAGACGCGGACGAGCTCGACGCTCGTCACGGTCGTCGTCATCGTGCTCTTCGTGGTGGTCGTCCTGCCGCTCATCTCCATCATCGCCCTGATCTTCCTCGGCGGGCGAGTCTCGGAGATCCTGTCCTCAATCGGCACGTCCGTCTGAGGTCAGGCAGGCGGTCCTTCTCGGCTCGTGCTCGGTCCGGAGGCTTCCTCAGCCTGCGCGAACACCTCGACCTCGCGCACGCCTCCGTCGCTCGCCACGAGCACCCGGTCCCGGCCGGCCGCCTTGGCCCGATAGAGGGCGACGTCGGCAGCGTGGACGAGCTGTTCGCGGGTCTCGCCATGGTCCGGCGAGCAGGCCACCCCGATCGATATCGTCAGGGCCGCCCGGAGCGGCCCCGATACCTCGAGCGTCAGGCCCTTCATCCCCTCGCGGAGCGTCTCGGCCCTGCGGCGCGTGTTCTCCAGGGAGGCCCGGGGCAGGATCACCACGAATTCCTCGCCGCCGAACCGGCAGGCCACGTCGTCCCCGCGCACCGAGGATCCGAGGAACTCACCAACTGCCCGCAACATGAGGTCGCCGGCCGCATGCCCAAAGCCGTCGTTGAGGTCCTTGAAGTGGTCGAGGTCCATCATCAGCAGGCCCAGGCTGTAGCCCTCGCGGCTCGCCCGCCGAAGCTCGCGGTCCAGCGACTCCTCCATGTAGCGGCGGTTGAACAGGCCGGTCAGCTGATCGCGGGCAGATTGCTCGCGGAGGGTCTCGCGCAGCCGGAAGTTCGCCAGGGCGAGCTCCAGCTGCTCGGCCAGGGTGCGGGTCAGGCGCTCGCGGTCGGCGAGCACGGCGGTTCGCCTCCGTCCCGGCACGAGCTGCCTGACCTGGAGGTGAAGGACGCCCAGGGACTCGCCTTCGGCCGCCAACGGAGCGCACACGGCTCCCTCCGGAGTCGGTTCCTCGATGTGCGGGCAGCGGAGCTGCGACGCCGAGCCGTCCATCACGTGAACGCGGCCTCGCCGGAGGGCCCAGCACTCGGTCGGCGAGAAGACTCGCCGGGCCGGGGGCGGATCGCCCCATAGCGCCACCGCCTCCACGGCCACGCTCCCGCTGGCGAGCTCGTAAAAGGCGCCGGCGTCCCCGGCGAACAGTGGCGGAACGACCCGCGAGATCACGGCCGCCACTTCCGCGCTCGTCTGGGAGGACGACAGCAGCTCGCCCAGCTCGACCAGCCGGGTCATCTCGCGATTGCGCGACTCGAGCTCAGCCACGTTGCGGCGGAGCGTGTCGTTCACCGACGTGAGGCTGCCCGTCGCCTCCTGAAGAGCCGCGTTCGTCTCGCTGACCCGGTCGAGCGACCGCCGCAGCTGTCCGGTGAACTGCCAGAGCGCGTAGATGACCAGGACCACGGCCATCGCCTGCCCGCCAACACGTAACAAGCCCAGGCCAAGGTCCGATTGAACGGACTGGCGCTGGACGACCTCGACCACGATGCCCAGGAGGAGCCCCGCTGCCCCGGCTACGACGAGCAGCCGCAGGAGCACGCGCTCGTCGGGCGAGCGCAGGGCCACGGCGACGGCGAGCATGGGCAGGACGCCGAGGGCGGTGACGCCGGTGGGCAGAGCGACCGAGATCGCGAGCGCCGTGACCAGGAATGCCAATGCGACGCCAAGGGCGGCCGCCGCCCCAATGCGGGCTCCCACGCCGAGGTTGCCGATAAGGAGCAGGCAGCATCCGAAGCCGGCGTTGACCAGCGCGATCGCGGCAATGGCGGGGTCGTTCTGGTCGAGGTACGCGACCGCGCCGGCGCTGGCGAACGCAAACGCGACGGCCGCCAGCCACTGCACGAACTGCCGCAGCCGCGCGGGATCCCCGGCGACAGCCGACGGGACCGGGGTGTCGGACACCTTCGCTACCACCGACTCACCACGCGACGCCGATCGCCAGGCTGGCCAAAATCGAGCGAGCCGTATCTCTGTCGTTCTGTTTCCACGTCTCTGCCGTCCTGTCTTGCCCTCAGGACCTCGGGCGGCCGAGGCTGGCGATCACCTTACTCCTCCGGCCGGATATCGCCACGCGAGCGGCCCTGAGGCTGGTGCCCCGCCGCGACGTATTCTCTCCAGATGAATCGCCTCGAGACCGTCCTTGTGTTGGGGCTCTTCATGGTCGCCGTCGTCGTCGTGGCCTTCGCAACCGGGTCGGCTGATGGTGTCATCACGAACGACTCCACGACCGACGGCTCGTACGAG
>DASPWU010000106.1:0-3718 GCA_035637675.1 Candidatus Limnocylindria bacterium | reverse complement strand
GGGAGCTGGTCCAAGGGCCGGCCGGTCACCATCGAGCTCTACCTCGACCACGGCGACCCGCTCGCCGACCAGGGGCCGCAGCTCCGCGTCGGGGTCAGCGTCGAGCGCGTCGACAGGGATCCGGGGATGCCCGCACGGTTCGAGAACCGCCGCGGCCTGGCCGAGGATCTGTGGCTGCAGGCCGCGTCCACCGCCGACGACGCCGAGCACTGGGACCGAATCGCCAGCGTCCGAAGCCGGCCCGACCCGGCCTGGTCGCAGGTCACGATCCCAGTGGACGGCCGGCCGGTCGCCTTCGCGTGGCTGGGCGAGGGCCGCCACTGGGTCGCCCGGGCCGAGCTGGATGACCGCACGCTGACCCTCCACGCCCGCGACCTGCCCGTCGGGTCGGTCGAGCTGGTCCGGGTCACCGACGTGGAGCCGTACATCGAGGGCATGCGCCGCCTGGAGGAGGAGGTCTTGGCGCGCCACCATGCCCAAGACTGCTAGCCGGGCACGTTATTGCGAATCTCAGGTCACGATCGCGTTGGGTGGCTGCCTTCCAGCTCCCCATTCGAGCGAAGCCGAGCCACTGCCTCCAGCGTGTCGGGTGATAGCGTGACCACGGCGCTGAAGCGTCCGGGCGGCACCAAGAACCTGCTGTTGCGGCTCGACCCTCGCCGGAATTGGAGGGCAGGATGTTCGAGCGGTTCACCGACCGGGCCCGGCGGGTCGTCGTGCTCGCCCAAGAGGAAGCCCGGCGCCTCAACCACAACTACATTGGCACCGAGCACATCCTGCTCGGCCTGCTCCGGGAGGGCGAAGGCGTGGCCGCCAAGGCGCTGGAGTCGCTCGGCATCTCGCTGGAGGCCGGCCGTGCTCAGATCGAGGAGAGCATCGGCCAGGGCCTGAGCGCCCCGACCGGGCACATCCCGTTCACGCCCAAGGCCAAGAAGGTGCTGGAGCTGTCGCTGGAGGAGGCGCTGCGGCTTGGTCACAACTACATGGGCACCGAGCACATCCTGCTGGGGGTCGTCCGCGAGGGCGAGGGCGTGGCCGCGCAGGTGCTGGCCGGGTTCGGTGCCGACTACGCCCGGGTCCGCGAGCAGGTGGTGCGGCTGTTGACCGGCGACAGCGAGCAGGCACGTCCGCGGGCGCGGCTGGTCCGCATGACCGTGCCCGCGGATCTTCTTGACTACGACGAGCAGATCGCCCAGGTGCGGCGGCAGAAGGAGGCCGCGGTCGAGGCGGGGGACGTCGACAGGGCTGCGGCGCTGCGCGACCGGGAAAAGCAGTTGCTTGCCGACAGGGCGCGGCGGGAGCGGGAGTGGATGGCCGACGTGGACGTTCAGGCGGTGATCGAGGAGAACCAGCGGCTGCACGGCGAGGTCGAGCGCCTGCGTGGTCTGCTTCGCCAGCGCGGCATCGAGCCAGACGACGGCGATTCCCAGACCGCATGAACCGAGCGCGAACCCTCGCGCACGAGGTCCGCCAAGAGCCGCCGCGTCATCGAACTCCGCCTCCTCCTTTTCTTGTGGTGAGCGGTCAAGCAACCGCCTTCACACTCCCAAGGATTGGCGCTGGGGAGCCTGGCGGCATCGCTGCCAGCACCCGTTGTCGCTCCCGGTCACCCGGAAGCCAAAGATGCATGCTGGCTGCAATGCTGATCGACCAGATCGGCTTGGACGTGGTGGATGCCCGCACCGTCGACACCGAGGGCGGACGCAGGCACCAACCGGGAGGCCCCGTGTGTACGGGGGATCGCCCAGCAGCGCCGACCCGGGACCCGGAGCCGAAGGGCTGGCCGCCGTCTCGATGCGCTCACCGGTTGACGATGGCGTATTCGAAGACGGGGCCTGCGTTCTGATCGATGGGCTGGCCGCTGACGACGACGGGCAGGCTGGCGAGCACTTGGCCCGCGAGCTTGAGCTCGAACATCACTCCCATCGCGGCGTCGAGGTGACCGGGCTCACCGTCGAAGACGCGCTGCAAGGCCATCAGCAGACGGGTGAAGGTCACGCGGAACTGATTGGCCCGCCGCCAGGCTTCGGTGTGCTCATCGAGGTCAGCGAGCCGTTGGTTGGGAGTCAGGGGCCACACGCCGGTGGCGTCGAACCGATACGGCGGCCCGGTGAACGAATAGCCCGCGGCGGTCGTCAAGTCGCGGACCAGTCGCTGACCGCGCACAATGGACTTGAACCGATAGTAATGGGCGATATCGCCGTCCGGATCAACGGGGGCGATCGACGTCCCTTCACCCTCCTCGATGATCAGTGTGAGCGCGCGGGCAGCCGTCGCCGCGTCCGTGATCGCGAAGAGCCGCTCGGCGGGAAACCATCTTGGCGCGACCACCTGACGAGCGGGATCACCGGAGAACGCGCCGTCTCCGAGCTCGAGGAGCTTGCCGGCCAACGTCCGATAGAACTCCCCGATCGTCGAGAAGCTCGGTGGCTCCTCGTCCACCATCCGCCTGCCCCGGAAGACCAGCGGATTCTCGGGCTCCTCGATCTCCATGAACACGTGCTCGACGACATCGAGAGAGAACCGTCTCAGCCCGACCTCGAGCCGGCCACCGATGCCAAGCGGGAGCGAGGACGGATAGGTCAGGACGAAGCCCGGGTAGGCGATCGTCGGACGCTGTCCCAGCGCGTTGAGCAGGTTGCAGACGATCGCCATGTGCAGCATCTCGTCGACCACGATGTCGTGGATCGTTCCCCAGATCTCTCTGTTCTGGCCGGGCTTCAGCGACAGCATCGCGGTCAGGTACGGCGGGATCGTTGAGAATTCCAGGCGGACCGCCTCCTGGATCAACGCGGTGAGGTCGTCAGCCGAGCTCGCGCCGTCCACGGTGTCGACGGTCGAGCGGTCGATCTGCAGCATCCGTGACCTCAGCTTTCGTCGTCGTCGTCGTCGGTGCGAGCGGCATGCCGCTCCAGGACCCGCCGACCGATCTCCGCCGCCGCCGCGCTCTTGGCGTCGAAGCGCAGCGGGTCGTCGTCTGTCGTGGCGGCGACGTCCGCGACCTCGGTCGGCGCGGCGACCCCGGGCGCCTCGCCGACCCCGGCGTCGGCGCTGGCGGGCGCGGGCGGAGGCCCGCCGTCCATCGCCGGGAGATGCTCCAACCACCGGACGATCGCCGCTCGTTTCGCCGCTGAGAGATCCCGTGTGACCGGCATGTAATTCGGGTCGGCGATGTCGCGGGTCATCGCGAACAGCAGCGGTGTCCGCAAGCGCCGGACGGCGTCGAGATCGGCGAGGTCGACGAGATGCTCACGCATGATCGGGTACAGGCGCGCGTATTGGGCCAGGATGGGCTGGATGTCCCGCCTCCAGTCAGGTACCGCTGGCGCGTTGTAGACGTCACGGACGTGGGCGACAATAACGTCATTGCGTCGATCCAACCCCGTTCCGGCGTAGTCCGGCGAGCCACCGGGCCCCCGCCGTGGCGCATAGCCGATCCTCTCCACGACGCCGTCGATCGCCCCCCGAGGATTGCCGGGAGCGCCGGCGGTCAAGGTGATCTCGGCGGTTCCGTCCGCGCCTGTCACCACCTGCTCGGGCCGCGCCAGCGCGGACCCCGCGGCGCCGGGGCGCGTGAGATGGATCGTCACACCCGGCGCGGGTGCGCCTCGCCGCACGGCGTACAACCTGAGTGCCGCGGAGGTCCTGGCGTCGATCCGTTGGACGAACTCGTCGGCCCGCACGTAGAGCCCGTCGGTCGTCTCCCGGCAGATCACGC
>DASPWU010000105.1:0-48036 GCA_035637675.1 Candidatus Limnocylindria bacterium | reverse complement strand
CCGGTGGTCGAACGCGAAGGCGTTCCAGGCGAACCGCCCGCCCGGCCGGAGCGACGCGGCGACGCGCTCGAAGGTGCGGCGGCGGTCGGCCCAGGTGGGCAAGTGCAGGAGGGCTCGGAATGGGCAGTAGATCAATGCCGCCGGCTCGTCGAGGGCGAGGTCGCGCATGTCGCCCTCGTGCAGGATCAGCTCCACGCCCGCCTCGGCCGCGCGGGCACGGGCTTGTTCGAGCATCGCCGGCGAGTAGTCGATGCCAATCACCCGCTAGCCAGTCGCCCGCGCGACCGGGATCGCGACTCGCCCATTCCCGATCGCAAGCTCCACCAACGGCCCGTCCGCCTTGCGGGCGAGCTCGACATAGAACGGGACGTCGGCCGTCATGTGAGCCGACCATTCGTCGTAGTGACTCGCGTACGCCTCGTTCCAGCTCATCGTGCCCATGCTACGGCCAAACCCGATCACTGCCGCGGCTTCGAGGCGGATCGAGAGTCGTATCGCACCCACATGCAAGATTGCCTCATGCGAATGAGCGACCGATCCCTCGTAAAGGCCTACTACGCCTCGCTCGGGGAGGGCGAGTGGCAGCGCCTCGAACGGCCCGCGGACGGGGTCGTGGAGTACGCGGTCACCCTGGCAGCCATTGAACGGCATCTGGCTCGCGACTCGATCGTCCTCGACATCGGAGGCGGCCCCGGTCGCTACGCGATAGCGCTCGCGGAACGTGGCCATCGGGTGACCCTGGCGGACCTCTCGCCCGAGCTCCTGGCGATCGCCCGCGAGAAGGTGCACGCCGCACACGCCGAGGACCGAGTCACCGAGATCGTGGAGGCCGACGCGTGCGATCTCTCGCGATGGGAAGCCGACAGTTTCGACGCCGCCCTTAGCCTGGGCCCCTTCTACCATCTCACCGAGGAGACGGAGCGGGTAGCCGCCGCGCGAGAGCTGGCCCGCGTCGTGCCGCCGGGCGGTCATATCTTCGTCGCGGCCATGCCGCGCCTCGCGTTCCTCCAGCGGACGATCGCGCTGACCGACGAGCGACACCACCTGCTCGACGCCGATTGGTTGCGACGGCTGCTCGAGGACGGCGTCTTCGAGAACGAGGTGCCCGGCAGGTTCAGCCTCGGCTACGGCGTCGAGACCGGCGAGATCGAACGACTCTTTGAGAGCAACGGCTTCGAGCAGCTCGAAATCATTTCGGCAGAGAGCATGTCGATCGGAATCGAACGCCAGGTCGGGGAGATGATCGAGAACGGCGGTCCGGCCTCGGAGGCGCTGCTCCGCCTCATGGTCGATCTCGCCGGGGACCCGAGGCTCCTCGGCACGGCACGGCATCAACTCTTCGTAGGCCGTCGTCGATAACCTCACAGGCGTGGCGCCCTTGGTCGGGCCTTGAGCCGCAACGGAGTCCGGCTGCTGTCGATCACCTGGATCTGCATGGATCCGGTTTTCGAGGCGGGTAAGATGGCGTAGGCGAGCCCAAGCGGTCTGCGCGAGGGACAGCCGGGACCAGGGCCGTCGAGGGAGGGACCGTCATGTATCGCTTGAGGCCGCTCCTGAGGCGCGCAATCGTGCTCGCCTGTGTCGTGTCAATTCTTCCGTTGGCCACGGTGCGGGCCACGACCCCGACATCGCTGACGATCACTGGCGAGGCGAGCGTCTACCGCGGTCCAGCGACGTATTTCACGGCACAACTGACTCCGGCGGTACCCGGCCTCCTGATCTGGTTCGATCAGTCTCAGGACGGCGTGTCCTGGACGCTCATGGGCGGCGACACGACTTCTAGCGACGGTTCAGCGGTGCAAGGCGGGTATGTCGATGGGTCAGTTCCTGTCGGCACTCGGTACGTGAGAGCTCGATTCGGCGGCACCGCCGATTACGAGGCATCGACGTCCCTTTCGTTCACGCAAGAGGTCCTTATCCACCAGTCTCAGATCCTGACGTTCCTGGCACGTAACCCAAACTGGCCGGCAATTCTCCCCGAGTCGGAGCCGGTGCGCCTGTTCGCCCAGGCGTTGTACGGAGCCGCGCAATTCGAACGACAGACCGCCGAGGGCTGGGACCCGATCGACACGCCGCCAATGCAGTCCGATCCACCATCCACCTACGCGGACATCGCGGCTCTCGGCGAAGGGTCGCACGTCTTTCGCGCACGAATTCCCGACACGGACACCTCCTTGGGAAGTAGCGCCACGATCACGGTCGACGTCAGCAAGGGCGCCACGACCCCGATCTGGATGGGAGCCCTCTCTGCGCAGTCCCATCACTCACTTCCCGGCCAGGTCTCCGTGACGGGACCAATCGGCGGTGTTCAGTGGGATGGCGCAATGACGATCAAGAGCGTGGCCACCGATACGGTCCTCGCGAGCGGTGACATGGGATTTGAATTCACGCTGCCGGCAATGAGCCTCGGGACTCACGACCTCCTCGTGAGTTACGCGGGCAACGCAAACTACCTACCTTCGTCCAAGACGTTCACGGTGACGGTCGTTCCTGACATCGTCGAAGCGAGCAACGTCGGCGTCTCGGCGACCAGCATCTATCCCTACGTTGACGGCTACAAAGACACCATCAAGATCAGGGGCACGCGCAACGAGCCGATCTCCGTCGGGATACGGGTCTACAACTCGAGCGGGACGACGGTGCGGACGGCCTCGATCGCCAGAGCCACGGGCGGCTACAGCTATACCTGGAATGGCAAGACGAGCACGGGCGCCATCCTCGCGAGCGGCACGTACAAGGTCGTCCAGACCCTCACCGATGCTTTCGGGACGGTCAAGAAGTACACGAACTACGTGAGCCTCTCCAGGAAGAGGCTGTACTACCACACGGCGTATGTGACCAAGCTTGGTTCATCGTTGACCGCCAAGGGCACAGATGCTTCGGGCAAGGTCCTGGTTTCGACCACATACGGCTACGCAAAGCTCTATGCCCCGAACCTGTCGAGCTGGGCGGGCGTCGGGTACCAATTCACGATTCCATCGGCCACGGTCTACAAGTCGATCTCGTTCCAGGCCTATGTCAAGGGCGTGTTCTACACGGCCCCGAATGCAATCGGGCTTCAGAACTTCTCGATCTGCCCATACAGCAGCACCTGGAATGAGGGTTGCTTCGACCACTGGCGGGGCTTGGGCGGTTGGTCCGTGTACTGGGTGTCGGCCCCCGGCTCGCCCACGTACAACCGCTACGGGCGAACCGTCCGCGGCATCGCAAGCGTTCACCTCGGGACGTTTTACATCTACAAGGCCCGGGTGAAGGTGTACTACGCCACCCTCGGCTGAAGGCTCGGACGATCAGCCGGGCGGCGGTGTCAGGTTGTAGCGGGCGATGACGTCCGGGAACCACTCTGGCTTGGGGAACTGTTGCTGGTAGCGGGCGCCAAGCTCGGCGATCTCCGCCATGAGGGGCATTCGCGCATCGGTGATGTCGGCGAACTCGCGGAAAAAGCGCTCGAAGCCGGCCGGTGAGATCACCTCGATCATGCGGGCGGGCGTCGTGCCGGCGTTCCACATCGCATGGACCTCGCCCCGCGGCTTGATGATGTAGCCGCCGGGCCCCAGCACGACCTCCTTGTCGTTCGATCGGAAGCCGATCTCGCCCTCGAGGACGATCGAGTACTCATCCTCGAGCGTGTGGATGTGCGGCGGCACGAGAGCTCCCACCGCGAACGGGTGCTCGACGATCGATAGGGCGCCGCCCGTGTCCTCACCGTCGATCTTGAAGATCACGCCCACGCCCGCCGCGAGATTGCCTCGCCGGCCACCGCCCGGCTCCACGACCTTGACCTGGGTCGCTACCGCGACCAACCCATGCGTCGTCATCGCCAGCGCCTCCGATACAGTGAACAGAGGTGTATAGTGAACGACCGGAGCAGCGATGTCAAGATTGAGTGAGCAGGTGCGTTCTACGAAATCTCGCCAAACGAAATCTCGCCCGTATCGGATGCGGCGGCGTGCCGAGCTGGTCGACCAGACGCGCCAGCGCATCGTCGAGGCCGCGATGAACTTGCACACCACGGTCGGCCCGGCGAACACGTCGATCTCGACCGTGGCCGAGGAGGCCGGCGTGACGCGGCTGACGGTCTATCGCCACTTCCCCGATATCGAGGAGCTCTTCACAGCCTGTCACGGCCATTGGTTCGACCTCCACCGGCCGCCCGACGTGGCGGCGTGGCGGGCGATCCCCGACCTGGAGGCTCGGGCGCGTCGTGCGCTCGGCGAGCTGTACGGGTGGTATCGCGATAACGCCGACGATCTCTACCCGATCAATCGCGATGCGATGACGATGCCGGCAGGAGCCCAGGAGGCGAGACGAGCTGAATTGGCCGCACTCGCCGGCGCCCTGGTCGAGGGCCACCCGAGTGGCGGGCGCGACGGCCGACAGTTGCATGCGGTCGCCGGGCACCTCGTGAGCTACTGGACGTGGCGGTCGCTCGTGATCGAGCAGGGCCTCACCAACGACGAAGCGGTCGAGGTGGCTGTGCGGATCCTGACCGAAACTGCGGGGGCGCCATGGGCGATTCCTCCCGGTCGAGGCCCGCAAGTCCGCCGGGCCCCCGTGGCCGACCGGACCTCCGTAGTGTAGCGCAGTTGCCCGGCCGCGATCGTTCGGGCTATGCCGATGACGTCGTCGGGCTTGACCGACGGCCCGCTGCCGGGAACCAGGAACACGACGTTCCCAACGCGCACGACGCAGATCGCGCCGGCAGTGCCCTCAGGGCCCTTGTCGAACCGAACGGCGAACGCCTCGTCGCCGAGGTCGGCGACCGGCACGTCCACGGCCCCAGTCGTCAGGTGCGGGACGCCCAGTGAGCGATGGAGGCGGAGCGCCTGGCTGGCGTGATCGGCCGTGTCGAACACCATGGCTCCATTGCCGATCGTCAGGCCCGCAGGGTCGCTGGGCGGCGTCGCGGACATGAAGAGGTGTGCACCTCCCCATCCTGGAACCCGAGTTCGACCCATTTCGAGCTGAGCTCGTTGAAGCCCTGGGCGAACTGCTCGACTGTCGCCCGACGGGATAGATCGGTCCGAAAGATCGTGCCGGCCGGCGCTTCCTGGGTCTGGAGGAGGGGCCACGGGGCGCATGATACGAAACGGTCGCGCCGCGATAGAGCGGGCGGCACCCGCCCTAGCGGTCGGCGGCGATCGCGGCCCAGACGTGCTCCACGAGCGAGTGAATCCACTCGTCGGTCCCGGCGAGGCCGAGGATGGCGTGGTGGCCGAAGACGGCACCGGCCACCATCTCGGTCACGACGAGCGGATCGATGTCGGGCCGGATCTCGCCGCGCTCGATGCCCCGCTGGAGCATCTGGTCGACGAGCGCTCGGCGAGGGAAGAGGATCCGCTCGCGGAAGACCGCGAGGAGGCCTGGCTCGCGCTGTTCCTCGACGAGCAGCGATCCGAGGACGCGGATCGCGCCCGAATCGATCAGCATGGCGATCGCCCCGCGCACGAAGAGCTCGAGCGCCTCCTTCGCATGGAGATCGGCGGGTGGCGTGGCGAACGGCGTCTCGGCCCGCAACGCGGCCACCACCAGGTCTCGCTTCGTCGGATAGCGCCGGTAGATCGTGGTCTTCGCGACGCCTGCATCGGCCGCCACCGCCTCGATCGAGGTCCCGCCGTAGCCCTCCCGGACGAGGTGTCGGAAGGCGGTTGCCAGGATCCGCTGGTCGACGTCGGTGTCGCGCGGACGGCCTCGAACGGACGCCGGCGGCTCGGGGTCCGGGATGGCTTCGAGCTCCGGGCTTCGGTTCGGATTCACCTCCGCAGCCTAGCGGGCCGCGCCCGATGGCGGGCCGTCAGTGCCCGACCCCGGTTGGTATCGCCGTCGCGCCAGGTCGCTGGGTGGCCGGTTCGGTGGCGGCCTCGCTCTCCGATGCCCGGGCGGGCATCGCGCGGACGACCAACACCGCGGTGAGGACTGCGACCGCCGCCGCCACGATGGCCGCCGTCGCCAGGGCATCGACGAACGAGCTTCGGGCCACGCCCGCCAGCGCCTGTCCTGCCGGTCCGCCGAGCCGGCCGGCGATCGCTACGGCGGCGCCCACCGAGTCGCCCGCGGCCGCGGCCGCCTGGGCCGGCAGCCCAATCACGGCGCCGGCCATCCGGTCGCGGTAGGCCGTGTTCATCACGGACCCGATGACCGCGACGCCCAGCGCCCCGCCGAGCTGGCGGAGGAGGTCGTTCATCGCAGAGCCCACACCTGCCTTGGCCTCAGGCACGGCGCTCATGACCGCACCGGTGGCCGGTGCCATGACGTTGGCCATGCCGATCGCCAGCACGAACAGGGTGCCCGACACGATCCACGTGTCGGTCGTGGGCGTCCATTGCGTGAATGACAGCAGCACGAGCGCCACGAGCACGAGCCCGCCGCCGATGACCCGGTTCGTCCCGGCGTGAGCGACGGCCTTCAGGCTGATCCGGGCCCCGACGGGGATCGCGATGGCCAGCGTGACCATCAGGGTCCCGGCCTCGAGCGCGGTCTTGCCGAGGACGAACTGGAGGTACTGCGTGAGGCCGAAGATCACGCCGAACATCGCGAAGAAGGTCAGCGCGATCGCCCCCGCGCCCGCGGTGAATCTGCGATCCCTGAACAGCGCGAGGTCGAGCATCGGCTCGCGGGTATGGGTCTCGCGCCAGGCGAAGGCAAGCCCCAGGACTGCGGCGATGGCGAAGGCACCCAGGGTGGTTGGGCTCGTCCAACCGTTCGCCGGCGCTTCGATGATCCCGTAGACGAGCGACGAGACGGCACCGATCGACAGGACCGCACCCGGCAGGTCCAGTCTCGCGCCCGACGGATCGCGGCTCTCCGGGACGAACATGAACCCGAGCAGCAGGGCAATCGCTGCGATCGGGACGTTGAGCAGGAACACGCTGCTCCAGGCGAAGTTCTCGATGAGCAGGCCGCCGACGAGCGGCCCCAGCCCAACCCCCAGCCCCGACACGCCGGCCCAGATCGTGATCGCCCGGGCGCGCTCGGCCGGCGGAAAGACGTTGGCGATGACCGACAGCGTGGAGGGCATGATCAGCGCCCCGCCGACGCCCATCGCGATCCGGATCGCGATCAGCTGGGTGACGTCGGTGGCAAGCGGCGCCGTCAGCGAGGCCGCGGCGAAGATGATCAGGCCGATCTGGAGCGCGCGGGCCCGCCCGAAGCGATCGCCCAGGGCGCCCATCGTCAGTAGCAGCCCGGCGAAGACGAGGACATACGCGTCCACCATCCATTGCAGCTCGGACGCGGTTGCCGAGAACGTCCGCTGGATCGTCGGCAGGGCGACGTTGAGAACGGTGTTATCCAGGCCAATGAGCACGAGGCTCAGGCAGAGCACGCCCAGGGTCCACCAGCGTCGCGCGTAGGCGCGCGAGCCGGCGTTCGGGTCGGTCGAGGCGGTCATCGGAGGTTCTCCGCAGGCACGAGCGGCGCCCTGGTGGCGTCGGGCTCGTATTCAATACGATACGGTAGCGTATCGCATAGATTTGTCAAGGCCCGGCTGTAGGCTGGCCGGGCGGCGCGAGTCAGCCCTCCCCGGTCATTTACGAATGACCGTCGTAGGCCGGGCTGACAAACACGCCAACCCGCGACGCTTACGAACGCCGTTCGTAACCTGCCACCTGGCGCCTCGTATCGCCGCCAATTACGACTGTGATTCGTGAGTGGAAGGAGGATCGTGCCAAGGACGATCCAGGCTCGTATTTGTCGCGCTGCCGGGCCCTCTGCGCCAGTCGGCAATGATGCTGACGCTCAACTGCCGGGCATTTCCGCCTTGCAGGGAATGCCCGGCGTGTCCCAGTCGGCCAGGTCACGAACCTCATTCGTATTTGTCCCGAGTCCGGTCGATGCGGTCGGACGTACCATTCGTGAATGACGGGCGAGGCTCCCCCGGCGCGCGGGCCGATTTCGATCCTGACCTGCGCCAACTGCGGCGCGCGCAACCGGATCGCGCCGAGTGACCGCGGCGCGCCGCACTGCGGCACCTGCGGCAAGCTGCTGCCGTGGGTCGTCGACGCGAACGAGTCGACCTTCGAGGTCGAGACGAAGGCCGCCCCGACCGTCGTGGTCGACCTGTGGGCGCCGTGGTGCGGCCCGTGCCGGTTCGTCAGCCCGATCCTGGAGGAGCTCGCGCGCGAGCACGCCGGCCGCCTCAAGGTCGTCAAGGTCAACGTCGACGAGAACCCCGGCCTGTCCCGTCGCTACGACGCGATGAGCATCCCCACGATGCTGGTCATGCGCGGCGGCAAGGTCGAGGACCGCATCGTCGGCGCCCTGCCCAAGCCCGCCCTGTGGACTCGGATCGGCCCGTTTGTCAAGGCCGCCTGACCGGTTCTGACCCAGGCCGAATCGTCAGCTCGACAGGCACCGCTCTCTTGAGGCCGTCGGACACCGGGCAGTGGTCGACCGCCCACTGCACGAGTGCTTTGACATCGTGGCCGCCACCACGTACCGACATGCCGACCGCGATGCGGGTGCTCAACGGACCGGCGGGAATGTCGTCGGCCATCCCGAGGATGCCCCGATCGTCCGACTCGCCGTCGACTTCGACCTCGACCGATTCGAGCTCCCATTCCAGCACCGCTGCCCGGATGGCGATGAGCGACGCGACGCACGAGGCGATCGCGGCCCGAAACAGCCAACCCGGCGAGGGTGCCGTCGCGGTCCCGCCGATCCCTGTGGGCAGGTCCGTCTGCAGGTTGGAGCCGTCCGCTCCGCGGACCTGGACCCGCAGGCCCTCGACCAGCCGAGCGACCGCCGCCGAGTCCCGATAGCGTGCCTCGTCGGGATGGTCGGTCAGGTATTGGGTCGCGCTGGCCACGGCCTCGGCAATCGACATCGCTGCCTCCTCTGGTGCGCCCCGCGTGTTGATCAGTCAGCACTGACGATGCTATCGGCCCTTGACACGATCGTCACGCCTCGCGTAGATTGTCAACATGACATTGAAGGTCGGCACCGCGCTGAGTAACGCCATCAGCCGGCAGTCTGCCAAAGGGTGCGCCAGGGCCGGCCGATCCGCGCGCCAGCGCAAGCTCGCTCAGGCCGTCGTCGACGAGCTGACCTCGTGGAATCCTCGCGATTTGATGGGCATGTTCAAGCGCCTGCACAAGGGAGCGCTGAGCCTCATCCACCTCAACGTGCTCATCGAGCTCGAGACCACCGGCCCGATGTCCATGGGACGCCTGGCAGAGGTCCTGGAGGTCTCGGTCGCCAGCGCGACCGGCATCGTGGACCGGATGGAGAAGCGCGGCTTCGTGGAACGTCGCCACGACGAGGAGGACCGGCGGGTCGTGCTGGTCCACATGACGCAGGCCGGCAGGGACGTGTTCACCTCGATCGAGGAGCGGCGGCGCCTTGGCCTCGGCAAGCTCCTCGAGAGCCTGTCCGAGGACGAGCTCACGGGCCTGTTGAAGGGTCATCGCGCGCTGCGTGCGGCCCGCGACAGGCACGGCGTGAAGTCGGCGGCCGAGGCTGCCCAGGCCGTGGGGCCGGCTAGATGATCCGCCTGCTCCGGACCTACCTGCGACCGTACGCCTGGCCGATATTCGCTGTCATCGCGCTGCTGCTCGTCCAGGCGATCGGCAACCTGTACCTGCCCACCCTCAACGGCGACATCATCAACGAGGGCGTCGCCAAGGGCGACAACGACTACATCATCAGGACGGGCGGCTTCATGCTCCTCGTCACGCTCGTGCTGGGCGTCGCCTCCATCCTGGCCGTGTACTGGGGCGCCAAGACGGCGATGGGATTCGGCCGCGACGTCCGTAGCGCGATCTTCCGCAAGGTCGAGAGCTTCAGCCAGGTGGAGGTCAACCACTTCGGTCCGGCGTCGCTCATCACCCGCAACACGAATGACGTCCAGCAGGTCCAGACGATCGTGTTCATGGCCCTGACGCTGATCATCAGCGCCCCGATCCTCATCGTCGGCGGCATCATCATGGCCATCCGCCAGGACGTGCCGCTGTCCGGCCTCCTCGTCGTCGTCCTGCCGATCATGGTGGTGTTCATCGCCATCGTCATGTACCGGGCGATCCCCCTCTTCCGGGCCGTGCAGGCCAAGCTGGACCGGATCAATCAGGTCATGCGCGAGACGCTGGCCGGCGTGCGCGTCATCCGGGCCTTCGTTCGCACCGGACACGAGGAAGTGCGCTTCGACGACGCCAACCGCGACCTGTTCGACACGTCCATCAGGGTGAACCGGCTGTTCGCGGTCACGATCCCGGTGATGACGGCCATCCTCAACCTTTCGACCGTGGCGGTGATGTGGTTCGGGGCGCTTCGCGTGAACAGCGGCGAGATGCCCATCGGCAACCTCACGGCGTTCCTGCAGTACATCATGCAGATCCTGTTCTCGGTCCTGATGGCCGTCTTCATGTTCGTGTTCCTCCCGCGGGCGGTCGTGTCGGCCGGGCGCATCCAGGAGGTCCTGGAGACCGAGCCGCTCGTGCGCGACCCCGAGCACCCGCGTCCGATGTCGGAGCGCGCCGCCGGTGACGGGCACGTGGGCGGGACGATCGAGTTCCGCGACGTCGAATTCCGCTATCCGGGCGCCGAGCAACCGGTGTTGTTCGATATCTCGTTCACCGCACGGCCGGGACAGACGACCGCGATCGTCGGCAGCACCGGCGCCGGCAAGTCCACCCTGGTCAACCTCATCCCGCGTCTCTACGACGTCACCGCCGGCGCCGTTCTCGTCGACGGTGTGGATGTCCGCGACGTCGATCGGTCCGACCTGTGGCACAGGATCGGGCTCGTTCCCCAGAAGGCGTTCCTGTTCACCGGCACGGTTGCCGACAACCTCCGGTTCGGCGATGAGAACGCCACGGACGAAGAGCTGTGGCACGCGCTGGCTATCGCCCAGGCGCGCGACTTCGTCGAGGAGATGGAGGGTGGCCTGGACGCCCCGATCCAGCAGGGCGGGACGAACGTGTCCGGCGGCCAGCGGCAGCGCCTGGCCATCGCCCGGGCGCTCGTCAAGAAGGCGCCCATCAACATCTTCGACGACACCTTCTCGGCGGTCGACTTCGGCACCGACGCGCGCCTGCGCGCGGCGCTCGACCGAGAGCTCGGCTGGGCCACCCGGATCGTCGTCGCCCAGCGCGTCGGCACGATCATGAAGGCCGACCGCATCCTGGTCATGGACGCCGGCCGCATCGTGGGCAGCGGCACGCACGCCGAGCTGCTGGCGAGCAACGAGACGTACCAGGAGATCGTCTACTCGCAGCTCACCGAGGCGGAGGCGGTCGCATGAGCGGGCAGCCTGGGGGAAATGGCCAGAGGCCGGGAGGCCCTTCACCGATTGGCAGCAGGCCCGCAGGCGCCGGTTCCGGCATGCGTCCCGGCGGGCAGCCGGGCGGTGGTCCAGGCGGGCCGCCGGGCGGTGGTCCGGGCGCGCGCCGCGGCCCCATGGGCATGATGATGTCGAGCGGCGAGAAGGCGAGCGACTTTCGCGGCTCGTTCCAGCGCCTCATCGGTCGGTTGCAGCCGGAACGGCAGCTCATCGCCCTGGTGATCGTCCTGGCCGTCGTCAGCGTCACCTTCGCGATCATCGGTCCCAAGATCCTGGGCACCGCCACCAACGACATCTTCCAGGGGATCATCAGCAAGAACCTGCCCGCGGGCGCCAGCCAGGAGCAGGTCATCGCCGGCCTCCGCGCCAACGGCCAGAACCAGCTCGCGGACATGCTCTCGAGCATGCATCTCACGCCCGGCGTGGGGATCGACTTCGCTGCTCTCGGCCAGATCCTCCTGCTGCTCGTCGGCGTCTACGTGCTGAGCTCGATCTTCTCCTGGATGCAGGCCTACATCATGGCCGGCGTCACCCAGCGGACCGTCTATCGGCTCCGCCGGGACGTCGATCGCAAGCTGGGCCGGCTGCCGCTCAAGTACTTCGACGGCCATCCGCGCGGTGACGTCCTGAGTCGCGTGACGAATGACATCGACAACATCGGCCAGACCCTGCAGCAGAGCCTCACCCAGCTCATCACGTCGGTGCTGACGGTCGTCGGCGTGCTCGTCCTGATGCTGACGATCAGCCCGATCCTTGCCGCGATCTCACTCCTGGCGGTCCCCCTGTCGATCGTCGTGACCGTCCTCATCGCCAGCCGGTCCCAGAAGCAGTTCGTGGCCCAGTGGGCATCGACCGGCACCCTCAACGGCCACGTCGAGGAGATGCACACGGGCCATGCGATCGTCAAGGCCTTCGGGCGCCAGGACCGCGCGATCCAGACCTTCGACGCCGAGAACGACCGGCTGTACGACGCCAGCTACCGGGCGCAGTTCATCTCCGGGATCATCCAGCCGGCGCTGAACTTCATCGCCAATCTGAACTACGTGGCGATCGCGGTCATCGGCGGATTGCGCGTGGCCGCAGGGCAGCTGACCCTGGGCGACGTCATCGCCTTCATCCAGTACTCGCGCCAGTTCACGTTCCCGATCGTCCAGACGGCGAGCATCGCGAACGTGCTCCAGTCGGCGGTCGCCTCCGCGGAGCGGGTCTTCGAGCTGCTCGACGAGGCCGAGGAGATTCCCGACCCGGTCGCCCCGCGCGTGCTCGGGAGCGTGGCCGGCGCGGTGGGCTTCGAGGACGTGTCGTTCCGATACGAGCCCGACAAGCCGCTCATCGACGACCTCGACCTCCACGTCGACGCCGGCGAGACGGTCGCCATCGTGGGGCCCACGGGCGCGGGCAAGACGACGCTCGTCAACCTGCTCATGCGGTTCTACGAGCTCGACGCGGGCCGGATCACCGTCGACGGGATCGATACCCGCGAGCTGACCCGCGAAAATCTCCGCCAGACGTTCGGGATGGTTCTGCAGGACACGTGGCTCTTCCACGGCACGATCAGCGAGAACATCGGGTACGGACGGGAGAACGCAACCGACGAGGAGATCGTGGCCGCGGCCGAGGCAGCCCACGTCGATCACTTCGTGCGCACCCTGCCCGACGGCTACGAGACCGTCATCGACGATGACGCGACCAACTTCTCGGCCGGCGAGAAGCAGCTCCTCACGATCGCTCGGGCGTTCCTGGCCGACCCACGCATCCTCATCCTGGACGAGGCGACGAGCTCCGTGGACACGCGCACGGAGGTGCTGATCCAGCGCGCGATGGCACGCCTCATGACGGGCCGGACGACGTTCGTGATCGCCCACCGGCTGTCGACGATCCGCGACGCAGACACGATCCTGGTGATGGATCACGGCCGGATCGTGGAGCAGGGCACGCACGACGAGCTGCTCGCTCGCCGCGGCTTCTACTACGACCTCTACAACAGCCAGTTCGTGGAGGCCCTGGCCGAGGCTTCATGAGGGTCCCGGGGGCCTGAGCTGCCGCCCAAAATACTCGCCATGAGTATTGACATGCCCCTTGTCAAGAGGGTCGGGTTTGAGGTAGAATATGGATCGAGCGGCGTGTCAAGACTTGACACGCCCATACGTGTGTCCGGCTCGGCGTGAGTCGGCGCAGTGCTCGGGCCGCTGGGCGGGCGGCCAGCGAGAGAGACTTTTCCGCTCCGCGCGAACAGTGGTTCGCGTGGGCGGCATCCGGAGTGACATTGATCCAGTTCGACCAGATCGTTGACCCAACAGAAGAGACCCCTACCACGATCGACCTCGAGTCGGTCGCAGCTGAACTGAAGCCTGACGGCAATCCTGACGACGTCGCCGACGACGTCCAGCCGCAGGCCGACGAGCCCGAGACCGAGGATTCGGTCCGGCTGTACCTGCGCGAGATCGCTCGCGTGCCCCTGCTCAAGGCCGAGGAGGAAGTCGTCCTCGCCAAGGGCATGGAGCTCGGCCGGCAGATCAAGGCCGAGCCCTGGAAGGCGATCCTGAGCCTCCACGAATGGACGCTGCACGGGACCGAGGCCAAGACCCGGACCGCCAAGCCAGAGTACGTGCTGCCGTTCGGCAACGAGGCCCACCGGATCGTCAAGGACGCGCTCGCCGACGACTCGGCGATGGATCTTCTCGTGACGGCGCCCCGGTTCGGACTGGCGAGCGCGCGCGACGACGCGCAGAGCGAGCAGGCCCGGGAGACCGTCGAGCGGGCTCGCACGCTGCGTGCCATCTACAACGAGCGGCTCGATGCCGAGTCGTTCGTGACAATGCTCGACTGGATCCACCTCACGGTCGAGGGCGGAAGCGCCGAGGTCCGGGCGATGCCGGCTCTGCGCCAGATGCACGACTGGGCGCGCGACGAGGTCGCCTACCCGGCGCTCCGGCGCTGGGTCGAGGCCGGCCACGATGCGAAGCTGCTCGGCGAAATGGGCTTCCGGCCCGACGGTGTCGAGGCCGCGGAGGCGGACGGCGCGCTCGTCGACCTCGGTCGGCGGTCGCGAGACCACCTGACCTCGGCGAACCTGCGCCTGGTCGTGTCGATCGCCAAGAAGTACATCCGCCACGGGATGGGCCTGCTGGACCTGGTCCAGGAGGGCAATGCCGGGCTCATGCGCGCGGTGGACAAGTTCGAGTACGAGCGCGGCTTCAAGTTCTCGACGTACGCGACGTGGTGGATCCGCCAGGCCATCCAGCGCGGGCTGGCCGACCAGTCGCGCACGATCCGGATCCCGGTCCACATGATCGAGACGATGAACCGGGTCAAACGGGTCACTCGGGAGCTGACGAGCCAGCTCGGGCGGCAGCCGACGCCCGAGGAGATCTCGGCCGTCCTGTCGGAGGATCCCAAGACGGCGCTCAGCGCCGAGCGGGTCGAGGAGATCCAGAAGCTCGGCCGGGAACCGGTCTCGCTCGAGACGCCGGTCGGCGAGGAGGACGGGACCGAGCTCGGCTCGCTGATCCCGGACAGCGCCGCCATATCGCCGCTCGACGCGGTGACCGACGTGATGCTCAAGGAGCAGCTCGAGCGGGTCCTCGACAGCCTGGACGGGCGCGAGCAGCGAGTCATCCGACTGCGCTTCGGGCTCGACGATGGCCATGCCCGGACGCTCGAGGAGGTCGGCCGTGAGTTCGGCCTCACCCGCGAGCGGATCCGCCAGATCGAGTCGGGTGCGCTGCGCAAGCTCCGCCACCCGTCGCGCAGCCGCAAGCTCCGCGAGTTCGCCGCGTAAGTTCGTGCGGCAAGACCCGCCGGCGCTCGGCGCCGCGTGTCGCCGGCGGTCCGTCCTCAGAAGCTGAAGAAGGGATCAGGCCGGCCGGTCTCGGCGTAGCTCTTCAGCCGGAGGATGATCTGCGCCCAGACCGGTGTCACCCCGGGGATGACCGGGTTGTCCGGGTCAAAATCACGGTGGCTCAAAAGCAGGCGGGTCGTGGTGCCGGGCGCGGCGTCCGGCGGCGCGTCGGACAAGTCCCAGCGGATGCTCGTCCCGGCCCACGGCGGCGGAAAGCCACCCGTCCGCCATTCGACTCGCTCGTCGTCGTCCCGGGTCACGGTGAGGTCGAACGGTCGCGGCGCGTCCGGAAACGACACTTCCAGATGCTTCGATCCATCCGGGCCAGACGTTCGCGACGACCACCAGCTGCGGATGCCGTCCTGGGTCGACAGGGCGCGATGAACCGTCTCGCCGTCAGCCGCGATGTCGACGTGCATCAGGATGTGGTAATTGCCCATCGAATCTCCTCGCTGTCGTGGGTATTTTAGTCGCGCCTACAGTACGCCGGTTGAGCTCGCCGTTTCAAGTCTGGCTAAAATAGATGGATGGACGGCCTGCACGTCGTCGCCGAACCCCACCGCCGGGAAATCCTGCGGCTGGTCTGGGATCGCGAGCTATCGTCGGGCGACATCGCGTCGCGGTTCGACGTGACGTTCGGCGCAGTGTCGCAGCACCTTTCGGTGCTCCGCGGTGCAGGGTTCGTCCGCGTCCGCGCGGCCGGCAACCAGCGCTTCTACCGGGCCGACCGAGAACGGCTGGGTCCGCTGGCCCAGATGCTCGAGGCGATGTGGGCGGCCACGCTGGATCGGCTGGCCCAGGCGGTCGAATCGGCCGAAGAATCGGGATGACAGCGACAGGTGCCATCCGGATCGATCGCCACGTGAAGGCGCTACCCCACGCTGTCTATGCTCACTTGACGGACGGGGCCCTCTGGGCCCGGTGGCAGGGCGCCGAGTCCGAAATCGAGGCCGTGCCTGGCGGGTTGTTCCGGATGACGATGGCGAACGGGCAGGTCGCCGAGGGTCGGTTCATCGATCTGGTCCCCGACCGGCGCGTCGTCTTCACGTGGGGTTGGAACGGCCACCCGACCGTTCCGGCGGGCTCCTCGACGGTGGAGATCGAGCTCATTCCGGAGGCTGCGGGCACGCTGGTCCGACTAACGCACCGCGGGCTGCCACCCGATGACGTTGCCAGCCACGAGATTGGTTGGGGCCACTACCTGCCCCGACTCGCCGCAGCCGTGGAAGGGGCGGACCCGGGTCCGGATCTGGGCCCCGGCTAGGCTTGAATGGCCCTGAGGCCGACTTCGCCTCCGCGGGCCGTTCGGCGAAGCAGACTCGGCGGGTCTCCCATATCTGACCACGGACGGACGTGGCGCCGGGCTGGGGGCGTCGTCAGCCCTGTGGGTGCTGCAGGTCGATCACGAGCCGGGTTGGGTTCTTCAGGACGAACACGCGGTGGCAGCTGGGCGCGGTGAGCCCGGCGACCCACTCGCTCACGGCCTCGAAGTCGCCGGCCTCCGTGAATTCCGTCAGGGTCGGGAAGCCGGACTTGAAGTCGGTCAGGCCCGTGTACGTCATCTTCCCGTCGGGCGTGATGGCGGTCGCCCCGTGGAGCACGAGGACGAGAAACGAGGACCCCTGGACGTTCAGCGGGAGCCCACTCGGATCGTGCGTGAACGGGGGCGTGCCCGCCCGCAACGTGACTTCGGGGATCCCGGGGCCCTGGAACTCGAAGACGATGCGGTCGTAGCCGGTCGACCCTGCGCCGTGGCTGCCGACACGCACGTCCGCGATCTGGGCCCGGTTGACGGTGGCGGGCATCTCCACCGGGAGGGCGCAGTCGAACGGCACGAGGCCGACGGTTGGCTCCGGCGCCGTCGGTGCCGGCGATGCCGCGCTGGCCGAAGGACTGGCCGACGGGCTGGCGGTGGCGGTCGGCGTCGGTTCCGCGCTGGGCTCCAGGGCGATCGGAGCGCAGCCGGCGAGCACCGCCAGCAGCACGATGCCAGTGGCCACGGTCCGCTTCATGTTGTTCTCCTCCTGGGAGTGTGGTATCGGATGGAGGGGGATGAGGGTCGGATGAGAAGGCGGATGAGTGGGGCTTCCCCACGTTCGACAGAGACGCTGGCGCCGCGGCAAGCGTTGCATGGATAGCCTATGCGAGGCCGGCGAAGCGC
Organism: Candidatus Limnocylindria bacterium; assembly: GCA_035637675.1. Lineage (GTDB taxonomy): Bacteria > Chloroflexota > Limnocylindria > Limnocylindrales > CSP1-4 > C-114. The sequence goes on along the minus strand of DASPWU010000105.1, from coordinate 30,759 downwards.
TCCAGCCTGGGGCGATGCCAGCCGGCCAGGCGGGACGGAGGTGGACCAGGTGGAGACGATCGCCGTCGTCCTCAGCGTCGGCCGGGACCAGGTCGAGGCATTCGAGGAGGGCTTTCGCCAGCAGGAGCTGCCGATCTGGAAGGACTTCATCGGGCGCGGAATTCTGGTCCGGGCATCACTCAGCCGAATGGACGTCTCGTCACAGGCGGTCGATGGCGCTACCCAATACCTCGTGATCGCGGTCTTCGCGACCGGCGAGGGCCATCACCTCCACGACAACGATCCGCGCTTCCAGGCCTGGAACACGGCCGCGGATGCGTTCCAGGTCGGCGACGCACTGGCCTTCGGCGGCGAGACGCTCATCCACGTCGATAGCTGATGGGTCGTGCGGGCCAGTAGCTCCTGCCCCTAGGCATCCGGGAGCGGAAACGCGAGGTCGACACTGACGTTGTCCCGGACCGTGACGTTGGGAGGCACGTTTGCGGCCGGCGGGCTGTCGCTCTGAACCACCCACGTATGGCGCGCCTCGAAGGCGGCCAGCAACGCGGAATTCGGGATCTTCTTCCAGCGCTCCACCGGCGCCACGGGGATGGCCGCCCAGGCCGAGTCGGCGAGGACGTCCTTGACGAACGACTTGGGGGTGGCGTTGTAGCTGCCGTGGTGGCCCACCTTGTAGAACGTCGCCCGCCCCACCAGCTCGCGAGCCCGGGTGTCCTCGAGAACCGACTTCCATGTCCCCCACTGCGCGTCGCCCGGGCACAGCAGGAGAATCCCCTCGATCTCGAACACCAGCATGAGGCTGGTCCCGTTCAGCACCTTCTCCAGGCCCGCGGCGGCATACAGGATGTCGTCGCCGCCGACGCGCCGGATGGCACCCACGATCTGGCCGCCCGGCCGCAGCGGGGCGAAGGCCGGTGTCGTCATGAACTCGTCCCAGGACTTCGCCCAGCCGTCGTCGAACGGACGCCGGCCGCTGTCATCGGCTCGAACGATCTCCGCGAGATGCAGCCACGCCTCGCGGCCCGGAGGCTCGAGCCGCTTGATGACCTTTTCGTCCCTGGACGGGCCCAGGACGTGGACGCTGACGTTCGGCAGCAGCGGGATCTGGAGCGGGTCGCGCTGGGCGGACAGGAAGCGCCGCTTGGGCGAGCCGGCAAAGCCGCTGTGGAGCGTGGTCATCGCCTTCTCGTTGGTCAGCGAGTTGGCGATGAGGCCGGCCGCCAGCGCGCGACCCGGTGACTCGGGCAGGAGGCCGTGGACCTCGTCGAGCGCCGTGGCCGCATTCGCCTGCCGTTCACGCAGGCCGGTCGCCACCGGGTCGCGCGGGTTCTCCGTCCACGGCATCCAGACCTCGCCCACCTCGACCTGGCTCCAGTCGGGCGACTCGAAGCCCGACACGTGATCCTTGTGGCGATGGGTGACGACCACCACGTCGATGCGGGGCGCTCGCCCACCGGCCTTGAGGTCGTCGATGATCTGGGGCACCGCGTCGCGACGAGCCTGGCGCGGACCGGTGCTCTGGGGATGCGTGCCGCAGTCGATGAGGACGGAGGCGACACCGTCATCCTTCGGGAACGTCAGCAGGAAGCAGTCGCCGAAGCCCACGTTGTACATCCGGACGGTGACGGCTCGACTGCTCATGGCTCCTCCCCCAGCGACCGGTGGAGCGCCGCGAAATTGGCGCGCTCGAGCATCCGCCGGTCGAGATAGCTGGTGTCCCGCCAGAGGAGCAGGTCGTCGTTCTCGTCGGCTTGCTCGATGAACTCCCGGATCCCCTTCACCGATCGCGATTCGACGCCCCGTTGAACGACGGGCTCCTCGGGCAGCGGCTTGGCCACCAGGTAGCGCACCTCGCCCCGCTCCGAGAAGATCACGGTGGTTCCCGAGCGAAGCCGGAGCCCACCAAGCTCGGCCCGCTCCTCCGGGCTGGTCGGCCGTTCCTGGACGAACTGCGCCACGATGTCGACACGGACACGGCCGTTCGCCCCGATCCGGAAGGTCGGATGGAACCCCTGGATCTCGACTTCCCGTTCGGGTTCGAGCTGGAGGGCATCGGCATGTGTCCGGCCGTACTCGGCGAGGGCACCGGCGACCGAGCGATTGCCGTTCGTGCCCGGCGGCGGGCCGAGCACCTCGTTGGTCATCAGGTTCCCGATGATCGAGCGGTCAAGCGGCGGCAGCTCCTGCCTGGCGCTTCCCCAGACCAGCGACTCCTCGGCCAGCGAATTGACCGACGATGGATAGATTCCGCGCAGCCGGAACGCCTCGATGAGGGCGGCCCGCTGGCCGATCTCGTCGTCCGGAAACAGGTCGAAATCGGCGGTGACGAGCGCGCGCAGGTAGTCGCCATACGTGACGTCGACCGGGGGCAGGTACTCGAACGCCCGGATGCACATCGTCAGGATGCTCTGGGCCGCGCGCGCCGCCTGGGTCGCCATCAGCCCCACCAGATCCGGGTGGAGGTCGCCCTTGGGCAATCGTCCGGTGCCGCCCGTGGCGACCCTGACGATGTCCACGATGCGTGCCTGGTAGGCGGAGAAGAACGTGTCGAAGACCGCGGCCACCAGGAGCGAGCCACGGGCGTGCGGCTCCATCACGGTCTTGTAGTCGTTCGGGTTGGGCCCGTTCGGCTCCAGGGCACTCCGCAGCGCCTCGCTGCGGCCGGTGCCATGGCCGAATTGCTTGGCCAGCTCGAGCAGCGGGCCGGGTGCGCGGACGTCGCCGTGGCCCTTCTGGATCTGATCGCGGAGGACGTCGGCGAACGTGAAGTGCTGGAAGATCGCGACGATGTCCGCGATCGCCTCGTGGAATGCGAGCACGTCCGGATTGGTCGGCTCGCTGAAATGCTCCCGCAGGCGGAAGACCATCGCGTGCGTGACCTCGTGGGCGACGATGTCGTGGGACAGGCAGCTGAACACGGTCTGGCCTGGCAGGTTCTGACCGGGCTGACCCTCGTCGGCGCTGAAGTAGCCGAACATGACCGCGTTCGTCGGTGGGTCGAAGAAGGCATTGGCGCCGCGGAACGCGTGGGGCAGGATCCGCAGCTCACGGCCCTTCGCGAACCGCAGGTTCCGGCCCAGGGCGCGCTCGAAGTTCTCCAGCACGCGCATCGCGACGGCGTAGACCATCTGCTGGTGGAAGCGCGGGTCCGACTCCGACGGTTCCAGGCCGCTCTGCATGAGAATCGGCGGCTCGTCCAGGTTCACCGGGGCGTAGAAGCAGTTGAGCGTCCCGTCGTAGTCGATGACCTTGATCCGCTCCCCGATAGGTCCCGGCGCGAGCGGCTCGTTGGGCACGTCGACGACGGCCCTGTTGCCGGCCGTCTGGCCCGACAGCGGATCGAGGGCGAAGATCTTCAGCGGCCGGCGAGCCGGCGACTCGTTCAGGTACGGCTGCTGGAGCCGCGTGAACTTGTCGTAGGCACGGGTCCGGGCGACCTTCATGGCACGGGGACCGGCGCGGCCCCGGTGGCCGGGCGAGGGGCGGCAGGGCAAGCGATGGCGGCATCAGGAGTGGCCGCGCCCGGAGTGGCCACGGTGGGTACGTCTACCATCTCTCATCCCCCATGAAAGACGAACCCGTCAGGTTCTTTCTGGTGAGTTGTACTCGCCGAACGTCTCCGATCCGTCTCGAGCTGATTCGCGGCCGGCTCACATGGCCGTTCCCCCGTTCCGGTCGAGGGCATTGCAACCCCCGGGCGATGCCCGTTGGGGCATATTCCTGAAAGGTGCACGCTCGATCGAGGGGAGTGGTCCCATTTGTCCCGAGTCGATGCCCGCCGGGGGCATACGGCGATACAGCGGGTCGACGATCGGCGTCCGGTATGCCGATCGGCCCAGCGACCGACCAGCGGGCGACGGCCCCGACCGATGGGCCAGGCTCGTCCTGAGCGAAGCCCTCGGATCCACCCGGCCCGGGTCGTGGGATGCCCAGCGGCGCATCAAGTCCGGATGGCTTCGGAGATGTGCCTCGATCGACGTCGTCTCTTTCGGGAAGATGCCCTGACGCCCATCACCGGGGAGGCATGTTCCCGACCGGCGAGCAGGCATTTTCCCGGCTGAGGAGCGCCGCCAGGGTCGCGGGCAACGCCCTCCAGGCGCCCTCGATTGCGTTGGCGATGGCGCCGGACGGCGGATTCCGTGCGATCCTTCGCCCGTGGTCCTCTATCGGCTGGATGAGCCCGCAGACCTCGTCGACCCGATCTTGATTGCGGCGTTCGACAGCTGGATCGATTCGGGCGGCGCCTCGACGGCGGCGGCGAACCAGCTGGTCGAAGCTGGCACCAGGACCCGCATGAAGGCGGGCACGAGGATCGATCGCGGCGGCGGCTCCGTGGTCGCCACGTTCGATGGCGACGTGCTGTTCGACTACCGTTCCCGGCGGCCCACGCTCGAGATCGTCGACGGCAAGCTGGCCGCGCTCACGTGGCCTGAGCTCACGATCCGGCGATCACGGTTGGGCGACCGGGATCTTCTCGTCTTCAGCGGCGCGGAACCGGATTTCCGCTGGCGAGAGTTCGCCGATGCGACGGTCGAGCTCGTCCGCCAGCTCGGCGTCGGTCAGTGGATCAGCCTCGGCGCGATCCCGGCGGCCGTGCCGCACACCCGCCCCGTCCCGATCATGGGCACCGAGTCCGAGCCAGGCCTGCTCAGGGGCGACGTCCGGCCCGGGCCGGATGGCCTGCTCCGGGTGCCGTCGGCCGCGATCTCGGTCCTGGAGATGGCCGTCTCAGGCTCCGGAATCCCAGCCGTCGGCTACTTCGCGCAGGTGCCCCACTACGTGTCCGGGCCCTACGCGGTTGCCGCGCTCGAATTGCTCCGGGCGGTGGGCCGCCATCTCGACGCGGAAGTCCCGGAGGGCCTGCTCGTCGACGAGGCGCGGCTCCTTCGCTCGCGCCTGGATGCCGTCGTTGCGGCCGAGGAAACGACCCGAGCCTACGTCGAGCGTCTCGAGGCGATGGTCGACGAGGAGCGCCTGCCATCGGGCAGCGAGCTCATCGGCGAGATCGAGCGTTTTCTGCGCGACCGCGGCGGGGAGGGCACCCAGCGGTCCTGACCCGATCAGGAGCGCGGTCTTCGCGTCCGCTCTTCCTTGGGGATCCGGGGTTCGTGGCCGGGCCGGGGCGGATTCGGGGCCGTTCCGGGCGCCATGTCCGGTCGCCGCTCCTCGGGTCCGCGCGCCCGGGCTGCCGCAACCGAATCCGCGAAAGCCTCGGCGACGGCCTTCGGCAGGCTCGCCACCCAGGCGGCCTGGATCTCGCGGACCCGGAGGGTCTCGTCATTGCGTCGTTCGCGTTCGCGCCGCGAGTGCTTGGCCAAGTGACATCCCTTCCAGTCGCACCGACATGGGGTGCTCAACGGTCCAAGTGTACGTCGAGATTTCAAGATCACGGGTAGGCGGGGTTCCGATCGACCTGTACGTTGGCGTGAGTCGTGGAGGACACATATGGACGATCCCTCACCGAGAGAGTTCCCGCTGCCGGGCACGGCCCTGAGTCACATCCTCGTGGTCCGCGATGTGAATCGTTCCCGCGACTGGTACGTGAACGTGCTGGGCGCACGGCTCTACCGCGAATACGGCGGGACCACGGCCGTGCTCGACTTCGAGGGCGCCTGGCTCGTCGTGGTGACCGGCGGTGGCCCGACCCACGACAAGCCCGGCGTGACGTTCGCACCACCGGCCGACCCGTCGGCGGTGAGCCACTCGATCACGATTCGGGTGCCCGACTGTCGCGTGGCCTACGAGGCCCTCGTGGCTCGCGGCGCCACGTTCCTCACTCCGCCGGTCGAGAGCGACTGGGAGGTCCGCTGCTTCTTCCGGGACCCGGACGGTCACCTCTTCGAGATCAGCGAGGCTCGCTGAGGGCCTCTGGAGCCACCTGGACAGTCGGGGCACGGAATCGCGATCAGAGCTGCGTGAGGCCCACGACGTGCCCCTCGGGATCGGCCACCAGGGCAATGACGGCATTCGGGCCCGGGCTCATCTTGGGCATGACGATCCGGCCGCCCAGGCGCTCGGCATCGGCCAGCGCCGCGTCGATGTCCTTGACCGCGACATAGCCGGTCACGTGGCCGGCCGACCCGTCACGTGCGTTGCCGATGCCAACCGCGACGCCCGCCTGGTCGCCGGGCGCGATGCCATAGCCGTCGGGATTGTCCGTGTTGAACGTCCAGCCGAACAGGTCGCCGTAGAACTTCTGGAGCGCCGCCTGGTCGCGGCCCAGGACCTCGAAGTGGATCACCTTGTCTGCCATTTCTGCCTCCTTGTTCGGGGGTCCGGGCCAGCTGACACGCCCGGCGCGCCCGATCACTTCAACGACGAACGGCACTGGCCCCGATCGACATGCTCACCCGCGGATTCGTCGGCCTGTTTGCCTTGGCCGCCGGTGCTGCCCCACAATCCGTCGGACCCGACACCGTCGAGAGGAGCGATGTGGGCGAGGGCACCGTTCTTCGGCTGTTCGCGTTCCGGCCGCCGGTCCAGATTCGTGCGGATGCTCGGGCAGGAGCCGCCACATGAAGATCGGGGCGATCGTCCCGCAAGGCTGGCAGGGCGAGTACGACGGTTGGGACACGCTCGACGCCTGGCGCCGGACGACGGAGGTCGCCCGGCAGGCGGAGCGCCTCGGGTTCGAGTCGATCTGGCTGTTCGACCACTTCCACACGATCCCCCGGCCGACCGACGAGATCACGTTCGAGTCGTTCACGTCCCTGTCCGCCCTGGCGGCGATCACGACGAGAGTCCGGCTGGGCCACGTCGTCGTCTGCACGGCGTTCCGGAATCCCGCGCTGACCGCCAAGATGATCTCCACGATGGACGCCATCAGCGGCGGCCGCATGGAGCTGGGAATCGGCGCGGGATGGAAGCGCGACGAGTGGCTCGCCTACGGCTACGGCTTCCCCGAGACTCGGGAGCGCCTGGCGCGCCTCGCCGATGACCTGGAGGTCATCACCCGGATGCTCGCGCCCGGCAAGTCGACCCACGCCACCTTCGAGGGAACGTACTCCCACGTCCGCGATGCGATCAACGTCCCCAAGCCGGTCCAGCAGCCGCGAGTGCCGATCATGGTCGGCGGCAACGGCCGGAACGTCACGTGGCGCCTGGCCGCCCGCTTCGCGGACGAGCTGAACGTCGACGGCATGGTGCCCGACGACGTGGCGGAGGCGCTGCCCGTCATCCGCTCGCGCTGCGAGGAGATCGATCGGGACCCGGCCACGCTCAGGTTGTCGGTCCACGTCTGGCGCCAGCACCTGCCGGCGGGTCCGCAACGGATCGAGCGCCTGGCCGCCTACCGGGAGCTCGGGGTGGACCGGGTGATGACGATCGTCACCAGCTCGGCCACCGACGACGACGCCCTCGAGTCGCTCGCCCAGGACGCACGTCAGGCCGGCCTGGAGCTCGTATAGCGCCGCGGCGGCGGCCGATTGTGGCGTTCCTGAGAGAGTCCCAAGCCCAGTCGTCACGGCCCATCGCCTGCCGCGAGGCTAGGCTCGGGCAATGACAGCATCGTCGTCCGGGAGGCCTGCCGCACGCTCGGGCACCGTCGTCGGTCGGAGCCGCGCCGAGCGCTTTCGCGATGCGGAGCGCCGCATCGGGCGCATCAGCCGGCTGATGGACGACCTCGTGCCGATCCCGGGCACGTCCCACCGGGTCGGGCTGGACCCGGTTCTCGGGCTAGTTCCGGGTGCCGGCGATCTGGTATCGGCCATCGCCGGAGGCTGGATCATCCTGGAAGCCGTCCGGTTCGGGATCCCCGGCGTGGTCCTGCTCCGGATGAGCTGGAATACGGGTGTCGATCTTGCGATCGGCGCGATTCCGATTCTGGGCGACGTGTTCGACGTGGCGTTCCGCTCGAACGCCCGGAACCTCGAGCTGTTCCGGCGCCACGCCCTGGACCCCGCCGCGAGCACCGCCGAGCACTGGAGCTTCGTGGCCGGCCTGGTCGTCGTGGTGTTCGGTCTGCTCTGGCTCCTCTGGACTGCCGTTTCGGGGCTGCTCTCGATCGAGATCCCGCCGCCGTAGCGGGCGAGGAGCCCGACCGGCGGGGCGCCGCCTATCGGCGGGGCGTCAATCGATCTCGATCGACTCCCGGCGCCTGCCGCCCGAACGACCTTCGGCCTCGTCGATCCGGTCGATCCAGAAATCGACGATGGCCCGCACGCCGAGCAGCTGCTCGCGACCGGCGTTGCGGAAGTGACGGGCGGCCTCGTCCGGCATCACCTTGGCCATGAGCCCGCGGCCGCGCTCGCGCAACCCGGGCGACTTCTCGAGGCGGGTGAGCCGGGCCTCCAGCTCCGCCATGCGATCGGCGCTCGAGCCGCTTGTCCCGGCCATCGCGGGCGCGGTCGCCGTGCCCGAAGCATTGAGGCTGGCCCCGGCTCGCTGTTCCTCCGTCATCGTCGTCCTCCTTGACCGGCACGGGCCGGTGCCCCGAATCGGATCATCAACGTGTGGCCGTCCATCTTGGCGCCTCGCGTCGGCGCATCCAACAGGACGCGCGGCAGGACCAGGCTGCGCCGCCAGGCACCGACGTGGAGCACGAGCTCGTCGCCCGTGCGCGACAGGCGCACCTCGTCGCGCGATGTGAACGGCAGCTCCAGCTTGAGCATGTAAGCCCCGTCGTCGTGCAGCACCTCGTACGGGCGGCCACGGTACAGGATCGTCGTCGGATCGTCGTCGCCGAAGAGGGCCTGGCCCACCTCGCGGAGCCGGTCGATGCCGACCATCTCCCGATCGAAGAACGGGATGGTCCGGACGGGGACCGGACCGAACTCCTGCTCGACGAGTGGGAGGTAGCGCTGCTGGGCCTCGCGAAGCCCGGCGAAGTATCCGCCGACGCCGGCCGGCAGGATCCGGTTGGCGACCACCAGGTCGCTGGGGTAGCCGAACAGGTGAAAGTACGTGAACGAGCGCTGGGCTTCGGCGATCGACAGCTTCTCCAGGGCCAGAACGACGCGGACCGTGGACTGGTCCGGGTCGGCCAGCAGCCCGTGCAGCCGGTCGAGCCGGTGGAGCAGGCGCTCGGCTGCCTTGAAGACCTCGTCGCGCGGTATCGGCACCCCCAGCATCCGCTGGATGACCGGACCACCCAGCCGCGAGACGCGGCGGCCGATCGGCGCGATTCGCTCCACCCACCAGCGGCTGGCCTCGGGCAGGGACAGCAGGCGGAGCGTCTCACCGGTCGGCGCCGCGTCGACCACGATCACGTCGAACCGCCCCTGGTCGACGTGGTCCGCGATCCACAGCAGGTTGCCCAGCTCGTCCATGCCGGGCAGGACGCTCATCTCCTCGGCGAGCACCTCGTCCAGGCCATGCCAGCTGAACAGCTCGGCCACGTAGTCCTGGATCGTCCGCCAGTAGCGGCCGATGTTGTGGTAGACGTCGGGCTCCTGGGCCCACAGGTTGGGCGCGATCTCGGCCGGCTCGGGCCCCAGCGGCACGTCGAAGGCGTCCGCCAGGCTATGGGCGATGTCGGTCGACAGGACGATCGTCCGGTAGCCGCGACCGGCGCACAGGATGGCGCTTGCCGCGGCGACGCTGGTCTTGCCGACGCCGCCCTTGCCCGTGTACACGATGATCCGGACCATGGCTCCTCGCGGGTCTGGAGGGTTGGCTTTGGGGTGGCCATGAGCGCCGGCAGGAGCCTGCTCCCTGGATTTCCATCGTACTCCGCGGCCGGCGTACCCTGGCCGGCGTACCCTACCCTGATCGCATGGCGACCCGGACCCTGTCCCGGCGGGAGCAAAATGGGCCGAAATCGCGGCCTGGGGTACGCTGACGCAATGAGGTCCCAGCGACCCTCAGTCACGATCGCCGAGCGGCTCCGGTCGTTCCTGCCGGGCTCGTCTCTCCACATTCCGCCCGGACGGGTCGCGGTGCTGCGCCTGTACGGGCCCATTCTGGGAGCGGGCCGGACGTCGGAATGGATCGAGCTCGCTCGCCGCTTGCGCGAGTCCAAGCGCGTGCCGGCGGTGGTCCTGGATGTCGACTCGCCCGGCGGCTCGGCGGCCGGCTCGGACGACCTGTACCTCGCCCTGGCGCGACTGGCCGCGAAGAAGCCGCTCGTCGCCGCGATCCGCGGAACCGGCGCCTCGGGCGCGTACCTGGCCGCGATTGCGGCGCGGCGCATCGTCGCCAACCCCACCGCGTTGATCGGCTCCATTGGCGTCATCGCCGCGGGTCCGCGGCTGACTCGGCTGCTGGATCGGCTCGGCGTGACCGTCGCAGAGCATCGCGCCGGCGAGTTGAAGGGCATGGGCATGCCCTGGCGCGAGGAAAGCAAGGCCGAGGCCGAGAAGGAGCAGGCGCTCATCGACGGGATCTACGCCTCATTCGTCAGCCGCGTCGCCCGGGCCCGGAACCTCTCGGAGGAGCGGGTTCGCGAGCTGGCGACGGGCGAAGTCTGGCTCGGCACCCAGGCGATGGACCTGGGCCTCGTCGACGAGATCGGTGACCTGGAACGGGCGATCGAGATCGCCGCCGAAATCGCCAAGGTCCCGGCGAAGGCCGCGCCGATCCGGATCCCTCGCCCGTTCATGAGCAGGCTGATCGATCGCTTCGCGTCGCGCGTGGCGATGTCATTCGCGGACGAGATCGAGACCCGCCTCTGGGACCGCTACCGGAACTGAGCGCGGGCGCCGGCCGCCCGCGCGCCACTTACTGCTGCCGGGCGAACCAGATGTTGCCCGGGCCGAAGTAGCTGTTGCCCTCGCCCCACAAGGCGACCGTCTTGTTGTCGCTGTTGATGTCGATCTCGAAGTAGTCGCCGTACGGCTGGAGATAGCCGTCGCTGGGCGTGGCGAACTTGTACGTGTAACCGCTCACGAACGCCGACAGCTTGCTCTCCGGCGACCACGTGGCGCCGCCGTCGGCGGATGACCGGTAGTAGGTGTTCCAGCGGGCGTTGGGGTCGTTCCCGCCGGCGTCGAAGCCGTTGCGGTCGTCCATCCAGGCGATGCGGACGTCGCCGCTGCCCTGAGCGACGAGGGCGGGGAACGCGTTGTTCGAGCCGATCGGGGCGAGCGAGACGTCTCGAGCCGTAGACCACGACTGCCCGTCGTTGGTCGACCGCGCGAAGTACATCCGCTGGACGCCGTACTTCAGCCGGTTCGCATTCCACAGGACGTAGACGCGATCCGCGGCGTCGACCCCAAGGGCCATCTGGGCGCCCCAGTAGTCCCAACCACCACAGCCGCACGGCGGCGCTGCCTGCGAGACGTCGACGAGCGATGTCGTCCACGTCTCGCCGCCGTCGGTGGACTTCGTGACGTACAGGTTGATCGTGCCCTTCGCCTGCCCGGAATTGTTCACGCCGTTCCAGGCGAAGTAGGCCGTGCCGTGCGAATCGACGGCGCCGCCGCTCGGCAGGGACTGGCCGAACTGCGAGTTCGTCGTGCCGTTGAGCAGGTTGCGCGTCGTCCAGCTGGCGCCACCGTCGTGCGAGTACGAGACGAAGATCTTCTGGAGCGTGTGGTAGACGAGGTAGACGTCCGGCCCGCGCACGGCGAGGATGTCCTTGTCCGTGCCGCGCTGGAGCGGCTCCACGAGCATCGTCCGCCAGGTGACGCCGAAGTCATCGGATCGCGCGACATACTGGCTCGACTTGTTGTCCTGCATGTACGCCGCGTAGAGCGTCTTGCCGTCCGCCGGATCCACGACGATCTGGGGGTCGTCCTGGCGGGTGAGTGTCGGGAACGGAGCCTCCGGCTCGGTCCAGGTCGCGCCACCGTCCGCCGAGATCTGGAGATCCATGTGCGGGCTGCCGCAGTCGGGACAGGACGGGTCCGGGTCACCGGTAGCGGCGCCGCCATACCCAATGTAGTGCGTCCAGAATGCGTAGACGTGCCCAAACCGGTCGGCTGCGATGGAGGGCTCCCAGTCGTCGCCGTTCGGAAAGCCCAGGCGCACGGGCGCCGTGAACGAGCCCTTCGGTGGCGCCGCGGCGGCGATGCTGGAACCGGCGAGGATGGCGGCCAGCGCCAGGATCGTGGCGCGGCCCGCGCGGACACGGTAGGTCATGACGTCCTCCTGCCCATGGGGCGGGCTTTCCGGGGCTGTCGGGCTTTCGGGGGAAGCCCGGACGGCGCGGGAACGGGCCTGAGCCTAGACGCCACGTTTGCCGGGCGCAAGTCGCGTCCCGACGGACGGTCGCGCTGGCCGGTGCGGGCTGTCAACGCATGGGCTGTCAACGCATGGGGGATGACATGCCGTGCGCCACGGCGACCGCGTCCAACGATAGCTGGACGAACGTCGCCGGTACGGCAACGGGCTCCGGCTCGGGCTGGAGCCTCACTGCGCGGCGGTCGGCGATGTCATACCGTGCCCGTAGCTCCGCGATCGAGCGGCGAACTGGATCCGCCATCGCACGAGAGACGTACGACCGTCCGGCATAGATCGCCTCGTACTGCGGGAGCAACGCGGGCCAGTCCCGAGCCAGGTTCTCGAGGAAGTGCTCCCGCGTGCCGGGCCGGAGATACAGGACGTTGGCCCAGACCGAGGTCGCCCCGGCGTCGCGGGCCGCCCGGACCACGTCCGCCATCAGGCCCGGCTCGTCTGAGAGTCCCGGCAGGATGGGCGCCATGCCGACGCTCGCCTTGATCCCGGCATCGACCAGCGTGCGCACGGCCCGCAGCCGTTGGCGCGGCGGAGCCGTGCCGGGCTCCGTGCGGCGCCAGATCTCCGGGTCGAGCGTGGGGATCGAGAACGTCACCGAGACCTCCGCCCGACGCGCGGCGTCCGCCAGGACATCCAGGTCGCGGACGATCATCGGGCCGCGGGTGATGAGGGCGAAGGGCGTCCGCGACTCGGCGAGGACGACGATCGCTCCTCGGGTGAGGCGGAACCGGCCTTCCGCCGGCTGATATGGGTCCGTGGCCGTGCCCACGGCCACTTGCTCGCGCTTCCAGGACCGGCGCCCGAGCTCCCGGCGAAGGACCTCGACGACGTTCGTCTTGACTCGGATCGAGGTCCCGTAGCGCTCATCCGCGGGGCGATCCGCGATCCGTTCGAACGCCCGGACGTAGCAGAAGGTGCACCGATGGGCACAGCCCATGTACGGGTTGAGCGACCACTTGAACGGCATGTTCCGGACTCTGTTCAGCGCGGTCCGGCAGGGCTCGTCCCGATACTCGGTGGCCATGATCGGGCCAGAATAGAACATCGGTTCTATTCGTACAAGAGCGCCTTGGCGCCCTGCGGCGGTCAGCGGGTCGAGACGAGGATGAGCTTATCGACGGCGGACTCGGCGCCCCACACCTCGCCGGGCCGGCCGTGGAGCTGGCGGACAGAGGCGCCGGAGCTCGGCAGGGGCAGGACGTCGAACCGCTCGGTGGCGCGGTCGAAGCGCACGATCGCGTTGGCGCCGAAGTCGGTGAGCCAGACGATTCCGAGGTCGTCGACGAAGACCGCGTAGGGCATGGGATTCGGGCCGGGCAGCCGCCACTCCCGCCAGGCGTGTGTGGCCGGGTCGTAGACGCCGACCTGTCCGGCATCCCACTCGCTGACCCAGACCCTGCCCTCCGGGTCCGACCAGACACGCCGCGCGCCCTGCCCGGACGTTGGCGGCTCGTGGACCGTGGCGGCGCCGGTCGATGGATCGATCCTGCCGATATAGCTGCCCGCGAGCGAGGCGAACCAGACCTCGCCCGTCGGCGTGGATGTGATGCCGTACGGGCCGCGCCCCTTCGGCGCGTCGAACACCTCGACGGCGCCGGTCGCCGGGTTGAGCCGACCGTAGACCCCCGCCTGACCGGTGAACCACAGCATGCCCGACCCGTCGAACGCGGCCGTGTTCAGGTTGGCCCCGCGGCGGCTGGCCGGTAGAGGGAACGTGTGCACCTCGTCCGTCCTTGGGTCCACCCTGACGACGGCATTCAGACCGCTGTCGGTGACCCATGCCGCACCGTCCGAGCCGGTGATCACGCCGTGCGGGGCGGAGCCGCTCCCCAGCCGGATCTGGCGGACAGTGCCCGTCGTCGGGTCCAGGTGACCGAGCGTGCCGTTCGCCTGACCGGTGAACCAGACACCCCCGTCGGCCGCCGGGGAGACATCGTGGGGGTGACTACCGGCAGGCACGGCAAACTCACGGATGGTGGCGGTTGCGGCCGTACTGGCCGTGGCGGAGACGCCTGGGGTGATGGGCGACACCGTCTCCACCGGCGAGGCGGACCTTGTAGGAAGGGAACCGGATGGGGCGGCGCCGGTTGGCCCAACCTGGCCACAGCCGGCCACGACCAGCACGAGCGAGAGAGTCGCCTGGCGCAGCGAGGCTGCCCACGGCGGCAGGGCTGCCGGTCGACGGAATCGCATTTCGGGAGTCTGCCACGCCTGGATCGCCGTCGCGCCGTCTGGCTCAGCGCGTGACGAGCCTCCGCGGCCCCGCCTCCGCGGCAGCCTCGGCCGCCCCGCCTCCGCGGCAGCCTCAGCCGCCCGCCCAGACGCTCCCGAGGCATCGCCTGCGCCCCGGCGGAGGGTGCGTTATGCTCCAGGAGCAACGCGCATTAATGGTGAGATTTGAGCACAATCGATCCGAAGCGCGGTCCGCACCGCGGCGAGGAGCGCGGGCCGGAACGCCTTCCCAAGAGCCAGGCCGGCCAGCGCGAATGGGTACGCCTCAGCGAGGCCAGCCGGCTCCTGGGAGTATCGGCCGGAACCGTGCGTCGATGGAGCAACAGCGGCCGGCTCCAGGTCTTCACGACGCCAGGTGGCCATCGGCGCTTCCACCGGCCAAGCCTCGAAGAGTTGCTCCCGACTGAACGTTCGCCACGGACGCCACTCTCCCGATCGGGCCTGACGCAGGCTCGGCTGGCCCGGGCGTACCGGCAGGAGGCCGGCGCCGCGAGCAAGCAGCTCGGCTGGGTGGTGGACCTCACCGACGAGCAGCGTGGCTGGTTTCGCATCCACGGTCGCCGGATCGCCGAGCTCCTCCTTGGCCACCTGGACGCGGACGACCGGACCGTCGCCGGCAATGCCCTGAGCGACGCGTCCGAGGAGGCCGCCGCGTACGGCCGGATGGCGGCGGGTCTGGGGCTCTCGTTGAGCCAGTCCGTCGAGGGCTTCCTGCAGTTCCGCCGGCCCTTCCTCCACGAGCTGTCGCTGGTATCCCGGCGGCGCGGCCTCGACACGACTCGAGCCACGGAGCTGATCGAGGGGGCCGAGCGGGCGATGGATGAGCTGCTGCTGGCGTCGATGGCCGCCCACGGCGCTGCCCGCGGAGCCGGCCCGCGACGCGGCCGCGGCAAGACGGGCGGTCCGCCGCCTGGCAGTCCCCCGCCGGTGGCACCGCGGTCATGACCGCCCGCTCGCTCGGCGCGGTGGTCGCGGACGCTCGGACGGTGCCAGCAGTCGATCGTGAGGCGCTGGGCCGCAGGTTGCGGTCCGCCATGCCGACCGCGTCTGTGCTGCTCGAGACATGCCATCGCGTCGAGCTGTACCACGCTCGAGATTCCCTCGTCGCTTCCCTGGTGGATGACCTGCCGTCGGGCGCCAGGCTGCTGGAGGGCGAGGCGGTGGCCGCCCACGCGATCGGACTCGCGGTCGGACTCCGTTCCACGGTCCTCGCCGAGGATCAGCTGCTCCACCAGCTGCGGCGGAGCGTGGATGCCGCGCGATCGCGCGGACGACTGCCTGTGGAGCTCGACCGCCTCTTCGACGTCGCCCTTCGCGCCGGCCGGCGCGGACGGAGCTGGCTGCCTGCCGGTCGACCCTCTCTCGCCGACCTGGCGCTCGACCTGCTCGCCGAGCCGATCGGCGGCCGGCCCGTGCTGGTCGTGGGCTCCGGCGAGATGGGCCGCCGCGCGGCCATGGCCGCCACCGCCCGTGGCGCGAACGTGGCCGTGGCCAGCCGGACGCCCGAGCACGCGGCCGCCGTGGCCCAAAAGTTGCGGGTCGAGCCCGCAGCGCTCGATCCCGGGCCCGCCGCGGCCAGCCTGGCCGGCGTCGTCATCGCCATCCGCGGACCCTGGCAGATCGGCGAGGACACGATTCGGACCCTGGCCGCGTCGAGACCCTGGGTCATCGATCTCTCGGCGCCGCCGGCCCTGCCCGTCGCCCTGCGCGACGCCCTCGCGGACCGCTGCGTCTCGATCGATGGCCTCGCCCAGGAGCTGGGACCGCGCGAAGACCGCCTGGTCCAACGCCTTCGCCGCCTGGCCGAGACGACCCTCCGCGAGTACCTGGACTGGAGCGGGCGAGGACCGCAGCGGGCCGCCGCGCGGGCGATGGCCGATCAGGTCGAGGCCGCTCGCGACGCCGCGCTCGCAGACCTCTGGCAGCGATTGCCGGCCCTGCCCGCCGCCGAGCGTCAGGAGATCGAGCGAATGACCGACCACCTCGCCCAGCGGCTGTTCCAGGAGCCGATGGACCGACTGGGCCGCGACGTGGACGGCCGCCACGAGCGTGCGGCTCGGGAGCTGTTCGGGCTGTGACGGCGAAGGAGGCCGCGCCCCTGTTCGTCCAGGCGCTGGCGCTCGGCATCGAGGCCGAATGGCGGCGGTGCCCACCGGAGTCACGGCGACAGGACCTCGCGGACCTGGCGGCGGCGGAGCGGGCGGTGGCGGGCGAGGGCGTACGCAGCGTGACCTACTCCAGCATCGGGCTGGAGCCGGGTGTGGACCTCGTCCTGTGGCGGTCGGCGACGACCGTGGACGCGCTCGAGCGGGCGGCCGCCCGCCTGCTGCGTTCGGGTCTGGGGTCGTGGTCCGTCGTTCGTCATTCGTTCCTGGGCCGGACCGCAGCCTCGCAGTACGCGGCGAAGGCGTCCGACCAGGAGAGCGGCCTGCTGACCGGCGTGCGGGCCGACTACCTCATCGTTTACCCGTTCACGAAGTCGACCGACTGGTACCTCCTCTCGCGCGAGGCTCGCCAGGGCGTGATGAACGAGCACATGCGCGTCGGCCACGGCTATCCGGCCGTTCGTCAGGCGCTCGCCTACTCCTTCGGTTTGGACGACAACGACTTCCTCGTGGCGTACGAGACCGACGACCTCGTCGCCTTCGGCGAGCTCGTTCGGGAGCTGCGCGGCACCGATTCG
This sequence comes from Candidatus Limnocylindria bacterium, assembly GCA_035637675.1. Lineage (GTDB taxonomy): Bacteria > Chloroflexota > Limnocylindria > Limnocylindrales > CSP1-4 > C-114. Next base: position 13,730 of record DASPWU010000105.1, on the reverse strand, counting down.
CGTCGCTCCACCGTGCGCGACACGCCGATCCTGCTTGGCGTGCATCGCTCGATCGCCGAGATCGGCGAGCTGCTCGGCGTGCCCGGATCGCCATCCCGATGACGAGCCAGCTGGCCGCCGATCGCGCGTCCCGGCTGCGGGCACGGGCGGCGGCGCTCTTCCCGGGCGGTGTGAACAGCCCCGTCCGTGCCTTCACGGCCGTCGGCCGCGAGCCGGTCGTGCTCGAGCGCGGTGCCGGTGCCTACGTCTGGGACGCGGATGACCGGCGCTATCTCGACTGCATCGGCGGATGGGGACCGGCGATCCTGGGACACGCCGATCCGCGAGTGGTGGAAGCCGTCCGCGCGGCCGCCCTCGGCGGCTTCGCCCTGGGGGCCAGCCACCCCCTGGAGGTGGAGCTCGGCGAGGCGATCCGCCAGGCGATGCCGTCCGTGGAACGCATGCGATTCACGTCGTCGGGTACAGAGGCTGCGATGAGCGCGGTGCGCGTCGCTCGGGCCGCCACGGGCCGCGAGCTCATCGTGAAGTTTGGCGGCGCCTACCACGGCCATGCCGACGGCCTGCTGGTCGAGGCGGGCTCGGGTGTCGCGACCCTGGCCATCCCCGGCAGCGCCGGCGTCCCGGAAGCCGTCGCGGGCCGCACGATCGTGCTGCCGTTCAACGACCCGGCCGCGGTCAGCCTCGCGTTTGCCGAGCATCCAGGACGCATTGCCGGCGTCATCGTGGAGCCCATCGTGGCGAACGCCGGGGTCATCCCCCCGCGGCCGGGATTCCTGGAGCACCTCCGCCAGGCGACGAGTGACGCCGGCTCCCTCCTCATCTTCGACGAGGTGATCACGGGCTTCCGGCTGGGACCGGGCGGCGCCCAGGAACGGTACGCGATCCGGCCGGACCTCACGGTCCTCGGCAAGATCATCGGCGGCGGCATGCCCATCGGGGCATACGGCGGCCGGGCGGACCTGATGGCGCTGGTCGCCCCCAGTGGGCCCGTCTACCAGGCCGGCACACTGTCCGGCCATCCCCTCTCGATGGCCGCCGGGATCGCCACGCTCCAGGCACTGACGCCCGATGCCTACGCGGCTCTCGAGGCGGCCGGCGTGGATCTCGCCCGCGGCCTGGCCGAGGCGGCTCGCTCGGCAGGCCGGGCGGTGGCGATCGGCCGGGTCGGCTCGCTGCTGACGGTGTTCTTCCGGCCGACCCCGCCGGTCGACGCGGCCGAGGCGCTCGCGTCCGATCGCGAAGCCTACGCCCGCTTCTTCGGGGCGATGCTCGACCGCGGCGTGCTGCTGCCACCCTCGCAGTTCGAGGCGTGGTTCCTGTCGCTGGCCCACGGCCGGACGGAGATCGACTGGCTCGTCGAGGCAGCTGCGGAGGCGTTTCGCGCATGACCGAGGGCACGACCGATCGGTGGTTGCGCGGATGAGCGACCGGTTCCTCCGCGCCTGCCGCCGCGAGCCCGTGGACGCGACCCCGGTCTGGTTCATGCGCCAGGCCGGCCGGGCGCTGCCCGAGTACCGGGCGATCCGGGAGCGGGCATCCCTGGCGGAGATCGTCCGCGACCCGGCCCTGTGCGCCGAGGTCACGCTCCAGCCGGTCCGCCGGCTGGGGGTGGACGCCGCCATCCTGTTCGCCGACATCACGACGCCGCTCGGCGGCCTGGGCGTGGACGTCGAGATCGTGGACGGCGTCGGTCCGGTGATCTTCCCTCCGGTGCGGACCCGTCGCGACGTCGAGGCGCTCCGACGGTTCGACCCCGAAGAGGCGGTGGGGGCACTCCTGGAGGCGGTCCGGCTGCTCCGGCGCGAGCTGGAGGTCCCGCTGATCGGCTTCGCGGGCGGGCCGTTCACCCTCGCGTCCTATCTCGTCGCCGGTCGCTCGTCGCGCGAGGCCGAGCCGCTCAAGAGCCTGTTCCGGGCCGAGCCCGACGTTGCCGGCAACTTGCTTGGCCGCCTGACAGAGATGACGATCGACTACCTCCGCGCCCAGGTCGACGCCGGGGCGCAGGCCGTCCAGGTGTTCGACTCGTGGATCGGGGCGCTCGGCCCGTTCGACTACCAGCGCTGGGTGGCTCCCCACATGCGCCGCCTGTTCACCGAGCTGGCCGACCTGGACGTGCCGGTCATCCACTTCGGAACCGACACCGCCGGCATCCTGACCCAGATGGCCGCGGCCGGTGGCGACGTCATCGGCCTGGACTGGCGCGTTGCGCTCGGCGACGCCTGGGCGCGGGTCCCTGACAGGGCCATCCAGGGCAACCTCGACCCGTCGGCCCTGCTCGGCCCATGGGACGAGACCGCGGGCCAGGCGCGCTGGATCCTGGCCCAGGCCGGCGGGCGGCCGGGCCACATCTTCAACCTGGGCCACGGCGTGCTGCCCGCCACAAACCCCGATGCCCTGCGCCGGCTGGTGGACCTCGTCCACCTCGCGACCGTCCGAGAGCCCGTCGCGTGAACGGCGCGGAGCGGCTGCTGGCGGCGTGCCGGCGGCAACCGGTCGACGCGACGCCGGTCTGGTTCATGCGCCAGGCTGGCGGCTCGCTGCCCGGCTACCGGAGGCTCCGCGAGCGCCACTCGGTGCTCGAGATCGCGAAGAGGCCCGCCCTCTGCGCCGAGGTCACCTGCGCCGCGGTCGAGACGCTGGGCGTGGACGGTGCGGTGCTCTTCGCGGACATCATGCTGCCGGTCGAGGCGATGGGCGTGGACGTGGCGCTGACCGCGGAGGGCCCGATCATCGCCGATCCGATCCGGACCGCGCGCGACGTGACGCGCCTGCGGGCCGTCGATCCTCGAGCCGACCTCGGCTTCGTCCTGGAGGCGATCGCCCTCACCAGGCAGGCCCTCGGCGGTCGGGCGGCGGTCATCGGGCTGGCCGGCGGGCCGTTCACGCTGGCGGCCTATCTCATCGAGGGCGGCCCGAGTCGGGATCAGCTCCGGGCACGGGCCCTGATGCATGCGGCGCCCGAGGCGTGGGACGCGCTCCTCCGCCACATCGCGGATGTCACGATCGGCTATCTGGCGGCGCAGGTCGAGGCTGGCGCCCAGGTCGTCCAGGTCTTCGACAGCTGGGCTGGATCGCTGTCGGCGGCCGACTACGTTCGGTTCGTGCGGCCCCACGCCACGCGCATCCTGGCCGCGATCGCGGACGTGCCGGTCGTCCACTTCGCGGCCGGCACGAGCGGCATGCTCGAAGCGTTCGCCGGGGCGGGCGGCACCGTGCTGGGCGTTGACGAGCGTCAGTCCATCGCCCACGCCTGGGCCCGGGTCGGGCCGCGCTGGGCCGTCCAGGGCAACCTCGACCCGGCACGCGTGCTGGCCGGCTGGGGCCCGGCCGCCGACGGCGCGAGGGCCATCCTGGCGGAGGTCGGCGGGCGGCCGGGCCACGTCTTCAACCTGGGGCACGCGGCGCCCCGCGAGGCGGACCCGGCCATGCTGCGGGATCTCGTGCAACTCGTCCGCGATGAGTCGGCGACGGCCTGCGATCCGCGAGCCGTCGAGGTCCCGATCGGTGCCTGACGAGCTGTTCGGGGTCCTGCTCATGACGTACGGCTCGCCGACGTCGCTGGACGACGTCCCCCGCTACCTGACGGCCGTTCGCGGGGGTCGGCCGCCCCTGCCGGATCTCGTCGCCGAATTCACCCGCCGCTACCGGCTCATCGGCGGATCGCCGCTCGTGGAGATCACCGCGGGCCAGGCCCGGGCGCTGGAGGCCAGACTGGGCGGCGCGGCGCGCGTCCGGGCAGCCATGCGCTTCTCCCCGCCGACAATCCTCGACGGCCTGCGCGGGCTGGGCGACGATGGCGTCCGTCGCGTCGCCGGAATCATCCTCTCCCCGCAGTACTCGCCGCTCCTCATGAGCGGCTACGGGCGGGCGGTCGAGGCCGCCCGGGAGGAGCTCGGCCCCACCTCGCCCGACGTCCGGATCGCCGGCGCCTGGCATCGCGAGCCGGCATTCCTCGAGGCCCTCGCCGGCCGCATTCGAGCTGCGCTGGTCGATGCCGGGAGCGAGCTCGGCGAGCCGGGTCGCGCGGGCGGCAGTCACGTCCTCCTGACGGCGCACAGCCTGCCGCGGCGGGTCGCCGAGGAAGAGCCCGATTACATCGACCAGCTGGCATGGACCGCCACACAGATCGCGGCGCGGGCGGGGCTGGCGGACGCGGATTGGACATTCTGCTGGCAGAGCGCCGGCCACGAGCCCGGCGAATGGATGAAGCCCGACTTCGCGGACCTCATGCCGGTCCTTCGCGAGGCGGGCTGCCGGTCGGTCCTGGTCGCGCCGATCCAGTTCCTGGCCGACCATCTCGAGATCCTCTATGACGTGGACGTCGCCGCTTGCCAACAGTCCGAGGCCCAGGGGCTTCGGTTCTCGCGGATCCGCTCGCTCAACATCGAGCCTCGTTTCATCGATGCGCTCGCCTCGGTGGCGATGGCCACGCTCGGCTCCGGGGCGGCGGTGTGATCCGCTCGGACGACGCGGACCCCGCGGAACCGGGGCCGGCCACGATCTACGAGCTCGAATCGGCGAGGATCTCGCAACGATCGAGCCGGCCGATCCTCCTGGCGGCGGCCACGATCGCCGGCCTGCTGGCGATGGCCATCGGAGCCGGCCGCGTGGACCGCGGCGCAGGCGCGCCCGCTTCGGCGCGACCTGTCGGTGGCGCCTCGACCGCACCCGCCACCGTGCGCTGCCACGACCTCGCCGCCGGACCATGCCGGCGCGTCGCGGCGGCCGCGCTGGATGCGATCGGGCCGGACGCGTCGGTCGAGTCGATCGACGTGTGGCACTCGCTGCTGTGTGGCGATGACCTGGACTGTCCACCCAGCCGGCTTGCGGGGCTGCGTCCGCTGGGCAGTGCGATCGTGGGCCTGGGTGACGCCGAGCAGGCCGGCTGGGTCAACGTCGGCGAGCGCCTCCCGGCTGGCGGGGCCGGATCGCCGGCCCTCGTCGCCTGGCTGATCCGCTGAGGAAGGACGACGTCCCGTCGGAGGCTCAGTCCTCCAGGTCCGCCAGCAACGCCGCGAGCTCGCGCGCGTTCGTGGTCCCGTAGCTCGCGTAGCAGTTGTTCATGAGCAGATGGGTCTCGCGCGCCTCTCCGGCGGCCTGGCGGATGCGTGGGACCCATTCCTGTAGCTCGTCCCGATCGTAGAGATAGCGGAACCGCTCGGCCGGGGTGATGCCGCGCTTCTCCCAGGTCTCTGCGTTGCGGCCGTGGAAGCGGACGATGGCGAGATCCGGTGACGTGACGGCCGTGGTGGGCGGCACGCTGCTCTTGAAGCCCTGGGGCTCGTCGACCATGACGAAGGCGATGTTGCGCTCGCGCAGGAAGCGCAGCGTCCGCTCGGCATTCTTCTCGTTGAGCCAGGACCCGTTCCGAAATTCCACGGCACAGCGCCAGCCATCCAGGCGCTGGACGGCATCCTCGATCGCGGCCCGGTTCTCATTCGAAGGGAAGACCCAGCGCGGGTACTGCAACAGCACTGAGCCGAGCTGGCCGCGCTCGGCCAGCGGTGCGAGACCATCGCGGAACATCGCCCACACGGCATCGCGAAGCTCGTCCGGGAGGTCCTTGGCGTAGAGCCGCGGCTTGGCCTGAAGCGCTTCCGGCAGCTCCTCGCGGATGGCCTTCGGCAGGCGACGGGTCTCGGTGGGCTGGCCGGTCATGAGGGCGTGGGCCTTGATGTTGAACGTGAAATCGGGCGGCGTTCGATCTACCCAGAGCTCGGCCGTGCGAGTGGCTGGCAACGCGTAGTAGGTCGCGTCCACCTCGACGACCGGGAACTTCTCGGCGTAGTAATGGAGCCGCTCTTCTGCCGAATCGGCCCCCGATGGGTAGAACACGCCGCTGGCGGTCATGGTGGGGTCTGTCCACGAGGCGGTCCCGACCCGAACCCAGCCGCCGCCCCGAACGCGGATCGGCTCGGCCGCGGCGTCCTCGATCGACTCCGCGCGCCTGGTTGCGAGGTCCGCACCTGGGTCATGCCTCGCATCCATGGCCGCTGAGCGTACCCCCGCCTCGCCGATCCCTCCAGGGCGATCCTGTGCGGGCACCATCGTCGGCACGGTCTGCCTCCTGCTGCGGCGTGGTCTCGACACGTTCTCACGCATTCTTGACACCTTCTGTCACGTATGGCGATATGCTGTCGGCGATGCGCGCCTCACGCCTGGTTTCGCTGCTGCTCCTGCTCCAGACCCGGGGCCGGATGACCGCGTCCGAGCTGGCCGCCGAGCTCGAGGTGTCGGTGCGGACGGTGCATCGCGACGTGGAGGCGCTGAGCGAGGCGGGCGTGCCGATCTACGCCGAGCGCGGGCCGCTGGGCGGGATCCGCCTGGTCGATGGGTACCGAACCCGGCTGACGGGCATGACCTCCGAGGAAGCCCAGGCACTCTTCCTGTCCGGCATGCCCGGACCGGCGGCCGAGCTCGGGCTTGGCACGGTCGTGGCCGCCGCGCGGCTGAAGGTGCTCGCGGCGCTCCCGCCCGAACTCCGCGCACGGGCATCGCGGCTGGTCGAGCGGTTCCACCTCGATGCGAGCGGCTGGTTCCAGGCGACCGAGGCCGTTCCGCATCTGGCGGCCCTGTCCGAGGCGGTCTGGGATGCGCACCGACTCGAGATCGAATACGAGCGCTCGGATCGGACCGTCACCCGGATCCTGGAGCCCCTCGGGCTCGTCATCAAGGCGGGCATCTGGTACCTGGTGGCGCGCACGGAGGACCAGGTTCGGACATATCGCGTGTCGCGCGTGGCGGGCGCCCGCCGCCTCGATGAGCGCTTCGAACGGCCGGCCGACTTCGATCTGGCGTCGTACTGGACGGAATCGAGCGAGGCCTATGAACGTGATGCGCCGCGCCAGGAGGTCGTCGTTCGCGTCCGGCCCGATCGACTGGGCAGCCTGAACGCGATGATCGGCGAGCGAGCCGCCGCGGCGGCGGAGCGGCTGGCGGATCCCGACGAGGGCTGGGTTCGATTGCGGGTCCGGATGGAGTGGCCGCTCGAGGTTCCCGCCCAGCTCCTCAGCATGGGCTCCCACCTGGAGGTGCTCGAGCCCGCGGAGCTCCGATCCCGCGTCGTGACGCTGGCCCGGCGGATCCTCGAACGCTATCCCGACGTCCAGAGCAATGGGCCTTCGCCGGCCGGCGAGCCGTCGCGGGCCGACGCGGTCGCGATCGCCACCGGCGCCTCCGGTCGCGGCGTCACGCCCTAGCGCGACCCGAGGACGCCGCGTCGCGCCAGCATCGGCTCGTCGACCAGGCGGGCATGTGGTCGGGCTTCGCCGGGACGCGGCCGATCCGGCTCCAGCGGCGTCAGCAGAAGCCTTGTCCGGAGCCTCTCCTCGATCTCCTTCTGGCGTTCCTCGTGGACGAGACGTCCCAATTCCAGGCTGAGCATCCGACTGCACCTCGGGTTCGCCGGCGGTCTCCAAAACCGCGTCGTGTATGCCCAAACTGTACCGATCGAACATGCCAGGAACTGTCAGGAATACACCCGAATTGGGCATTTGGTGCCATGCATGACGAGGCCCCGGCCATGGGCCGGGGCCTCGTGCGATCCCCGACGCGTCGAGGGGTCGCCAGCGGCGAACCTCAGCCGGACATGCCGGTGAGGACCTTCTCGCCGAGAGCCTGTCGTGCCTTGGCCGGGTCGCTCGTCGCAAACGCGACCGTCACGTTGTTGCCGGACATGCCGGTCGGCAGCGCTGCCTCGATGTTCACGCCGGCATCGGCCAGCCGGCGGGCCGCCTCGGCCAGCGTCCCGGGACGATTCTCCAACGACGCCGGCACGACCTCGATCTCGCGCACCCGGAAGCCGGCGGCCTGGATCGTGCTCCGCGTGCCCGCCTCGTCGTTGGTCAGGAGCGCCACGCTGCCGCTGTCGCCGCAGGTCGCGCCACTGAAGCTGGTGATGTCGATCCCCTTCTGGGCGATCGACTCCGTGATCCGGGCGAGCTCGCCCGGCTTGTTGGGAAGCTCCACGATGAAAGCATTCACGGGCCATCTCCGTTATCGCGCGCGGCTCGTCCGACGGGCACCGTGTCCGCCGCGTCGCGGGCCGTTGGACCCACCATTCTACCCCCGCCGCACACCCCTGGCCAGGTTCAGGGCTGGATTCGAGTGCCCGGATGGAGTAAGATTCCGCGCCTAGAGGAGTCGCCGAGCATGTCGGAATTGCGCCGCCAGCCGGAACCCCGGACCCGTCGGAGCGTTCGAGATCGGTTGCCCGTCTCGTCGCTGCCGAACACGGCGGACGCGTCGCGCGGCTCGAGCAACCTCGCCTCCCTCCCCCGAGCGGGGAACATCAGCAGCGACACTCGCGCCGGCAGCGCGGGGTGATCCGGGGCTTCGAGCTCGACCGCGCGTCGTCGCTCCTCCCGGACACCGGCAAACACCGAGTCGACCCACGCCTGACCGGCGTGGGTCGTTCGATTCCGGCTCAGGCCGCCAGATCGGGGAACGTGACCTCGATGAGCGGGCTGGAGCGGATCATCCTCTCGACGTCCATGCGCGTCCAGACCTTGACGATCTCGGCGAAGACCCGGCGACGCTCAGCCTCATCGTCGATGGGTCGGGCGACCGCGGGCAGGTCCGCCTGGACCGCGCCCTTGAGGTGGAACGTGAACTGCGGGTCCGTTCGAAGGTTGGCCAGCCATGACCGCGGGAAGCCCGGCGTCCCGGAGACGTAGATCCGGCCGTCGATCGAGTGGAAGACGATCTCGATCCGGCGCGGCCGGCCCGATCGCCGGCCCGTCGTGGTGATGTCGATACGGTGGCCGCGCGACAGAGCGCGGCGAATGCGGTCGTCCATTGATCGGCTGCGGGCCTCGTCCCCTCTCGATCGGATGCGCGATGGCAGCGCCCGACCCCTCCGATGTTGTTGACTCCGCAATCATACTCCGTCGCTGAGAAGCCGGGCGCGGAGAGGCGACCCGGCAGGCGCGAAGCGGCTGCGCTCAGCCGGGCGAACCGGGCGAATCGGAGGCGGCCATGGCAGCCTCTCGGGCCTCGCTCTCGGAGCGGCCGGCACGCACGGCGGCCTTGTGAGCGCGCTTGCCGGCCTGGTAGCGCGCGAGGGCCTCTGGGGAATCGACGTCGCCGAGGGTGGGGTGGCTTGGCGCGACCTCGTCCCAGCCCGGCGGCTTGATACCGAAGCGCTTGCCCAGGATGGCCAGCAGGGTCTTCGCCTTCATCTGGCCGATGCCCGGCAGGCCCAACAGGCGCCGCTCCAGGTCGCGGGCGTCCTTCGCCTCCGTCCAGATCCGCGAGGCGTCGTTGTCGTAATCGCGGGCGATCGCCGCGCAGAGCGCCTGGACCTTGCCGGCCATCGCGGCCGGGAAGCGGTGGATGGCCGGCCGCTCGCGGAACGCCGCAGCGAACGATTCCGGGTCCAGAGCGGCCAGCCCGGCCGCGTCGAGGGTGCCGAGCCGGCGGCGAATCTCCAGCGGGCCGCTGAAGGCCTTCTGGACGGGGACCTGCTGGTCGAGCGCAAAGCCGATGAGCAGCGCCAGGGGATCCGTGACGAGGAGCCGGTCCGCCTCCTCGTTGCCGGTGAAATGGAGTCGATCGGGCATCGTCGTGGTGGCCATGGCAGGATGGTACTCGCCTGGACTTCACTGTCGATTACCAGGCGCGATTCGAGCGAGAGTGAGGACGCATGACCGACAGCCGGATCGCCCGCAAGCTGCTGATCAGGCCCGGCCAGCGAGTCAAGGCCGTGAACCCGCCCGGCGACTACGTCACCCTGCTCGGCGGTTTGCCCGACGGCGCACAGGTGGTGCCCGAATCGGCCGCCGAAGCCGACGTCGTCCATGTCTTCGTGCGCGACCAGGCGGAGCTGGGCGAATCCTGGCCAGCCGTGGTAGCGGGCCTGCGCCCCGAAACCACGCTGTGGATCAGTTACCCCAGGCGCGGCCCGCACGTCGACACCGACATCAATCGCGATCAGGGCTGGGCCCTCGTCCGGGCCGCCGGCTTCGACCCGGTCTCGCAGGTGGCCATCGACGACGTATGGTCGGCGCTGAGATGGCGCCAGGATCCCGTCCTGCGAGCGGCGCGCGAGGTGCGCGGCGCGCGAGTCGGGCGCGACTGACCGCCGCGAGCCTCAGATCGGGATCTTGAGCGCGTCGCCGGGGTGGAGACCAACTCGATCGACCCACGGGTTGAGCCGCCGGATCGCGATCATCGACCAGCCCGATCGTTGGGCGATCGACCACAGCGTCTCGCCCGCCACCACGATGTGGATCCGGTAGCTCGGGGCGGCGGGGCGTGGGCGTGGCTTCGGCTTGGGGCGCGGCTTGGGCTTGGGGACGGGCTTCTGGGTCGGGACCGGAGCGGTCGTCGAACCCGTTGCGGCCGGGACCGTGCCGGGAACGATGAGCCAGAAGACCTGGGGATCCGTGCGGGCCATGCCGCGCGCGTCGATGACGACCAGCCGGGCAACGGCGAGGTAGACCGCCGCTCCGGCGGGATCCGGGGCGACCTCGAGGCTGGCCTCGAGAACCGTGGAGGTCGGCCGGCTTCCGCGATCGATCGACTCGGTAGCGACCAGCTCCTCGGCCGCCGAGCCGCCGACCGGGACGGCATCCAGGCTGAGGGTCACGCCAGCTGCCTTGCCTGACTGCTCCGCCCGCAGCTGGGCACGCACCGTACTGGCCGGGTCGCCGGCGACCGGGACGGGCGGCAGGGGTGATCGGACGTGGACGATGGCAGACGGTCCGGATCCGCCGTCAGCGCTGTTCGTGACCGTCACGGGCGCCGTCAGGCTGGCGACGCCCTTGCGGCTCCTGGCCGCCACGGCGAGCAGCCGCGCCGATACCGGGTCGAGCGGTGTGAGCCTGCTCACCTGGAGGACGAGCCGCGCGTCCGCGGCAGCCTTCGTCGGTCTGCTGCCCGGATCGGCGGTCTCGACGCGGAAGACCGCGGGCGGTCCGAGCGGAACGACAGCCGAGCCGGCGGGGCGGAGGGTCACCACGACCACGGCTGGCAGGATCGATTCCAGGTCGCCCGTGGCGACATCGATCGCGCCGCCGGGGGCCAGGTCCGAGACGAGATACGACCGGGTCAGCAGGAGCGGCTCGCCGCCCGTCAAGGGCAGCCCCCAAGCTTCCACGACGGCCCTCGGCCGGCTCGGCTGGCTCGGCTGGCTTGCCTGGCTCGGCTGGCTCGGCTGGTTTGCAACCGTGTCCGCGGTGCCGGCCACGGCCCGAATGGCTGCCACGCCGACGTTCGTCGCCCTGAGGCGGAGGTGGCCCTGGACCTGCGTCGCGCTGTACGTCACCGCGTCCCGAGGCACCACCCGGGTGACCGCCGATCCGATGCTCAGCCGGGTCGCATCCGGCAGCGGCGTTCCATCCTTGTCGAGCACGATGGCGTCAATCGCGTACTGGCCGGGCCACGACGGCGCGACGACCGTCAGGTTGACCGCCCGCGAGCCGATCGTGACGGCCGCTGGCGAGGTAAACGCCGGGGCCGCCAGCGAGCGCGGCAAGGCAGCCATGTGCGCCGTGGCGGGATCCGCCTCGCCGATCGAGAGTGGCCGGAAGCGGACGACGAAACGGATGCCGGCCGGGAGCCCTTCGCGTCCCGGCTCGAGGCCGATCGTGAGGGTGATCCGGGCGCCGGCTCGGAGGTTGTCCCTGGCGATCAGGCCGCCGAACCGCACGCCGAGGGCGGTCAGCGTCGGCAGGTTCAGGCCGGCGGCGATCGCCACGATCTTGCGCTCCCAGTTGGGGTCGCTCGCGTAGTAGCGCATCCCGCGGAGGGTGGGCGCCCCGCCCCACCAGCGACCGCGTGGATCGAGATAGTCGTCGCGGATCCGGTGGGCGATGCGGTCGATCCCGTCCTCGTACGACCGAAACCGCGAGGCATAGTGCCATGGGTCGCGATCGAAGGCGTTGTAGCCGAACAGGTTGTGCGCGTACCGGGCGATGTCGGACGTCCCAAAGCCCGACTCGAGCATCGCGTGGGCCACCAGGTAGCGGGCGTTGATCCCGTAGCGACGTTCTGCCGCCATGAACGCGGCGCCCAGCGGCGGCAGCGGCGTCGTTCCGGCGAGATACCGGTCGATTGCCCATACCGACAGGCGTGACCGCGACAGGAGGTTGGTGTCCACGCCGAACCGGCTGCCGGGCGAGTAGGGCCGAGCGTGCGGCACGCCCCACCATCCTGCGGCCGGCGGAACGAAGGCGCCGACCCAGAGCAGGCACAGGAGCAGCAGAAAGCCCCCGGTCGACAGGGCACGCCGCGACCGAACTGGATGCAACATCTGGAGGGCTCATCGTCGTCCGGACGCGCCGCCGGTGGCCATGGACCGTTCGTCCGCGTTCGGCACGCGCCAGAGGTACCGGTCCGTGCGGCCAGCGATGGATCGTGGCGCGCGCAGGCAACGGGGAATCGTCCAGGCCGCCGCCAGGACCGCAACGTCCGATCCGCAGGCAGGCGGAACGACGACGCGCGCACGCCCCGGGACCGCGACGAGCTTGCGCGGCCCCGGTGACGTCGACGTGGCGGCCCGAAGGCGCGGGGCGGCGACCGCTGGGGGTCAGTCGCCGGGTGGTTACGGGCAGCCGAGGCCTAGCGCCAGGTCGCCGCCGTCATGTCCAGCTTGCCGATCACCGACCGGTAGTAGCGACTGGGCGCGTACGGATCGGAGATTGCGGTCATGCCGCTCGTTCGACTCGAGCTGAATGTGAACGAGTAGCTCCGCGTTGCCAGTGGCGAGCTCCAGAAGATCTGGCGCATCGTCCGGTTCGTCCGGAACAGCGAATAGAGGATGTAGCCGGCCTTGTTGCGAGCCTCGGCGAAGACGGCGCGGGCGCCCGTTCGCAGGAAGCCGGCGCCGAAGTTGTCGATGCGTTGCTTGGCGACTGTCCTCGTCGGATTGGGCTGCCACGATTCCGAGTTGCCGGCCGAGTAGCACAGGTGGTTCAGGATCACCACGGCGTTCGGGGCGAGGCGGATGTAGTTGATGAGGTAGTACTCACCGTAATACTTGTTGTTGTAGTTGCCGCTGCCCGACGTGGCGTTCAGGCCGAGCCCATCCTTGGTCTTCGTGTTGAACGGCGCGTACGGGCTGGGCCAGCCGTTGCCGTGGCCGAGGTAGATGAACAGATTGGCGCCCTGCGCGGCGGACCGCACCCGGGACCATGTCGCGTACGGGCTATAGATCTCCGTGACGGCGGCACCGTACGAGCGGGCCTGCTTCGCGAGGACTCTCGCGTCGTAGATATACGTGCTGGTCATCGACTCGACGGGCCCGACGACGATGACGACCTTCATGGTGGCGGCGCTGGCCGCCGGTGGGATGGCGCTCAGGCAGGCCAGGGCCATGAGCAGGGCGGCGAGCGCATTGCGCCGCCGATTGCCGCTTCGACTGGACGCCCGCTGGGCGCCGTTGCGAACCAACCGCAATGTCTTGCCTCCTCACAGCCGGAACGCCGCGCGCTGAGGCGCGGCGACGGTGGTTTGGTCCACCCGCGGCAGGAACGCAAAGACGGGGCGTGAAGGTAGTCCGAAACGGGTGAGCCGGCTCGGACGCCTGCCAGGGGCGGCGGTCTGGGATTCTCCCCGTCTTGGGGCGCGCGGTGCGACGGCCGGTAGTATGGCAGCGCCCAATTGGCCCTGGCCATACCACGAGAGGGCCATGCGCCCACCTGACCGACGTACCCCGCCGACGCGTCCCGTCAGGCGGAACGGGCCGGGGTGAGGCGCCGGCCGACTGCGGCTATTCGGCCTGCGACGGC
>DASPWU010000104.1:0-39302 GCA_035637675.1 Candidatus Limnocylindria bacterium | reverse complement strand
CGGTGATTCCGGGCAGCGAGGTCGCCTCGGCGCCGGTGCTCGTGCTCGACGATCGCGACCGGGCCCACGTGGTCTGGACACGGGATCCCCCCCTCGAGGATGCGGCGTGCGGAATGGGATCCGCCGAAGACCCGAAGGCCGGGATGTACTACGCGACCAATGCCAGCGGCGCCTGGAAGGTCCAGCGTTTTACGAGCCAGAGGGGCGTCGCATCGCTCCAGATCGCGGGCGCGACCAACGACGTCCATCTGGTCCTCCTCGCCAATCCCGGCCTCACGTACTACACGAAGAGCGCGACCGGCTCCTGGCACAGCAAGCGCCTGGCGACTGGCTGGGTTGTGTCGCCGGTCATCCGGCTGGACCCGGCGACCGGACGGCTCCTCGTGGCCTACGTCCGAATGCCAGAGGACGACAGCCCGATCAAGCCGGGCGTCTACGTCCTCTACAAATAACCCCGGAGCCCGGCAATCCTCGAGATATTCGTCGTCGCGCCGCTGCGGTATCATCCCCGAGCGGCGCGACGGAACCGCGTCGCACGGGCGGCTAGCTCAGCTGGTTAGAGCACTTGCTTGACATGCAAGAGGTCACTGGTTCGAGTCCAGTGTCGCCCACCACAGACTGAACGCGATGATCGGGACAGGCCGATCGGAGGACGCCACCAGAGAGCCGGGCCACGGCTGCGAGCCCGGCGGCGGATCCCGATCCAGGCACCACCCGTGAGCGGCCGGCGAACCGGCCCGGGTCCGCCCGTTAGCGCGGCACGAGCGCACGGCCGGCAGCGGCCGTGAAGGCGGGTGGGACCGCGAGAGAGCACCTCTCGTCCTGTCGATGGACGAGAGGTGTCGTGTTTCTCGGGAGGTTGAAGATGGCGAAGGATGTGGCGCAGGAGGCACCGGCACAGGGCGCGGTGGCCCAGGAGGCGGAAGAGGAGTTCGAGGCTCCCGAGCGCGGCTCGGCAGACGAGCTCCTGGATGCCGGCGCGCACAGCGATCTCGACGCCATGCGCCACTCGGCCGCCCACGTCATGGCCGAGGCGGTCATGGACCTGTTCCCGGACGCGAAGCTGGGCATCGGTCCGGCGATCGCCGACGGGTTCTACTACGACTTCCAGCTGCCGCGGGCGCTGACGCCGGCCGACCTCGAGAAGATCGAGGCGGGCATGGCCGAAAGCATCAGGGCCGACCACCCCTTCGTGCGGCGTGAGCTGGCACCCGACGAGGGGCGTGCCTTCTTCGCCGAGCGCGATCAGCCGTTCAAGGTGGAAATCCTGGACGACCTCGCCGCGCGGGCCAAGGCCGACGGCAGCCCTATGCCGCCGACGTCGCTCTACGAGCACGGCTCGTTCGTGGACCTGTGCAAGGGCCCGCACGTCGCCTCCACGGGCAGGATCGGGCCGTTCAAGCTCCTCGCCGTCGCGGGCGCGTACTGGCGCGGCGACGAGAAGCGGCCAATGCTGCAGCGCATCTACGGGACGGTCTGGGAAACTCAGGAGGACCTCGACCGCTACCTCTGGCGGCGCGCGGAGGCGAAGAAGCGCGACCACCGCCGCCTGGGCATCCAGCTGGACCTGTTCAGCTTCCACGACGTTAGCCCCGGGTCGGCCTTCTGGCACCCCAAGGGCCAGACGATCTGGCGGACGCTCGAAGGGGCGATGCTCGAGCTCCAGGCCCGGCGCGGGTACCAGGAAGTCAGCACGCCGATCCTCGTCGACAAGAAGCTCTGGCAGCAGTCGGGGCACTGGGATCTGTACGGCGACAACATGTTCAGGGTGCTGTCGGAGGACCACGCTTTCGGCCTCAAGCCGATGAACTGCCCGGAGAGCACGTTCATCTACCGCTCGAAAGTGCGCTCGTATCGGGACCTGCCCATCCGCTACAGCGAGTACGGCCGGCTTCACCGCAACGAGCGCTCAGGAACGCTTTCCGGGCTGACGCGGGTTCGCCAGTTCATCCAGGACGACGCCCACATCTACGTCCGGCCGGACCAGCTGGCCGACGAGATCGAGGCACTCCTGGGCGAGGTCCGCGAGGCGTACTCGTGGTTCGGGCTGAAACCGCGCTTTGCCTATGCGACGAAGCCGGACAAGGCGATCGGCGATCCCGCCCTCTGGGAGCGTGCGGAAGGACTCGTCAAGGCCGCGCTCGACCGAGCGGGCGGTGACTACAAGCTGAAGCCGAAGGATGGCACGTTCTACGCGCCCAAGATCGACATCTACATCGACGACGCACTCGGGCGCGAGTGGCAGATGGCGACGATCCAGGCCGACCTCGTCATGCTTCCGGAGCGATTCGACCTCACCTACATCGACGAGCACGGCCAGCCGCAGCGACCGATCGCGATCCATCGCGCGATCTACGGCTCGATCGAGCGCTTCATCGGGATCCTCCTCGAGCACTTCGCCGGAGCGCTTCCGTTGTGGGTGGCGCCAATTCAGGCGGTCGTCATTCCGATCGCCGACCGGCACGTGCAGGCGGCCGACGAGCTCGCCGGTGTCCTGCGGTCGCGGGGCCTCCGCGTCGAGGTCGATCGCTCGGACAACCGGATGCAGAACAAGATCCGGCTTGCCACCGAACAGAAGGTGCCGTACATGCTCGTGCTCGGCGACCGAGAGGTGGAGGCGCGCACTGCCGCCCCGCGAACGCGCGCTGGCGAGCAGCAGCCCGCCGAGGGTTGGGAGGCCCTGGCCGACCGTCTCGCGGCGGAGACCGGCAAGCGCACGGTCGACTGACTCATCCGCCGGCCAGGCACATGCGCCTCACGCAACACAACAACGACGAACGCGCGTGATCAGTCCGCGATTCGCGCGGAATCGGCTGCGTGTCGCACGAGATCGTGCCGCGAACGTTGCGTAGCCTGCATGGCGCCCGTCCTGAACAGGTGAAGGCTCTGATTCGACCCTCTACGGCGGCCCGATCGTCCGGTCGAAGAACGCGACCAGCCGTTGCTCGTACTCGGTCGGGTGGTCGATGATCGCGGCAACGTGCTCCGAGCCGGACACGATCCAGGGATCGACAGTGCCGCCGCCGGCACGGTAGTCGTTCGCCAGATCTGCCGCGTATTGCACGCTGAGTCGAGTATCCGCGGTGCCATGTGTGATGAACAGCGGTCTGCCATGGAGCTTGATCACGGCGCGAGCCGGGCTGAGTGTCGTCAGGTCGTCGCCGGTCTCGACCCGCGCCGCGACATACGCCGCATACTCGAACCACGTCGGGTAGCCGTTTCGCGCGAGCTCGGCCCGGATGGCGGCGCCGACGTCCGCGTAGCCGCTGTCTTCCCACAGGGCGGGAACGCGCGGTTCTTCGCCGGTCGCAATGAGCGCGGTCGCCGCTCCCAGCGAGAAACCCATCAGGCCCACGTGGGCAGGCGCGAGGCCCTTCCCGGCGACCAACGAGTCCCAGGCGCCGAGCGCGTCCCGGTACTCCTTCGTACCGCCCGCATATCGGCCATTCTGGATCGTCGAGTCGCCGTGGTTGCGGAGGTCGAAGAGCAGCACCGAGTAGCCGTGCCGGTGGAGCATGCCGGCCGCCAGCAGCAGGTCGCTGGCGCGCTTGCACGAGTTGAGGCCGTGGACGATGACGACGGCCGGCGCCGTCTCGCCTGCATCTGAGCGGATCCACCAGGCGCTCAGCGAGATGCCCGGATCGCGGCTGGAGATCGTCTCTGGCTGGTAATGCGGCATCAGGAAGGGATGTGCGTCCAGACCTCTGACGGCGTACGAGGCGGGCGTCTGGCCGCTCCAGAGCCCGTCGCAGTTGGGATGAGCCACCGACAGCTGGTCGTAGATCCCCATTCCGACCACCAGGTAGCCGGCCGTCAGGGCGACGACCAGTACGGCGAAGCCAAGCATCAGTCGACGACGTGTCATTCGAGCCGTCCCACAATCTACGCTCATCCATCGGGGACTTGCCCCATTGATGACGTGCGGACCCTTCGACGGTTACGGTCCGACGAATCGGGTGCAGCCAGGGTGCTCGAACCATTCGGGCGCGTGGCCAACAGCGAGCCTCCGAGGCGCTACATGCGCTCGGTCGAATGACGACCCGGGGAGAAAGGCAACCCAACGTCTCCCGCATTCCGAGCATGATTACCGTGCAGGCTACGCTCAGCCGAGCTGCTCGCGACTGGCCTCCCGGGCCTCCACAAGACGGAATCGGTGCGCGAGCGCCGGCGTCGCCGCGGCCCGAACCCTTCCCGGACCCCGACAGCCAGGCTCCGCTCGCTCGTCTTCCGCCATCTCACCGAGCCCGTGCGCCCGCGTAAGCTTGCTCGGAATATGTCGGCGGGAAGGGCCGATTTCCCACCCTCGGAGCGGCGATTGCCCGGCTCAGAAGCCCTGTGCTATCCTCCGCGGGCGCCCGCGCCCGGGCCGCCGTGTTGGTGCGAGTTTCGCACTGAGCACGAGCCACAGCACGAAGGGGTTTGACCATCAGCCGAGACCTGCGCATAAACCAGATGATCCGGATCCCACAGGTCCGAGTCGTCGACGAAGAGGGAGCCCAGTTGGGCGTGATGCCCACGCCGCAGGCTCTCGCAATGGCGCAGGAGCGGGGGTACGACCTCGTAGAGGTCGCCCCGATGGCGCAGCCCCCGGTGGCGCGCTTTCTTGACTTCGGCCAGTACAAGTACGAGCTGACGAAGCGCGAGAAGGAAGCCAAGCGGAAGCAGCGCTCGGTCACCTTCAAGGAGGTCCGTCTCAAGCCGAAGATCGGTGGAGGCGACTTCGACACGAAGGTCCGGCGCGCGATCGAGTTCCTGGAGGATGGCGATCGAATCAAGGTCGCGGTTCAGTTCCGTGGACGTGAGCTGACGCACCCGGAGATCGGGCGGGCGCTGCTCGAGAGGTTCACGGAGCGGATCAAGGATCACGGCCTGGTGGAGCGGATGCCGCTGCTCGAGGGCAAGTCGATGCACGTCACGGTGGCGTCGACCCATAAGCCCAAGGCACATGAGACGCCTCAGCCGGCCGGCGACAGGGTGCCGGTCGCGGCACCAAAGCCGGCGGCGACGAACGGCCAGGCCCCCGAAACGCAGGCGACTCCAGCCACCCCCGCCAAGGCGACGGTCGCGGCACCGGAGGCGACCGTCTCGGCACCGGAGGCGACGGCCGTGGCGCCCGAGCCGATGGCCGCTCCGCCGCAACCTCAGGCAGAACCAGCAGCACCACCACGACTAGGAGAACCGGCGGAGACGGCCGCAGCACCAGAGGTACCGGCGGCGCCCCGGCGAGCTCGGACAGCACCGGCCGAGCCGGCGGCGAGAGCCGCCACGCCGGAGGCCCCGGCAGCACGATCGGATCGGCCGGCATCAACCGCGGTGGCCGCCAAGCCACGCACGAGAACGAAACCCGCCGCCTCGGCCGACACGCCGACCGCAGCATCGACAGGAGAGTGAGGCCGCAGTGCCCAAGATGAAGAGTCACAAGGCGGCCCAGAAGCGCCTCGGTGCGACCGGCAGCGGAAAGATCGTGCGCGTCAAGTCGTGGCGCGGTCATCATCTCGAGATCAAGTCATCCCGCCGAACCCGCCGCTATGCGGGGAAGAGCGTCATCGGGCCCGAGCACGCCAGGCAGGTTCGCCGCCTGCTGCCGTACCTCTAGGAGCACAGGCCAGCCATGGCACGAGTCAAGCGGGGCGTCACGGCCCACCAGCGCCACAAGCGCCTTCTGGACGACGCCGAGGGTCGCCGCGGGACGCGGTCGCGGCTCGTCAAGCCAGCCCGCGAGGCGCTCCTCCACGCGATGGCCTACGCCACTCGCGATCGCAAGCAGCGCAAGCGCCAGCTCCGGCGGCTCTGGGTCGTGCGGATCAACGCGGCCGCGCGGCTCCACGGGCTCACCTACGGCCGGTTCATCGCGGGCCTCAAGAAGGCTGACGTGGCGCTCGACCGCAAGATGCTGGCCGACCTGGCGGTGCGCGACGCCGCCACCTTCCAGCGCATCGTCGAGGTCGCCAAGGGCGCCTAGCGCGATGCGACGCCCGGCACGATGAGCGCCCGCGCGACGGGCGCCCGGCGTCGCGGGGTGCGTTCCGCTGCGCCGGGCTTGGCCCGGCGGCCCGGCGGCAGGGCGAGAGGGTGAGCGTGGAACTCCAGGCCTTGCGTGGCGATCTCGAGCGTCTGCGCGAGCGTGCCCTGGCGGACGTCGCCGGCGCGACAGACCTCGCCGCATTGGACGAGCTCGAGGTCGCCTATCTCGGCAAGAAGGGCGAGCTCAAGGTGGTGCTGCGCGGGATCGGCCAGCTGCTTCCCGACGACCGGCCGCGGGTGGGTGCGATCGTCAACGAGGTCCAGGCGGCGATCGAGGCCGCGTTCGCCGAGCGCCGGGCCATCCTGGCCTCGGCAGCCCTGGAGACTCGCCTCGCGGCCGAGGCCGTCGACGTCACGACGCCCGGCAGGCGCCCGCCGCGAGGCTCGCTCCATCCGATCGTGGAGACCGCCCGCGAGATCAGCCGGATCTTCGGCCAGTTCGGCTTCGTGGACTACGAAGGTCCCGAGATCGAGGACGACGTCACCAACTTCCAGCTGCTCAACATGCCGCCCGACCACCCTGCCCGCGACCTGTGGGACACGCTGTACGTCGACATCGACGGGTACCTCCTCCGCACCCACACGTCGCCAGGTCAGATCCGGGTCATGCGGTCCGAGCCGCCGCCCATCCGGGCCCTTCTGCCGGGGCGGTGCTTTCGCTACGAGGCGATCGACGCCAGCCACCAGACCGAGTTCTTCCAGGTCGAGGGCCTCATGATCGACGAGGGAACGACCCTCGGCGACCTGCGCGGCCTCCTCGTCCAGTTCGCCGACGCGATGTTCGGCCACGGCAAGCGGACCCGGTTCCGGCCTGGCTACTACCCCTTCACCGAGCCGTCGGTCGCGTTCGACGTGGAGTGCGTGGTGTGCGGCGGCGTCGGCTGTCCGGCCTGCTCGAGGACCGGCTGGATGACGATTCTCGGAGCGGGGATGGTCCATCCCGTGGTCCTCCGGAACGGCGGTCTCGACCCCGAGCGCTACCAGGGCTTCGCCTTCGGGATGGGGGTGGAGCGGATCGCCAACCTGCGCCATTCGGTCAACGACCTGCGCTACTACCTCGACAACGACCTGCGGTTCCTGGAGCAGTTCCGGTGAGAGTCCCGTTGTCGTGGCTCTCCGACTACGTCGACCTCGACCTCACGCCCGACCAGCTGGCCGACCGGCTGACCCGGCTGGGCATGGAGGTCCAGAATATCGAGCGCTGGGGAGCCGACTGGCGCGACGTCGTCGTCGGCGAG
Source organism: Candidatus Limnocylindria bacterium (assembly GCA_035637675.1). Classification (GTDB taxonomy): domain Bacteria; phylum Chloroflexota; class Limnocylindria; order Limnocylindrales; family CSP1-4; genus C-114. The sequence continues at coordinate 32,040 of DASPWU010000104.1, read as the reverse complement.
CTGCTGACCGTGGCCAGGCATCCGAATGCGGACCGGCTGTCCCTCACGACCGTGCGGGTCGGTGACGGCGAGCCCCTGTCGATCGTCTGTGGCGCCACGAACATCGCGCCCGGCCAGCGCGTGCCGGTCGCGCTCCCGGGCGCGGTGCTGCCCGGGAGTCGGCGGATCGAGCGGACCGAGAAGATGGGCGTCGTCAGCAACGGCATGCTCTGCTCCGGGGACGAGCTGCACCTCACGACCGACGCGGACGGCATCCTCATCCTGCCGCCGGATGCCCCGATCGGCCGCCAGCTGAGCGACCTGTACGCGGACACAGTGCTCGACGTCGACGTCAAGCCCAACCGGGGCGACGCGCTGTGCCTGGTCGGCCTGGCCCGCGAGGTCTCGGCCGAGACAGGCGCGCCGGTCCACTTCCCGTCCGCCGATCTCGAGGAAGCCGGCCCAGCCGCCGACGGGCTCTTCTCCGTGGAGGTGGTCGAGCCGGACCTGTGCACCCGATTCGTCGGGCGCTACGTGGCGGGCATTCGGGTCGGACCCGCCCCGGACCGGGTCCAGATGCGGCTCCAGGCGGCCGGCATGCGGCCGGTCAGCAACGCCGTCGACGCGAGCAACTACGTGATGCTCGAGCTCGGCAAGCCAACCCACGCCTTTGACGCGGCGACCATTCGCGACGGGCGCCTCATCGTCCGTCGGGCGGCGGCGGGGGAGCGTCTCGAGACGCTCGACCACACCGAGCGCGTGCTCGACCCCGAGACGCTCGTCATCGCCGATCCGGGTGGCGCCCTGGCCATCGCCGGCGTCATGGGCGGCGCCGCGAGCGAGGTCAGCGAGGCGACCCGCGACGTCATCATCGAGTCCGCCATCTTCGATCCGATCTCCATCCGCCGGACCGGCCACCGCTACGGGCTGCGCTCGGAGGCAAGCCTGCGCTTCGAGAAGGGCCAGGAGGTGCGCCTCGCGCGCATCGGTGCGGATCGCGTTGCCGGGCTCATCGCGAGTTGGGCCGGCGGGACGGTGGCGCCGGGACGGATCGACACCGCGCCGGACGAGCCCGGCCCGGTCCGGGTTGCGTTCCGCCCCGGTCGCGTCAACCGCCTCATCGGCACCGAGCTGGAGCCGGACGAGCAGCGCGCGCTCCTCGAGCGGGTCGGGATCGAGACGGAAGCTGCGGGTGCCGGCGAGCCGGTGATCGTGGCCCTGCAGCCCGGCGTCATTGCCATCGATCCGGTTCCCGGAGAGGCGATCGCGGCGCTCGTCCCGACCTGGCGGCGGGACCTGGCGATCGAGGCCGACGTGGCCGAGGAGATCGCCCGCGTCGCCGGGTACGAGTCGATCCCGGCCACGCTCCCGCACACCGCGATGCCGTCCTACCGCCGCGCCCCCATCGAGGTCCGCGATGCGGTGCGCGATGTGCTGGCGGGGGCCGGGCTGCGCGAGGTCGTGACGTACGCACTCGTGGCACCCGACCGATTCGAACGACTGGGCTGGCCGGGCGACGCCGGACCGCCACCGCCGGGCGAGGCCGCCGCGGGCGGCGCACCGATCCGGGTGACCAACCCACTGTCGGCCAATCACTCTGTCCTCCGCCAGCAGCTCATCGACAGCCTGCTCGACGTCGTCCATGCCAACGTGCGCCGCGGCCGCGCGGACATCGCGGTCTTCGAGATCGGCAAGGGTTATGGGAGGACCCCTGAGGGTCCCCAGGAGTGGTGGCGGCTGGCCTTCGCCCTGACCGGCCCGGCCGAGCCGCTGGCCCCGAATCGGCCCACTCGTCTCTACGATCTGGACGACGCCAAGGGCATCATCGAGCTCTTGGCGGCCGAGCTCGGCATCGATGGGGTGGCCTTCGCCGCGGCCCGGCCGGCCGGGACGTTCCATCCAGGACGAACGGCCGTCGCTCGCGCCGGACAGGACCTCGTCGGCTGGGTCGGGGAGCTCCATCCGCGACTCGTCGAGGAATTGGACCTGCGCGTCTCGCGGATCGTCGTCGCGGAGTTGTCCGTTGCCGGCCTGTCCGGTGGCCAGCTGGCGGTCGTCAAGGCCCGGCCGGTGCCGCGCCACCCGGCCGTGGAGCGGGACGTCGCCGTCGTCGTGAGCGAGGACCGCCCGGCGGGTGAGGTCGAGGCGATCATTCCCGCCGCCGGCGGCCCCCTGCTGGCGGATGTCCGCCTGTTCGACGTCTATCGCGGCACGCCGCTCGGAGAGCACGAGAAGAGCCTCGCCTTCCGGCTGACGTTCCAGGCGGACCGAACGCTGACAGAAGCAGAGGTCGAGGAGGCCGTGGTGGCCGTGACCGCGACACTGGAGAAGGCAGGGGCTCGACTCCGCGCCTGAGGCGGGCACCGAGTGGGGTTCCCGCCGGTCCTGCCCCGTTCGGGTAGGTTGCGACCGCGCGAGACGCGCTGCTACCCTTGGCCCGCCTTTCGCCGGACCGTCGCGATCAGCGCGTCCCGGGCGGCGCCGGGCGCGTGGCAGCCGGAGGGGCCCGTGGATATCGTCAGCTTCATTCGCGGCCTCAACCTCTTCGACCTCGTCATCATCCTGATCCTGGCCATCGCCTTCGTGCTGGGCTTCATCCAGGGCACGATCCGCCGGCTGCTGGGCCTGGGCTCGATCCTGTTCTCGTACCTGCTGGCCGCCAACGTCCGCGATCCGCTCGGCAAGTTCTTCTCGGAGAACTGGCACCAGTTCCCGGCCGAGTACAGCTACATGATCGCGTTCGGGGCCGTCTTCCTCATCGCCAGCGTCGGCTTCTCGCTCCTGATCCAGGGCTTCTACAGGCACCAGGACCTGTTCGTTCGGGCGAAGTTCGCCGACGAGGTGCTCGGCGGCCTGCTGGGCATCGTCCAGGCGCTGCTGATCGTGGGCTGCGTGATCGTCATCCTCGACTCGTTCTTCCGGAACCCGGCGATGCCGCAGTCGAGGGGTGAGCTCATCCTGCTTCGGGACATCTTCAATGCGATGGACCGATCGAACACCGCCCAGGTCTACCGCGACGTCCTGATTCCTGGCTTCAACTCGCTCGTGGGCTTCCTCCTGCCGGCGGACGTTCGCGCCGTCCGCTGAGCGTCCTGGATCGAACGGTCCTCGCGGCCCCGACCGAACGAGCCGCTCGCGCGCTGCTCGGCGCACAGCTCGTCCGCGAGTCTCCCGATGAGGAGGAACGCCGCGGCCGGATCGTGGAGGTCGAGGCGTACATCGGCCGGGACGATCGGGCCTCGCACGCCCGGTTCGGGCCCACCGCCCGGAACCGGGTGATGTTCGGGCCACCGGGGATCGCCTACGTGTACCTTGTCTACGGGATGTACGCCTGCCTCAACGTCGTGACCGAGCCGGATGGACGACCGGCCGCGATCCTCATCAGGGCCGTTGCTCCGCTGTCCGGCGAAGGGGCGATGCGCCGAGCTCGGCTCGCCCACGAGCTTGGCCGGCGGCGGGCAACGCGCGACGCGGGCGATCTGCTGACGGGACCGCTGGCCGTGCGGCGGGCACGGGACCGGATCGCCGGCCTCCCGACGGCCCGCCTGGCGTCCGGACCGGGCCTGGTGGCGGCCGCCTTCTCGGTCGATCGGACGCTTACCGGGATGGACCTGTGCGACCCGGCATCGCCGCTGCGCCTGGAGACCGCGCCGCTCGGCGAGCCCCTGCCTGCTGCGGCGACCTCACCGCGGATCGGCATCGGCTATGCCGGCGAGCCCTGGGTCAGCCGAGCCTGGCGCTACTTCGTCCCGGGCGAGCAGGCCGTGACGCCCGGTCCACGCGGGCCGGACGCGCCGCAGCCCTGACCGGCCGCTCGACGATGGATCCTCGCTCGATCGCCCTGCTCGAGTTCCCGCTCGTCCGCGAGCGGCTCGCCGAGTCCACCGCCTTCCCGCCCAGCCGGCGGCTGGCCGAGGCGCTCGTGCCGTCATCCGATCCGGTGCTCGTCGCCCGGGGCCTGGACGAGACCGATCAGGCGCGAGCGCTCCTCGTGGAACGCCCCGGCGTCGGCATCGGAGCCGCGCACGACATCGGGCCGGCTGTCGACCGGGCCGCTCGCGGAGGCCGGCTGGACCCGGCCCAGTTCCTGGAGATCGCCGAGACCCTCGACGCCGCCGCGCGCCTGGCCACTGCGCTCGCCGACGAACGCCGGGCGCTCCTGCGGCAGCTGGGCAGCGAGCTGCATGGGCTGCCGGCGCTGCGGAGCACGCTGGCCCGAAGCTTCGACCCGGCCGGTGAGCTGCTGGACACGGCATCGCCGCGTCTGGGCGGCCTGCGAGCGGCGGTCCGCGTCGCCTACGACCGGCTCCGCCGGCGGCTCGACGCGCTCGTCGGATCCGAGCTCGGAGGCGCCCTCCAGGAGCCCATCGTCACGCTCCGCAATGGCCGCTACGTGGTTCCCGTCAAGGCCGAGGCACGCGGCCGTGTCAAGGGCATCGTCCATGACGCGTCGGGCAGCGGCCAGACCCTGTTCGTGGAGCCGCTCGTGGTCGTCGAGCTGGGTAACGCCTGGCGCGAGGCGCAGCTCGCCGAGCAGGCCGAGATCGAGCGGATCCTCGACGAGCTGTCCGTGCTCGTCGCCACCAACGCACCGCGCCTGCGCGAGACGTTGTCCGCCCTGGCCCGGTTCGACTTCTGGAGCGCGAAGGCGCAGCTCGCCGGCGAGATGGACGCGACCCGGGCCGAAACGGCCGAACGGCCCGAGATCGTCCTGCTGAGCGCCCGCCATCCGGGCCTGACCGGTCACGTCGTCCCGATCGACGCCCGCCTGGGCGATGGCTACACGGCGCTCGTCGTCACCGGACCGAACACGGGCGGCAAGACCGTCACGCTGCGGACGCTGGGCCTGCTGGCGCTCATGCACCAGGCCGGCCTCCACGTGCCGGCGGCCACGGGCAGCCGCCTGCCGGTGTTCCGTGACGTGTTCGCCGACATCGGCGACGAGCAGTCGATCGCCCAGAGCCTGTCGACCTTCAGCGGCCACCTCCGCCGGATCACGGCAATCGTGGAGGCGGCGGGGCCCGACAGCCTCGTCCTGCTCGACGAGCTGGGAGCCGGGACGGACCCGACCGAAGGCTCGGCGCTCGCCCAGGCGCTCCTGGACCACTTCATCCGGGCCGGGGCGCTCGTGGCGGCCACGACTCACTACGCCGAGCTCAAGGCCTACGCTCACACGACCCCGGCGGCGCGCAACGCGTCGGTCGAGTTCGACCTGGACACGCTCTCGCCGACGTACCGCCTGACGATCGGCCTGCCCGGCGGCAGCCAGGCGTTCGCAATCGCGGAACGGCTGGGCCTGCCGGAGCCGATCGTGACCGACGCCCGGTCGCGACTGACCGAGTCACAGCGCACGTTCGAGGCGACGCTCGCCGCCATCAAGGCGGCGGAGGGCGAGACGAGCGATGCGCTCGAGCGGGCGAGGGCGGCGGAGGCTCGCGCGACGGAGGCGCTGCGCGCGGCCCAGGATGAGCGCAACCGCGCCCACCAGGAACGGGAGGCGGCCGTCCGCGAGGCGCGCGAGGCAGCGGCGCGACTCATCGACGGCGTGCGCGACGAGGTGACCGCCGTCCGCCGGACGCTCGAACGCGAGACGGTCACCACGCGCTCGATCGACGAGGCGGCCGGCCGATTGGACGACCGCCTGGAGCGGCTTCCAGCCGCGCCGGCCCAGCCACCGCCGCCGGTCACCGAGCCCCACGTCTGGCGACTGGGCGAGCGGGCACGCAGCCGGAGCGGTGGCTGGGAGGGCCGGATCACGGCCCTCGAGCGAGGCGGCCGCCGGGCGACGCTCGAGGCCGGCGGCGTGCGCGTCACCGTGGACGTTCCGGACCTGGAGCCGGCGCTGGCACCAGCCGGCCGGGACCCCGACGGTCGCGAGGCGGTCGGCGGGAGCACGATCGGCGATGCGGTCGCGAGGCAAGCGGCCCGGGATGGCGACGCCGGCCTGGCGCGACTGCGACTCGACCGGGCCCGCTCGGTGGCCGCCTCACTGGACCTGCGCGGCGCGCGCGTCGAGGAGGCGCTGGACGCGCTCGGGCGCTACCTCGACGACGCCGCGCTGGCCGGCCTGGATCGCGTCACGATCATCCACGGCTCGGGAACCGGGGCCCTGCGCGATGCGGTCCGCGCTGAAGCGGCGAGCCACCCCCTCGTTCGTGAGGTCCGGGCGGGCCAGCGGGGCGAGGGCGGCGACGGCGCGACGATCATCGCCCTCTGACGCCGCGGCTACTGAGCCGGCGCCGCATGGGCCGGCGCCGCCTGGGCCGGCCGGCAAGCCGCTCGGAGAGCAGCATCAGCCGGGGCTTCGACTTGGGCGAGCTCGACGGCTCCGGCAATCCGGACGGGCTCGGGCAGCCGAACACCGGATTGCACTGAGTCGGCGACGGCGAGGGCGGCGGGGGCGTGCACGTCTTCGTGGGCGGGAACGGCGCGCCCCAGCTGGCCCCGAATGGCAGGTTGCTCCCGAACCCGAAGTAGGCAGTCCGGGTTCCCTCGGGTCCGCCACTGACCCCGGAGCCCTTGGCTGCTCGAGCGGCCCAGCCCTTGGTGTACTTCTGCCACTTGGGAAATGCCGGCTCGACCTTCGAGAAGTCGAGAAAGCCCTTCGAGATCCTGGGCCCGGTGCAGCCTTCTGCCCACAGCTTGCCGGACGCCTTGTCGATGTCCTTGGCGACCTTCGTGTTGTCGACATCTGTCGGCGTCGTGCCCTGGATGAAGTGCTCCTTGACTGTGCGCTTGCTGAACGGTCCGGGCTTCATGCCAGTGAAGGCGTCGACGGTCGCGTCGACGACTCCCGATGGGCGCTTGAAATCGGCCATTGGCATGCCGTGGCTGGCCTGGGTCAGGAACGCTTGCCACATGCTCGCCGCCGTCTCCAGGGCGACCGTGCCGCGGGGCGGGATGCTGTTGTCGCTGTTGCCCATCCAGGCGCCCACGACGAGGGCCGGGGCCTTGGGATCCTTCGGCGGCCCGAGGTAGCCGAAGGCGGCCAGGTCGATCTCGTTGTTCGTCGTACCGGTCTTGAGGGTCGCCGGCCGGCGGACGCCGCCGTCGTAGATCGCCCGACGCGACCAGAACGGGTTCTGCGAGGGGTTCGTGTTCGAGGCGAGGATGTCGGTCATGATGTAGGCGGCCTGCGCACTGACGACCTGCTTGCCCTTGACCGGCGCGGCGCCCTTCTCCGGCCAGACCTGCTGGCCGTTGCTGTCGCGCACGACCTGGATGAACGTGCGCGGCATGAGCACCCCGTTGTTGGCGATCGCGCCATAGGCGCTGAGCAGGTCCGCGTAGTGCAGCTCCAGCGTGCCGATGCCGATCGTCACCCCGCCCGGGTTGGTCTTGGACTGCCACTCGATGCCCATCTTCTGGGCCTGGGCGAAGACGCGATCCGGGCCGACCGTCGCCGCGTTCTTGACGGCCGGGATGTTGAGCGACAGCTGCAGCGCCTGGCGCATCCGGACCGGTCCGCGTTCGGCCCGATCCGCGTCGACCGGGGTGTACCCACCGCCGAAGTCGGTGACGACGTCCATGTACATCGTGGCGGCCGTCGTCGACTTGTCGTTGAGGCCGGTGATGTAGTTGATCGGCTTGAAGGCCGATCCGGGCTGCCGCCACCCGTCGGACAGGGCGTCGAACTGGGGCTGGAACTTCTTGCCCCGGGCCTTCTCGTAGTAGCCACCGCTGCCGACGTAGGCATAGACCTGCCCGGTCCGATAGTCCATGGCGGCCAGCGCGCCGTTGTAGACGCCCCGACCGACGAGGTCGCGAATCCAGGCCTGGTTGGGGATCTTGTTGGCCTTGAGGTAGGCGGACGGGTTCGCGCGGTTGGGTGCGATGGCGGCGCCCTTCACCCAGCGCTCGGCCATCTGCTGCATCTTCCAGTCGAGGGTGGTCGTCACCTGGTAGCCGACCGTGTCGATCTTCTCGCAGTGGTCGGCATTTTCGGCGCCGCACAGGATCGTGCCCAGCTCGTGGCGCACCTGCCACACGAAGTGCGGGGCGCGCCAGTCGGAGTTGGCGTCGGGGGCCACGATCACCGGCTCGTTCTTGGCGGCCAGGATCTGCGCGTCGGTGACCGGGGTGGTCGTGTCCGGCCGGGTCAGGACCCGGTTGATCAGCATCCGATCGAGCACGAGATTCCGGCGCAGGACGATCGGGCTGTCGGCGGGCACCACGAGCATCGTCCGCTTGCCGTCCGGGGAGGTCTGTTCCTCGGCATTCTTGCGGAGGTCGAATGCGGTCGGCGACTGGGGGATGGCCGCCAGGATGGCCGCCTGGGCGACCGTCAGCTTGTGCAGGTCGCTGACGCCGAAGTAGTCGTTGGCGGCCGCGGCGACCCCGTAGCTCTGGTCGCCGTAGTAGTTCTGGTTGAGGTAGGCGACGAGGATCTTCTGCTTGCCCTCCAGCCCGCTGAACTCCTGGGTCAGCCGGATCGACTGGATGATCTCCTTGACCTTGCGCTCGTACTTCGTGCCGGTGAAGGCGCTCTCCGGCAGGAGGCGGGCGCGGACGAGCTGCTGCGTGATCGTGGAGGCGCCGCGCTCCTGGCCACGGGCCGTGTCCACCGCCGCGGAGACGATGCCCAGCGGGTCGAAGCCGGCGTTGTCCCAGAACGTCTTGTCCTCGATGGAGGTCGTGGCGTCGACCAGGATGGGTCCGAGCTGCTCGAACTTGTCGATGACCTGCCGCTGAGTCTGGCCGAAGCGGGCCAGCTCCACCTTGCCTGTCCGGTCATAGACGACGGTCTGCTCGTCGAAGCCGAGCTTGGCGAAGGTGGTCTTCGGGTCGGGCAGGCCCTGGCTGTAGAAGCCGTAGGCACTCACAGCGGCGGCGAAGCCCACGACCCCCATGAGCAGGAACGTCGAGAAAAGGAAGAGGGGGAAGACGATCGCAACCGTGCGGGCAGACCCGCCGCCGGCGCGTCTGCCATTGCCGTTTCGCCGGTGGCGCTGGCGCCGTGCGAGGCTGGTATTCATGCCGCGACGGACGATAGCATAGGTCCTGGTGATGTCCTGTGAGCCATTCGTAACCCCGATCCAGACGGCCGGTGGCGGCTGCCTGTGACGGCCGAGCCAGCGCGGAGTCCGGCCAGCCTTCTTCACGACCTCACCTGGCGAGGCATGATTCATGCCCACACGCCCGGCCTGCCGGACCGGCTCGCGACCGGTCGTCCGATCGCGGGTTACAACGGCTTCGACCCGTCTGGTCCCTCGCTCCATGCCGGTAACCTGGTGCCGATCTTCGGCCTGATCCAGCTCCAGCGCCACGGCTGCCGGCCCGTGGCGCTGGTGGGCGGGGCGACCGGCATGATCGGCGACCCGTCGGGCGTGTCGGCCGAGCGCAACCTGCTGGATCGGGACACGATCGCCGCCAACGTGGCCGCCATCCGCGGCCAGCTCGAGCGGTTCCTCGACTTCTCTGCGGGCTCGGGCGGCGCCCTGCTCGTGAACAACCTGGACTGGCTCGGCGACATAGGCGTGCTGGAGTTCCTGCGCGACGTCGGCAAGCACTTCACGGTCCCGTACATGCTGGCCAAGGATTCCGTCCAGACGCGGCTGGAGCGCGGCCTGTCGTACACCGAGTTCAGCTACATGCTCCTCCAGGCCACCGACTACCGGCACCTCTATCGGGCCCACGGCGTGGAGCTGCAGATGGGCGGCGCCGACCAGTGGGGCAACATCACTGCCGGCCTGGAGCTCATCCGCCGGAGCGAGGTCAAGGCGGAGGGCGGCGCCGATGACGAGCTCGCCCACGGCCTGGCCTACCCGCTCCTCCTCTCGCCGAGCGGCGCGAAGTTCGGGAAGACCGCCGAAGGGACGTCGGTCTGGCTCGACTCGACCCGGACCTCGCCCTTCGAGTTCTACCAGTACTGGCTCAACGCCGACGACAAGGACATGGCGGTCTACCTGCGCTGGTTCACCCTGCTCTCGCGGGAGGAAATCGAACGGGTCGAGGCCGAGCAGGCTGCCCGCCCGGAGGAGCGGCCGGCGCAGCGGCTCCTCGCCCTGGACCTGACCACCCAGGTCCACGGGCCGGCCGCCGCCGAGCGTGCGGTCACGCTCTCGCGGGCGGCCTTCGGGGGCGAGCCAGTCCGCGACCCGGCCCTCCTGGCCGACATGTACGAGGTCCTCGACCACTGCGAGCTGGATCCGGCCGACGTGGCCGGCGGCGCGCTGCGGGTTGCCGTCGCGTGCGGCCTGTTCGCCTCCAACGGCGAGGCGCGCCGGGCGATCAGCCAGGGCGGGTTCTCCATCAACGACGTCCGGGTGTCCGCGCCGGACGAGCCGGTCGGCGAGCCGATCGGCGGCCGCTGGCTGCTCCTGCGCGCCGGACGCAAGCGTCTCAAGGTCGCCCGCATCCGCCGAGCGTGAGCCCAGGCCGCGCCGGACAGATACGAGCCAGGTTCGTAGCCAGGGTCGTCCCGGACACCTTGATTACGAGCCGCGTGCCCGTTCGTGCCGTGAGTCCAGGCGCATCACGGCCACGGACCGTCAATTACGACGGCCATTCGTGAACGGCGGGAAGTTCCTGCCAACCACGAGCCGGGTTCGTACCTGTCAGGCATTCCGCCAATCCGTTACCCGCTTACGAATGCCGCTCGTATCTGTCCGTGAATCGGTCGCGCGCCACGAACCGCAGTCGTATTTGTCCCTACTCGGCGTGGCGGCTGCGGAGGACGGCGACGACCTCGGCCGGGGTCACGTCGCGCTCGGCCAGCAGGACGAGCGTGTGGTACAGGAGATCTGCCGCCTCGGCGGCCAGGGCCACACGGCCGGCGGAACGGTCGGCGGAACGGTCGGCGCCCGCCACCTCGGCGGCAGCGTCGTCCTTGGCGGCAAGGAGCAGCTCGGTCGCCTCCTCGACGACCTTCCGCCCGGCGGCGTTCACGCCGCCCTCGAGGAGGCGGGCCGTGTACGAGCCCGGCGGGCGGGTGGCGGCACGGTCGACGATCGTCGCCCACACCGTCTCGAGCCAGGCGAAACCTTGAGGCGCCGGACCCACCGCCCCCGCCGCGGCTGGCTCCTCGTTCGCCGGGTCGAAGCAGCTCCGCGTTCCCCGGTGGCACGTCGGGCCCTGTGGCTCGACCTCGAGCAGGAGCGCGTCGCCGTCGCAGTCGAGCGCCAGGCCCCGCAATCGGAGGGTGTTGCCGCTCGTCTCGCCCTTGCGCCACAGCCGGCCGCGGGAGCGCGAGTGGAAGTGGACCTCGCCGGTCTCCAGCGTCGCCGTCAGCGCCTCCCGGTCCATGTATCCGAGCATGAGAACACGCCCGTCGCCGGCGTCCTGGGCGATCGCCGGAGCGAGCCCATCCGCGCCCCATCGAACATTCGCCGGGTCGAGAAGCCCTCCGGTCACGCTACGACGGGCTCACCGAGTCGCACGGGCAGCCCGGCGGCCGCCATTGCCGCCTTCACGGCGCCGATCGAGTGGATTCGCCGATGGAAGACGGACGCCGCCAGCACCGCGTCGGCGCCGCCCTCCACCACGGCCGCGACGAAGTCCGCCGGGCCGGCTGCGCCGCCGGACGCGATGACCGGAACCTGGACGCGGTCGCTGATCGCGCGCAGCAGCGCAGTGTCGAAGCCGGACAGCGTGCCGTCCCGGTCGATCGAAGTGACGAGCAGCTCACCTGCGCCGAGCTCGACCGCGCGCTCCGCCCATGCCACGGCCTCCAGGCCGGTCGGCTCGCGCCCACCCCGGACGAAGACGTCCCAGCCCGGAGATCCGTCGCCGGCCGGGGTTGGCCGGCGTCGGGCATCGATCGCCACCACGACGGCCTGACGCCCGAACCTGATCGCGCAGCGTCTGACGAGGTCGGGATCCGTCACGGCCGCGGTGTTGAGGGAGACCTTGTCCGCCCCGGCTCGAAGGGCCGCCCGCATCTCGTCAACCGACCGCACGCCGCCGCCCACCGTCAAGGGGATGAACGCGCGGCGCGCCGTCCGCTCCACGGCGTCGAGCAACATGCCCCGGCCCTTCGGCGCGGCCGAGATGTCCAGGAAGCAGATCTCGTCCGCGCCCTCGGCCGCATAGCGTTCGGCAAGCTCGGCTGGATCGCCTTCGTCCACGAGGTCGACGAAGCGCGTCCCCTTGACGACCCGGCCGTCGGCGACGTCCAGGCAGGGGATGACGCGCAACCGGAGCATCAGGCGGACCGCCCGGCGACGGTCTCGGCCGGCCCCACGCGCAGTGCGGCGAGGCGAACGAAGTTGGCCAGGAGCTGCAGGCCTGCGGGCCCGCTCCGTTCGGGGTGGAACTGCACGCCCAGCAACGGCCCGCGGGCCAGCGCGCTCAGGAACGGCCGGCCGTGGACGGTCTCGGCCAGAGTGAGCTCATCGACATCTGGTCCGTCCAGCCGGCCGGCGTACGAGTGCACGAAGTAGAAGTCGGCTCCGTCGGGGATGCCATCGAACAGCGGGTGCGGCCGGCGCCGTGTGACCTGGTTCCAGCCGATGTGGGGCAACGTCGGCGCATCCTCGAGGAGGACGGTCCGTCCGGGCACGACGCCGAGGGTCTCGGCACCATCCTCATCGCTGCCTTCGAACAGGAGCTGCAGGCCCAGGCAGATGCCCAGGTATGGCCGTCCGTCACGGATCCAGCCACGAATCGGCTCGACGAGCCCCTGCGACCGAAGGCGATCCATCGCCGGCGCTGCGGCGCCGACGCCGGGCACGACCAGCGCGTCGGCCTCGCCCAACCCCGCGGCGGAGGAGGCCAGCGTGACCGATGCGCCGACGGCATCGAGTCCCTGGCCGATGCTCACGAGGTTGCCGGCGCCGTAGTCCACCACGGCCACCCGAATCATCCGAGGACGCCCTTCGTGGAGGCGAACGACCCGGCCCGTCGCGGGTCCGGCGCACACGCCGAGCGCAGGGCGCGAGCGAGCGCCTTGAAGGCGGCCTCCGCCAGGTGGTGGTCGTTGCGCCCGGCGCCCCGGATGTGGAGGGTGACCCCGGCAGATCGCGCGAAGGCCTCGAGCGCGTGCTCGACCAGCTGCAGCGGCAGAGCACCCGCCCGCTCGCCGCGGAACGGCAGGTCGACCATCGCGTACGGCCGGCCACCGACGTCGACGACCGCGGTCGCCAGCGATTCGTCCATCGGGACCGACGCCTCGCCGAACCGGACGATACCGGACCGATCCCCGAGCACGGTCCCGAACGCCGCGCCGATGACGAGGGCGACGTCCTCGACGGTATGGTGCTCGTCGACCTGGAGGTCGCCCGCCGCCCGCACCTCGAGGTCGATCAGGCCGTGCACGGCGAGTGACGACAGCAGGTGGTCGTAGAAGCCGATCCCGGTGGTCACGTCGGCGCGACCTTCGCCATCCAGGTCGAGTCGGACGGTGACCGAGGTCTCCTTCGTCCGCCGCGCCACCGCCACCGAACGGGCGCCGCGCTCCACGATCTCCAGGCCGGCCAACTCGGTCATCGAGGCTCCTCCCATACCCACGCCGCCGCCGCCTCGATCAACCGGTCATCCTCCCGGGGCGATCGGACGGTCAGGCGCAGGTGATCGGCCAGCGGATGGCTCGCCCCGAACGTCCGGGGCACCATTCCTTGCCGCAGGAGCATCTCGGCGACCGCCCGCGCCCGCGCCGGGGTCCCGAACGGCACGAGCAGGAAGTTCGTGACGCTCGGTCCGGGTGCCCAGCCCGCCTGTCGGAGGCCAGCCACCAGGCGCTCCCGCTCGGCGTGAATCGCGGCGACTCGCTCGGGCAGCCAGCCGTCCTCTTCCAGGGCGGCCGCCACGACCGTCACGGAAACGGTGGATACGGAGCCCGGCGGGCGGTACGGCGCGATCTCCGCGATGGTGGCGGGGTGGGCGATGCCGAACCCGACGCGCAGGCCGGCCAGCCCATAGGCCTTGCTGGCGGTCCGGACGACGACCAGCCGGGGGTACGCCTTGCGAAGGTCGAGCAGGGTGGCGCGGGCCAGCTCGGCGTACGCCTCGTCGAGGACGACGACCGGCGCCGGGCGGCCATCTGCCTGTGCATCCGCGTCGAGCTCGTGGAGCAGCGACTCCACGACGCCGGGCGGCTCCGCCAGGCCGGTCGGGTTGTTCGGGCTGCACAGCCAGACGACCGACGCCTCGCGAGCCGCGGCGCGAACTGCGGCGGCGTCCATCGCGTAGGCCGCCTCCGGGCCGAGCCGCGGGGCGCTGACCACGCGCGCGGCTCGTTGCTCGGTGACGACGCGATACATCGCGTAGGTCGGCTCCGGGACGACGGCCGCCCCGCCGGCGGGCAGGAAGGCCTTTCCGACGAGGTCGAGGATCTCGTCGGCGCCGGCACCCACCACGATCTCGTCCGGCTCGACCCCGAAACGGCGAGCGGCGGCGTCCACCAGCCGGCGGTAGTCGGATGGCGGGTACTCGGACAGGCTGGTCTCGAAGCGGCCGGCCCTGACGATCCGATCGGCCAGCTCGGGCGCATCGGGCGAGGTGTTGAGGTCGAAGCGGGCGATCCGCTCGATGGGCACGCCGTAGCGCGCCGCCACCTCCTCGTTCGTTGCCTCCCAGCTGTAGGTGGCAGGCCCAACCGGGGAAGCCATCGTCACGGGCGTCGGGCTCACGATTCTGTGCCGTCCCGTTCCGTGACGTTGCGGTCACGGAACCGGATCTCGACCGCCTCCCGGTGGGCGTCGAGGCCCTCCGCGGAGGCGACGGCGCCGACGGCCTCACGGATCGAGGCCAGGCCCGTCCGGTCGATGCGCTGGACCTGGATGAACTTGCCGAACGCCTCCACGCTCAGGGCGCCGAAGCTGCGGGCGAGCCCACCCGTGGGCAGGACGTGGTTGGCGCCGGAGGCGTAATCGCCGGCGCTCTCCGGCGCGTACGGCCCCACGAACAGCGAGCCGGCGTTGCGGATCGCGGCGACCGCCTCCTCGGCGTCGGCCATGACGACGGTCAGGTGCTCGGCGGCGTAGGCGTTGGCGAAGGCGATCGCGGCAGCTCGGTCGTGGGCCAGGACGACGAGCCCGCAGGCGGCCAGGCTCCGTTCGAGGATCGACCGGCGGGCGGCCATGTCGAGCTGGCTCGCGATCGCCGCCTCCACCGCCTCGGCAAGCTCGGCGTCGGGAGTGACCAGAATCGCCGGCGAGTCCGGCCCGTGCTCGGCCTGGCTGAGCAGGTCGGCGGCCACGAGAGCGGGGTCGGCGGTCCGGTCGGCCAGGACCATGACCTCCGATGGTCCGGCCGGCAGGTCGATGCCGACTTCGCCGAAGACCTCGAGCTTGGCGGCCGTCGTCCAGGCGTTGCCGGGTCCGACGACCTTGTCGACAGCGTCGATGCCCGACTCGGGCAGGCCGAAGGCGAGGGCACCGATCGCCTGCGCGCCGCCTGCGACGATGAGAGCGTCGACCTCCAGCAACCCGGCCGTTCCCGCCAGAACGTCGTCGAGCGCACCCGAGGGGCCGGCCGGTGACGCAACGACGAGGGCGCCCACGCCAGCCACCCGGGCCGGCACCGCACACATAACGAGCGAGCTGGGATATGCGGCCGCTCCGCCCGGGACGTAGGCGCCAACGCGTTCCAGGGGAATCCAGCGGCGTTCGATCTCGATGCCCGAACCGATCTTCGTTCGCGTTGTCGTCGGGCGCTGGGTCTCGGCGAAGCGCCGGACGTTCGCGATCATCGTCTCGAGACCGGCTCGAATGCGCGGTTGCAGGCGGTCGCGGGCCAGCCTGAGCTCGGCGGGCTCGATGACGAGCCGGCCGCCAGCCAGGCCGCCGCCGAAGCGATCGTTGGCCGCCCGGACCGCGGCGTCGCCTCCGGCACGAACCTCGGCAAGGATGCGCCGGGCGCCGTCGCGCACCGCCGGGTCGGGCACCGCGCCGCGGCGCAGCAACGCGTCGCGGGCCGCCGCCACTCCCGGATCGGATGCCTCGTCCAGCACGAGGCGTCGGAGGCGGACGGCCGGCCGAGTCGTCGTCGCGCTCTTTGCGGACATCACGGCACGATCTTCTCGATCGGCAGCACGAGGATGCCCGACGCGCCGGCCGCCTTGAGGCGGGGGAGGAGTCCCCACACGGCGTCGGCGTCCACGACCGAGTGGATCGCGATCATGCCGGCGTGAGCGAGGGGAATCACCGACGGGCTCTCGAGGCCGGGCAGGAGCGCCTCGAGCTCGGCGAGATGGCCGTGCGGGGCGTTCATCATCAGGTACTTCTTGTCGCGCGCGGCGATGACCGCGGCCAGCATCGTGTCGATCGCGGCGAGGTCCACCGCCCGATCGCGTACGGCCCCGGGATTGCCGATGACGATCGCCTCCGATGGCAGGACGTCGCCGATCGCCCGAAGACCGTTCATCTGCAACGTGGAGCCGGTGGACACGAGATCGACGATCGCTTCGGCGAGCCCGAGCCGTGGTGCGACCTCGACCGCGCCGGAGATCGAGATGACGTCGACGGGGATCCGCCGATCGGCGAAGAACCGGCGCGACGTCTGCGGGTGGGCAGTCGCGACACGCAGGCCGGCCAGGTCCTCGACCGCCTGGAACGGCGCATCGTTGGGCACCGCGGCGGCCAGGCGGCATCTGCCGTAGCCAAGCCGCCGCACGATCGGGAGCTCGGCGCCCGTCTCCGACAGGAGATCCTGCCCCGTGATGCCCAGGTCGGCCACCCCGTCGCCAACGAACTCGATGACGTCGTTCGTGCGAACGAACAGGATGTCCAGCGGGAAGTTCTGGACGCGGGCGACCAGGCTCCGGTCATGCTCCTCGAACACCAGGCCGGCATCATGGAGCAGGGCCAGCGTCGGCTCGACCAGCCGGCCCTTGTTCGGGACGGCCAACCTGAGGCGGTCCCTCATCGCTCCGGCCGGGTTGGGTACGGCCGTGAGCCGGCCGTCGTGGCGGCGCTGGTGGCAGCCAGGCGATCGAGGGCGGTGCGGTAGCCGCCCTGGCCGTGATGCAGCCAGGACGCGATTCGGGTGACCGTGGCCGTGCTGGCACCCGTGCGCTGCGAGATCTCCGCGTAATGCAGGCCGGCGTCGAGCATCCGGACGACGGCCCACCGCTGGGCCATGTCGCGAAGCTCGCCCAGCGTGCACAGGTCGCGGAAGAACGCCGCGGCCTCGTTCATCCCGTCCAGCCCGAGGATCGCCTCGAAGAGGTCGCGCATCTCCTGCGTCTGCCAGCTGTCGTCGTTCGCCATGGTCATCTCGTCCCGGCCGCTCCTGCACCCCTGCCGCCTCGCCAATCCCGCCGCCTCGCCCCGCTGCTGCCTCGTACCTTGTTAACGTAGTAGCATGCTAATACACGATAAGGCGTGCGCATGAGGCTCGTCAAGCATGACCTTCGAGATCCTGCCGGCACTCGATCTGCGGGGCGGCAACGTCGTCAGGCTCCGGGAGGGCGATTTCGCGCGCGAAACAGTCTACGGGGACGATCCGATCGCGACCGCTCAGGCGTTTGCCGCGGCGGGCGCCAGCTGGATCCACGTCGTCGACCTGGACGGCGCTCGCGGGAAACCACGGCAGCAGGCCGTCATCCACGCGATCGTGGCTGCGGTTGCGGACGTGCGTTGCCAGGTTGCCGGCGGTCTGCGCTCGCCGGAGGCGGTCACCGGCATGCTGAGCGCCGGCGCGGAACGTGTCGTCGTCGGCACGGCCGTCCTGTCCGATCCGTCTTTCGCCTCGCGACTGGTCGCCGATCACGGGGCCAATCGCATCGTCGGCGCTCTCGACGTGCGCGACGGCCAGGCGGTGGGGGACGGCTGGCGGGCCGGGTCCGCCGGCCGGCCTGCCCTGGATGCGCTCGACGTGCTGGCCGACGCCGGCATCGAGCAATTCGCCGTGACGGCGATCACCAGGGACGGCCAGATGGCCGGTCCGGACCTCCGGTTGCTCGCCACGATGGTTGACCGCGGCCGCGGAGCGATCCTGGCGTCCGGTGGGATCGCCTCGCTCGACGATCTTCGCGCCGTCCGCGACCTCGGCTGCGCGGGCGCCATCATCGGCCGGGCCCTGTACGAGGGCTCCATCGATCTCGCGGATGCCCTTCGAGAGATGGCCGCGGGCACTCGTTGAGAGCAACCCGCTGTGATTAGTGGCCAGCCATTCGCCTGGCGACTCTCAGGTCGTCGGTAGCCAGCGGAATCCGCCTGCAGAGCCCAGGCCGGAAGGTCATCGCCGGTGCGTCACGCACGGGTTGAGTTCGATCGGGCCCCGCCGTGGGCCGACGGCCCGCATGCAACCGCCGTGGGACGGCCCAAGAGTCCGCTCACGAATATCTGACCCGGATTTCCGCCCGCGCGAGCGTCAGGAGCCACGTGGCGAATAGTTGGCCGACGACGTGCGCGCAACCGGCAATCTGGCCTCTATGAAGCGGGCCCTCAACCGATGGATGCGGAGCCCTAGTGGCCGCCCGCCTCGGCGTCCTTGCGATGGGCCCCGATGATCTTGTCGGCGATGTGCCCGGGGACCTCCTCGTAGTGGTCCAGCTCGGCCGTGAAGACTCCCCGGCCGTGCGTGAGCGAACGCAGCTCGGTCGCGTACGTGAACAGCTCCGCCTGGGGCACCTGGGCTGAGACCTTCTGGAGTCCGTCGCCGGCGGAGTCCATGCCCAGCACCCGGCCGCGGCGGGTGTTGAGGTCCCGGTTGACGTCGCCCATGTATTCCTCGGGGACCCGTACCTCGACCGCCATGATCGGCTCGAGGAGGGCCGGCTTGCACTCCAGGACGCCCTTCTTGAGCGCCATGGAGGCGGCGATCTTGAACGACAGCTCGTTGGAGTCGACCGTGTGGAAGGAGCCGTCGTACAGGGTCGCCTTGAAGTCCGACAGCGGATAGCCCGCGATGACGCCCTCGGCGGCGGCCTCCCGGACGCCCTTCTCGACGCCGGGGAAGAACCCCTTGGGCACCGAGCCACCCACGACATGCTCGGCGAACTCGACGCCACCGCCCGGGTTCGGCTCGATCTTCAGCCAGACGTGGCCGAACATGCCGTGGCCACCGGTCTGTTTCTTGTACCTGCCCTCGACCTGGGTCTCGCCCCGGATCGTCTCGCGGTAGGGCACCTTCGGCGTTCGCGTGACGATCGCCGCACCGAATTTGCGCTTGAGCCGCTCGGCGATCACCGCGATGTGGGCCTCGCCCATCGCCACCAGGAGCTGCTCGCCGACCGGGCTTCGCTCCACCCGGGCCGCCGGCTCCTCCTCGGCCATCCGGTTGAGCGCCGTGCCCATCTTGTCGAGGTCGGCCTTGGTCTGCGGCTCGATCGCGACGGACAGGGTGGGTGTCGGGAAGGCCAGCGGATCCAGGACGAGCGGCTTGTCGCGCGCGCTCAACGTGTCGCCGGTCTCGGTGACGGCCAGCTTGGCCACCGCCCCGATCTCACCGGCCTTGAGCTCGCCGACCGGCTCCTGCTCCTTGCCGTGGAGCAGGAGCAGCTGGCCGATCCGCTCGTCCTCGCCGCGAGTGGCGTTCCAGGCGTGTCCCTGCGCGTGCAGCGTCCCGCCCAGGACCCGCAGGTACGTCAGCCTGCCCACATACGGGTCCGCGGCCGTCTTGAAGACGCGGACCAGGAGTGGCCCGCTCGGGTCGGGGGGCACGCTGACGGGGTCGTTCGACTTGGGCTCCCGGGCGGTCGTCGGGCCCTCGTCGGCGGGGGAGGGCAGGTAGCGAACGAAAGCATCGAGCAGACCGCGCAGGCCGATGCCCTTGGTCGCGCTGCCGACCAAGACCGGCGCCAGAATCGACTCCTTCACCCCCTTGCGCAGGCATGCCTCGAGCTCAGGGTCGGAGATCTCCTCGCCCTCGAGGTACTTCATCAGGACGTCGTCGTCGGCCTCGGCCGCCGCCTCCAGGAGCTGGTCGCGCCGCGCGGCGACCTCGCCCTCCAGCTCGGGGGGGACCGGCACCTGCGCCTCGGCCTTGCCGTCCCAGCGCCACGCCGTGCGATGGACGAGATCCACGTAGCCCGTGAACGACTCGGCCGATCCGATCGCGATCTGCAGCGGCGCGATCTTGTTCCCGAAGCTGGCTCGCAACGCGTCGAGGGTGGCCGTAGGATCGGCGTTCTCGCGGTCGCACTTGTTGATGAAGAAGCAGGCCGCTCGTCCACTCGTCCGACCGAGGGAGACGGCGGTCTCCAGACCCGAGCCGACCCCGCCGGTCGCCTCGACCACGAACAGGGCGCCGTCCACGGCCGCGAAGCCCTCGACCACCTCGGCCACGAAGTCCGGGTAGCCGGGCGTGTCGATGAGCTGGACGCGCGTGCCCTCGTCATCGAGCGTCGCGACCGCCAGGCTCAACGATTCCTGTCGCTTCTGCTCTTCCGGTTCGTGATCCAGGAAACTCGTTCCGTCGTCCACGCGACCCAGCCGCGATGTGGCGCCGGTCCGAAAGAGGAGCTGATCTCCGAGCGTCGTCTTGCCCGAGCCGGCGTGGCCGGCCAGCACGACGCTGCGGAGGTGGGGCAGGTCAACGGGCTTCGTCGTCATCGACTCGTCGGTCCTCGTCTGGTGAAGGATTCGAGCGTCCGGCAGGGGCCTCGGACGGTGGGCAGGCAGCAGTCGGGCCATGATAGTCCGCTATACTCGCCCGCGATGTCAGGACATTCCAAGTGGTCCCAGATCAAGCGCCAGAAGGGCGCCAACGACGTCAAGAGGGGCGCCACGTTCACCAAGGTCACTCGCGAGATCGCCATCGCGGCGCGGGCCGGCGGTGGCGACCCGGACGGCAACTTTCGCCTGCGCCTGGCCGTCGAGAAGGCCCGCTCCGTGAACATGCCGGCGGACAACATCAAGCGGGCGATCGAGCGGGCGACGGGGGCCAGCGAGAGCGATCAGTTCGAGGAGATCGTGTACGAGGGGTACGGCCCCGGAGGGGTGGCGATCCTCGTGGAGGCGGCCACGGACAATCGCAACCGGACTGCGGCGGACGTCCGCTCCCGCTTCAGCAAGGCCGGCGGCCAGCTGGCCGCCTCGGGGGCGGTGGCCTGGCAATTCGAGCCGCGCGGCTTCATCACCGTGAGCCGATCCGGGTCCGATCCGGATGACGTCGCCCTGGCGGCGATCGACGCCGGGGCGGAGGACGTCGACACCGAGGCGGACCCGCTCGAGATCTACACCTCGCCGGGCGATCTCGAGCGCGTCCGGCACGCACTCGAGGCGTCGGGCGCCCGGGTGGAACACGCCGAGAACGCGATGATCGCCAAGCAGACGGTCGAGCTCGAGCCGTCCCGGGCGCGCCAGGCTCTGCGCCTCGTGGAGGAGCTCGAGGACCTGGACGACGTCCAGCGGGTGACCGCCAACTTCGACATTCCCGAGGAGATCTTCGCCGAGGTTGCCGGGTGACGAGCGCCCCGCCGCGTCTGGTGATCGCCACATGATCGTCACTTGATCGTTCTCGGCATCGACCCCGGCACCGCGTCGATGGGCTACGGCGTGATCGAGCGGACCGGCGCCAATCTGCGTGCGGTTGACCACGGCTGCCTTGTCACGTCCCCCGACCAGTCCCTGCCGGAGCGACTGCTCACGCTCCACGCCTGCATGACCGAGCTCCTCGAGATGCATCGGCCAGCCCTGGTCGCGGTGGAACGGCTCTTCTTCAGCCGCAACGTCCAGACGGCTTTCGCCGTCGGCCAGGCTCGAGGCGTCGTCCTGCTGGCCGCGGCCCAGGCCGAGGTTCCCACTCGTGAGGCGACCCCCAGCGAGGTGAAGAGCGCGGTGGCCGGCTACGGTGCGGCCGACAAGGAGCAGGTCGGCCGGATGGTCGCCCTCGTGCTGGGCATGCCCAGCGTCCCGACCCCGGATGATGCCGCCGACGCTTTGGCGGTCGCGATCTGGGCGGCCAACAGCGAACGCGCCGGGGAACGGCTCAGGTCGGGCATCCTGGACAGAGCCGCCGTCGCTCCGCTCGCCCGGGGGACAACCCCCTATGAGCGAGCCGTGCGCGAGGCCCTGGCGCGGGAGCGTGCGACGTCGGCGCCGCAGGGTGCGACGTCGGCGCCGCAGGATGGGAAGTCCACCGACGGATCCGTTGCGCCGGCCCCCGTTCGGCGCGCCGCTCCGCCGCCCCGCGAGCGCGCCTCCTGAGTCGGCCCAGGTGATCGCGTCGGTCGCCGGCGTCGTCGGCGCGGTCGGTCTCGACTCGCTGGTCATCGAGGTCGGCGGCATCGGCTACCGGGTCTTCGCGGCGCCGACCGTCATCGTCACGGCACAGCCGGGCGGCCGCCTCAAGCTCCACACGTACCACGTCGTACGCGAGGACCAGCAGGCGCTCTACGGCTTCGCGTCGCCGGAGGAGCTCGGCTTCTTCACGCTCCTCCTGACGGTCACCGGCGTCGGGCCCAAGGTCGCCCTGGCGATCGTCGGCAGCCGGCCGGTGCCGGATCTCCAGCTGGCGATCCTCCAGCAGGATCAGGCGGTTCTCACGGGCATCCCGGGGATCGGCAAGCGGCTGGCCGAGCGGGTGATCTTCGAGCTCAAGGAGAAGGTCGCGGCGGCCGGCACGGCGGCGAGCGTGGCCGGCGGGACGCCGGTCGGCGGCGAGACCGAGGTCATCGGCGCGCTCCAGGCGCTCGGCTACTCCGCGGCCGAGGCGCGCCAGGCGTCACGGGCCGCCCTCAGCGACACGACGATCGGCGGAACCCTGGAGGATCGGGTCAAGGCTGCGCTCCGAACGCTGCTCCGCCAGTAGCAGGACGGCCGCCCAGCCGAGTCAGCGGGCCGCTCGTTCGGCCACCGTATTCCGCAGGGACTCGAATCGGCGATGAATGTGCACGGCCTGGTGCCGAACCGGCGGGCCGCGCATCGAGCGCTGCAGGTTCGTCCGCAATTCCATTCACGGTGGAATGACGACGCAGATGGCGCTCGCCAGCCAGTCGCCACGAGTAGAACATCCGTACGAAAGCGATCGCCCGCATGGTATGCTCGCGGAGATGACGGACGACACCTCGCGGATCCTCGCGTCGAACCTGCTCGACGAAGCGGACCTCGCCATCGAGGGGTCGCTCCGGCCCCATACGCTCGAGGAGTACATCGGCCAGCGGGAGGTCAAGGCCAACCTGTCGGTCCTTCTCGCGGCGGCCCGTGGCAGGGGAGAGGCAGCCGATCACGTCCTGCTGTATGGGCCGCCCGGCCTGGGCAAGACGACGCTGGCGACGATCATCGCCCGCGAGCTCGGGGTCAACATTCGCTACACGAGCGGGCCGGCGATCGAGCGGCCGGGCGATCTTGCCGCGATCCTGACCGCCCTCGACGAGCGGGACGTCCTGTTCATCGACGAGATCCACCGCCTGAGCCGGACGGTGGAGGAGATCCTCTACCCGGCAATGGAGGATTACGCGCTCGACGTCATGATCGGGAAGGGCCCTTCCGCGCGGTCCCTGCGGCTCAGCCTGAAGGCATTCACGGTGGTCGGGGCCACCACGCGCGCTGGCCGGATCAGCGGTCCGCTGCGCGACCGCTTCGGGGCAACGTACCGGCTCGACTTCTACGACGAGGACGACCTGGCCGCGATCGTCGACCGCTCGGCGCGCATCCTGGGAGTGGCCATCGAGCCGGCAGCCGCGCGGGCGATCGCCCGGCGGGGGAGGGGCACCCCCCGGATCGTCAACCGGCTCCTCAAGCGGGTGCGCGACCACGCCGAGGTGCACGGCACCGGCCGGGTGGATCGGGCCATCGCGGACGAGGCCATGCGCCGCATGGAGATCGACGACGAGGGGCTGGACTCGACCGATCGCAAGCTGCTGGCGGCAATCGTCCAGAAGTTCGGGTCGGGTCCGGTCGGGGTGCAGGCGCTGGCCGCCGTCCTGTCGGAGGAGGTCGAGACGATCGAGGACGTCTACGAGCCGTTCCTCTTACGCCTGGCCTTCCTCGATCGCACGCCGCAGGGCCGCATCGCGACGGAGGCCGCCCGCCAGCACCTGGCCGGCCTGGGCTTCGAGATCCCGCCGCCGCGCCGGCCGGAGGCCGAGATGCCCAGCCTCTGGGAACCCGGCACGGGCTCCGACCGGCCGGGCGAGGTGGGTTAGGTGAACGATCTCGAGCCGGTGGGCCGCTCGCTCCTTCTCGTCGGGCTCCTGCTGGCCGCCGTGGGCCTGCTGCTGGTCATCGCGCCACGCGTCCCGTTCCTGGGACGCCTGCCCGGCGACATCCGGTTCGAGCGCGATGGATTGGTCGTGGTCATCCCGCTGGCCACGATGCTCCTCGTGAGCGTCGTCCTGACGATCGTGCTATCGATCGTCGGGCGCGGGAAATGACGTCGGCCCGGGGGTCCACGACGAGCACATTCCAGAGCCGGGCCGCGCGGTTCGAGGTGCTCACCTCGCCGCCCGCCGACGGCTCGACGCGCGCCCGTCTCGCCCGGCTCACACTGCCCCACGGCGTGGTGGAGACGCCCCAGTTCATGCCGGTCGGGACGAACGCCACGGTCAAGGCGCTCCATCCGGACGACCTCGTCGAGGTCGGCGCCTCGATCATCCTGGCCAACACATACCACCTCTACCTACGGCCGGGCCACGACCGGATCGCCCGGCTGGGCGGCCTTCACCGGTTCATGGCCTGGGACCGGCCCATCCTGACCGACTCGGGCGGCTTCCAGGTCGTCTCGCTCGGCGACCTCCGCGTGGTCGACGATGACGGGGTCACGTTCCGGAGCCACCTCGACGGCTCGATCCATCGCTTCACCCCGGAGCACGCGGTGGACGTCCAGCAGGCGCTCGGCGCCGACGTGGCGGTGGCCTTCGACCAGCCGGTGGCACCGTCCTCGCCGCGAGCGCTGGTCGCCGAGGCGACCGAGCGAACCCACCGCTGGGCGGAGCGCTCGCTGGCGGCCCACGATCGGCCCGATCAGGCGGTGTTCGGCATCGTCCAGGGCGGCCTGGAGCCGGACCTCCGGGCTGGCTCGACCCGGCGCATCGCGGCGATGCCGTTCGACGGGATCTGCCTGGGCGGGCTGGCGGGCGACGAGACGGCGGCCCAGCGCGAGGCGGCGGTCGACATCGCCATCCACGTCCTCGCAGGCGACCCGCGGCCTCGCTACCTCATGGGCCTGGGCTCGCCGGCGGACCTCCTGGAGGCCGTCCATCGGGGCGTCGACCTGTTCGACTCGGTCCTGCCCGCGCGGGTCGCCCGCACCGGCCAGCTGTGGATCCCCGGCGGCCGCCTGAACATGCGCAACGCCCGCCACCTGGACGACCCGGAGCCGGTCCAGGCGGACTGTCCGTGCATCGCCTGCCGGAGCTTTTCGCGGGCCTACCTGGCCCACCTGTTCCGGGCGCAGGAGCTGCTCGCCTACCGTCTCGCGACTTGTCACAACCTGACCTTCACCCTAGACTTCATGGCCAGGATCCGCGACGCACTGCGGGCCGGCACCTTCCCCGCGACACTCCCCGAATTGCGGCTGCGCGCCGGGCGGGTGACGGACGGTGAAGCCGCGGTGCAGTCCGCGTGAAGGCCCTGTCCGTAGCATCCGGTCGGGTACGTGGAGGAGCAGACGATGGGCTCTCGAGACCGCCCCTCCAGGGAAGCCAAGAAGAAGCCGAAGGACAGCGCCGCGAAACAGAAGCTCCAGCCGCTCCTCGAGCCGCCGCAGAACGTCGAGCTGATCAGGAAGCCTCGCAAGCCGCGGCACGAACAGGACGAGGCGGAGGAGGGCTGATTCGGCCGGACGGCCGTCACCGGACTCCCGCAAGGGCATTCCCAGTGGCGTTCCCAGGAGCATCAAGTGGCCTCCACTCGGCACGGTGGCTGACGGCACCCGCCGCCAGAACAGGACAGGAGCGATCGACAGGATGGCGATAACCGGAGAGCGCGGAATCGAGGAGCGCAACGGCGACCGGGCCCTGGCGGAGCGCGGCCGGGCGGTGGACGCGGCGATCCTGTCGATCGAGAAGCAGTTCGGTCGCGGCTCGATCATGAAGCTCGGGTCGGCAGAGCGGCAGTCGGTCGACTCGATTCCCACCGGATCGATCGCGCTGGACCTCGCCCTCGGCGTCGGCGGGATCCCGCGCGGCCGGATCACGGAGATCTTCGGTCCGGAGTCGTCCGGCAAGACGACGCTCTGCCAGCATGTCCTGGCCGAGGCCCAGCATCGAGGCGGCGTCGTCGCCTTCATCGACGTCGAGCACGCCCTGGACCCGGGCTACGCTCGTGCCTGCGGGGTCAACGTGGACGAGCTGCTCGTCAGCCAGCCGGACACCGGCGAGCAGGCGCTCGAGATCACGGAGACGCTCATCCGGTCAGGCGGCATCGATTGTGTCGTCGTCGATTCGGTCGCGGCGCTCGTGCCGCGGGCCGAGATCGAGGGCGAGATGGGCGACTCGTTCGTCGGCATCCAGGCGCGCCTCATGAGCCAGGCCCTGCGCAAGCTGACCGGGGCGGTCAGCCGATCGAACACCGCGCTCGTCTTCACCAACCAGCTCCGCGAAAAGATCGGGGTCATGTTCGGCAATCCGGAGACGACGCCCGGCGGCCGGGCCCTCAAGTTCTACGCCAGCGTCCGCCTGGACATCCGGCGGGTGGAGACGATCAAGACCGGCACGGAGTCGGTCGGCAACCGGGTCCGCGTCAAGGTCGTCAAGAACAAGGTCGCGCCGCCGTTCCGGGTCGCCGAGTTCGACGTGATGTACGGCGAGGGCATCAGCCGCGAAGGCGGCCTCCTTGACGTCGGGGTCGCGATGGACGTCGTCACCAAGACCGGCGCCTGGTTCACCTTCGCCGAAACGCGCCTGGGCCAGGGCCGGGAGGCGTCCAAGGAGTTCCTCCGCAACAATGCGCCGGTGAGCACGGAGATCGAGCGTCAGATCCGGGCCAAGATGTCGACGGTCGCCCTGCCGGTCGAGGGCATCGAAGAGGCGGAATAGGCACACCGTGCCCGGGGCCCGCCCGCCCGGCGCACGACCGTCGCCGGCAGAACGGCGCGAGCGGCGAGCATCCGAGAGCGACCCCGAGGTCGTGCTCGCGGCTGCGGTCCGGTTTCTCGAGTCCCGTCAACGGTCCGTCCGCGAAGTACGCCGTCGCCTCGGCCAGGCCGGCTATCCGGAGACGCTGATCGAGGCCGCCATCGACCGCCTGGAGGAGCTCGGCTACCTCGACGACGAGGCATTCGCCCGATCCTGGGTGGAGTCACGCGACCGGGCTCGCCCGAGGGGTGAGCGCGCGCTCCGCTCGGAGCTGGCGCAGAAGGGCGTCGCTCGCGAGATCGTCGATCTCGTCCTGGCGGAGCGTCGGCCGGATAGCGACGGCTCGGGCGACGCGGTGGCTGCCGACGAGCGAGCCGCCGAGCGGCTGCTCGCGGGCCGAGCGCGCAGCCTCGCGCGTGTCACAGACCCACGCGTCCGGCGGCAGCGTGCCTACGCCCTCCTGGCCCGGAGTGGTTTCGACCCGGACGTGGCGGCACGCGTGTCACGGGCGATGGCCACCGCCGCGAGCGACGCCGAGGACGACGCCTGATAGGCGTCGGCGGACGCGAGGCCGCCCCCCACGCCGCTCCCGCATCGGCTTGATCATTAGGGAACGCCACGTCGGGCCCCAACGCGCCTTCCAGGCAGCGGCTAAGTGGCACGCCATCGACCGGATCGATATCCCAGCTGAGAAGGGCCACGTCTGAGGTAATACTGGCAGCCAGGGCCTCCGGAATGTCGTCCGGTAATGACCACATCGATGCGGGATGACCAGGCCGCTGGCCGCCACCGCGGCCACGGCCGCTGCCGCTCCACGGCCACCCGCTGCCTCCGCTGGCCGCCACGCGAGCCCGCCTTGGTTGACCCTCCGGCCGGGCGGCCGTAGGCTACGCGGCAGACGATCACGCATCGCCGGCCCGCGGCCGAGAGGTCGCGTACCCAGTAGCCCGTTCCGGCGATGCCAACAACCCAAACACGGCGCGCAGACATATACGCGGGGGGCCCCGACCGAGCGTCGGGAAGCACTCGCGAGCCCGATCGCGCCGTTCGAATCCTGAATAACGCCTCCGGCGGGACCCGCCGGATGGGAGGAACGGAACGATGGTGGACACCTCCATCGCCGTCGTCGTGGCCATTCTGGCCGTCGGCGCCGGCGCTGCCGCCGGATTCGTCGTGCGCGGCATGCGGGCAAGCCAGCGAATGAAACAGGCCGAGGAAAAGGCCGCGCTCATCGTCGAGAAGGCCTACAGCCAGCAGAAGGACCTGATCCTCGAAGCAAAGGACGAAAAGCTGCGCCTCCAGCGGGAGGCAGAGGACGAAGCGCGCGCCAAGCGCACGGAGCTCACCGCCCTCGAGCGTCGGCTCCTCCAGCGCGACGAGCAGCTCGACCAGCGAGGCGACATGCTCGAGCAGCGCGATCGCAAGCTCATCGAGCGGGAGCGAGAGATTGAGCGCGCCCGCGAGGAGCTCGCCCGTGCCCACCAGGACCAGGTGGTCGCCCTCGAACGGGTGAGCGGCCTGTCCGCCGACGACGCCAAGGCGATCCTCCTGGAGGCCGTCCGCGAAGACGCCGAGCACGACGCCGTCCGGATCGCCCGGGCGATCGAGCGCCAGGCCCGCGAGGAGGCCCAGGAGAAGGCCCGCGAGGTCATCGTCACGGCGATGCAGCGGATCGCCGCCGACCACACGGCGGAACACACGGTCAGCGTCATCCACCTGCCCAGCGACGAGATGAAGGGCCGGATCATCGGCCGCGAAGGACGCAACATCCGCGCGCTGGAGCAGGCGACCGGCGTCGATCTCATCATCGACGACACGCCGGAGACGGTCGTGGTCTCGGGCTTCGATCCGGTCCGCCGCGAGGTGGCCCGCCTGGCGATCACCAAGCTCGTGAGCGACGGCCGGATCCATCCCGGACGGATCGAGGAGGTCGTCAACAAGGCCCGCGCCGAGGTGGACCTCGTCATTCGCCAGGCCGGCGAGACGGCAGCCTATGAGACGGGCGTGCCCGGTCTGCCCCCCGAGATCGTCAAGCTGCTCGGCCGGCTCAAGTACCGGACGAGCTACGGCCAGAACGTCCTGAACCACTCCGTCGAGACGAGCCGGCTCGCGGCGATCATCGCCGCCGAGATCGGTGCCGACGTCCAGATCGCCAAGATGGGTGGCCTCCTGCACGACATCGGCAAGGCGGTCGACCACGAGGTGGAGGGCCCGCACGCGGCGATCGGCGCCCAGATCGCTCAGCGGCACAACCTGCCGATGCGCGTCATCAACGGCATCGCGGCTCACCACCAGGAGGTCGAGTACGCCTGCCTGGAGGCGCCGATCGTCCAGGTCGCCGACGCGATCAGTGCCTCGCGACCGGGCGCCCGGGGCGAATCGATGGACACCTACGTGAAGCGGCTCGAAGACCTCCAGGCGATCGCCGAGAGCTTCACCGGCGTCGAGCGCTCGTTCGCGGTCCAGGCCGGTCGCGAGGTGCGAATCCTCGTCCGACCCGAAGAGATCGATGACCTCGCCTCGATGCGCCTGGCCCGCGACATCGTTCGCAAGATCGAGGAGACCCTGACCTACCCGGGCCAGATCAAGGTGACGGTCATCCGCGAGACGCGGGCCGTGGAGTACGCCAAATAGCCGGCTCCGGCGCCGGCCGGATCACCCTCGGCAACCCCACCAACGGCAACGCCCCCCGCCCAACCGGCGCCTGCCGCGTGCTCATGATCGGCGACATCATCGGCCGGCCCGGACGCCACGCAGTGGAGCGCGAGCTGCCGGCCCTGCGGGAAGAGCGTGGCATCGACTTCGTCACGGCCAACGGCGAGAACGTCGCCGGCGGCATGGGCCTGACCGCATCCACGGCGGACTCCCTCCTGGCGGCCGGAGTGGATGTCATCACGTCCGGCAACCACATCTGGGACAAGCGCGAGATCTACCCGTACCTCGAGAGCAACGAACGCATCCTGCGACCGCTCAACTACGGGACGACGGACGTGCCGGGTCGCGGCTGGGGCACGTACCAGGGCCTGGATGGCACCGACATCGCGGTGGTCAACCTCATGGGCCGGACCTACATGCAACCGCTCGACAATCCCTTCACGGATGCCGACCGGCTGCTGGGCGAGGGATCGGAGCAGCTGCCTCCGGTGCGGCTCGTCGACTTCCACTGCGAGATCACCTCCGAGAAGAACGCCATGGGCCTCTATCTCGACGGCCGGGTCAGCGCCGTCATGGGAACCCACACGCACACCGTGACCGGCGACGAGCGGATCCTGCCGAAGGGCACCGCCTACCAGTCGGACCTGGGCATGACCGGCCCCATCTGGAGCGTCATCGGCTTCGATCCGGCCACCGTGCTGCCACGCTTCCTGACCGGGCTGCCCACCAGGTTCGAGGTGGGGTCCGGTCCGGTCGTGTTCAACGCGACCCAGATCGACATCGAGCCGTCGACCGGCCGGGCGATCGCCATCGAACGCCTCCAGCGCATGGTGGAGGGCTGAGGCCGGTGGCCCGCACCGGCAGGCACAGCATCGGCGGCGCATCCGGCACCCAAGTCGTTCCGCCGGGGCCGTCCCCGGTCGACCTGCACACGCACACGACCCGGTCGGACGGGATCCTCGAGCCGGCCGACCTGGCCGCCGCGGCCGCGGCCTGTGGCGTGCGCACGCTCGCGATCACCGACCACGACAACCTGGCCGCAGCGCGCGAGCTCGCGGCCGTGGGACTGCCGCCCGGGCTGGAGCTGATACCCGGCGTGGAGATCAACAGCGTGCCGGGTGGATCGCGACCGCGCTCGCGACGAAGATGGCCGGACGAGCTCCATATCGTCGGTCTGGGCGTCGATCCCGCGGACGCGCCGTTCGAGGAGCTGCTGGCCGCGCAGCGCGCCCGCCGTCGAGAACGCTACGTGCTGACGCTGGCCCGCCTGCGGGCGGCGGGCCTCCCGATCGACGACCTCGCGGAGCGGCTGCCGCCCGACGAGCGTGCCGCACTCGGCCGGCCGACCATCGCCCGGCTGCTTGTCGCAAAGGGCCACGCGACATCCGTCGACGACGCATTTGCCCGGCTCATCAGCTACGGCCAGGTGGGCTACGTGCCGCGAGTCGGAATGGGGCCACTCCGCGCGATCGCGGCCATCCGCGCGGCCGGCGGACTGCCCGTCCTCGCTCACACGGCGGATGCGGCCGATCGTCGCGAGGAGATCCGAGAGCTGCGTGGGTTCGGGTTGGCCGGCCTGGAGGTTCACTACCGCCGCTTCGATGCCGAGACGGTCCGGGCCGTCGCCGCCGTCGCCGCCGAGCTGCGTCTCGTTCCCAGCGGCGGCAGCGACTACCATGGCGACCTGGAGACGTACGCAGAGGCCCACGCCGCCACATGGGTACCGCCCGAGGATGCGGCCGCCGTGCGCGAGGCCCTGGCCGCGATGATGACGGGATCGACGAGGATGCCGACGACGTCGCCGGCCGCCGTGCCGCCGTGATCCAACGGTCGCCCGCCCGAGCGCTGCCGGTGCTCGATCTGGCCCCTCCGGCGCCCACCCAACAACCCCTCCAGTCGGCGGATCCCGCGGACGAACGGCTGGTCGAGTACCGGCTCGAGCCCGCCGTCCTGCCGCGCTTCTTCGTCTGGACGCTCGGCTGCCAGATGAACCGGAGCGACTCGGAGGAGATGGCGGGCCGGCTGCTCGCCGCCGGCTGCCAGGAGGCGCCCGCTCTCGAGGCGGCGGACCTCGTGGTCATCAACACCTGCGCGATCCGCGAGGCGGCCGAGCAGAAGGTCGTCGGCCGGCAGGGCCACCTGGCGCGGCTCAAGGTCGCCAATCCGTCACTGCGCATCGTCCTGACCGGCTGCGCCGTCCGCGAACACGATCGCAAGGGGCTGGCCCGGCGTTTTCCGGCCGTGGACCTCTTCCTCCGTCCCGACGAGGAGCCGGAGCTGGTCGATCGGCTGGGGCTCGCGTCTGCACAGGCGCCGATCGGGGCGCTCCCGGCCGGCACCATCGGCGCAACCACCGTGGTCGGGACCGCGGTCGTTGGCGTCGCGGATGGCCTGGCCGCCACCCGGGCCGAGGCGGTGAGCGCCGGGGCCGTCGCCCGGACCTCGCCGACGAGCGCGTGGCTGCCCATCGTCTACGGCTGCGACAAGACCTGCACCTATTGCATCGTCCCGTTCAGCCGCGGCCCCGAGCGGAGCCGGCCGTTCGACGACATCCTGGCCGAGGC
>DASPWU010000103.1:0-20980 GCA_035637675.1 Candidatus Limnocylindria bacterium | reverse complement strand
GTTCGTCACGCCCTGGGAGTCAACGCTTTCCGTGACGAGCGTGCCGATCCTCGAGACGGCGAGCGTCTTCCAGTCCGACCGATGCAGGAAGCAGCCGATGCCCAGGAGACCGCGCGCCTGATTCAACGCGTGATTGCCGTGGTACACGTAGAAGGTCGAGCTGGCAAGGGTCCGCCCATGAAGCACGAGCGCGTTGTTCAACCAGGTGGTGGGGGAGACCATCTCCGCGGCGCAGGTATAGACGAGGGCCCGCCATCCCGTCGCATGGCCCTCCCATGAAAAGGTCGAGCGGGGAGCGCTCCGCGGATTGTCCTGGTACCAGTCGCGCAGCAGGTACAGCCCGCGATCCAGGTAGCTCAGATCGCCCGTCTGGGCCCATGCGGCGATCAGGTCCCAGACGAAGCGGAGGCTCTGATAGTTGAAGACCCAGTTGGCGTCGTGGAGCGGGTCCTCGCGCCACGTCGGACTGCTCGGCAGGGTCACGGTTGGATGGCCTGCCAGGCTGTAGCGGTTCTGCATCAGGTCGTTGGCGAGCGCGAGGGAGCCGGAGCTCATGGAGCAGTCGCGGCCGAGGGGGAGCGGCAGCGTGAGAGCCAGTGTTGCTCGCGGGCCGGGCGCGGAAGCGAGGAACAGCGCCGCGCCAACGACCATCGCCACGACGAGCCGCCGCCGAACCAGGCTTGAGCGCATTTCGGAGCCTCGCTCGCGCAGAGGCCGGGCTCGGAGGAAGCGGCGACCCGCGCTGGGAGATCGTACTCCCCGACCCGCCACGATCCGTCTCCGTGGCACGGACCACGGCCGGCGAGAAAGGCCCGCGACTGCCTGGGCGCGCGGGCGGTGGTACGATCCAGCGCCGAACCACACGGACCGGCGAAACCGTCGCTCGACGTCCATCTCGACCGCTGAAGCGCCACGCCACCGTGCTCGTCCCGCGGTGGCGACGCCCCCAAAGGAGCTCTCTCGATGGCCGACACTGCCACCGCCCCAAGCGATCGGGCCCATCGAGCGTCCAAACGCTACATCTACGCCTGGGGCGACGGCCATGCCGAGGGCCACGGCGAGATGAAGGACCTCCTGGGCGGCAAGGGCGCCGGCCTCGCCGAGATGACCAACGCCGGGCTCCCCGTGCCGGCCGGCTTCACGATCACGACCGCGGCGTGCAACGATTACTTCGCGGCCGGCGAGCGGCTTCCCGACGGCCTGTGGGACGACGTCCTGGAGGCGATGCACGAGGTCGAGGAGCGCTCCGGCAAGCGCTTCGGCGATCCCCAGAATCCGCTCCTCGTCTCGGTCCGGTCGGGGGCGAAGTTCTCCATGCCGGGAATGATGGACACCGTCCTCAACCTGGGCCTCAACGACGAGACGCTGCACGGGCTCGTCGCGTTGACCGGCAACGAGCGGTTCGGCTGGGACGCCTACCGTCGCTTCATCCAGATGTTCGGTCGGATCGTCATGGGCATCGACGGGGCGGCCTTCGACGAGGCCCTGGAGGCCGCAAAGCGCGCCCGCAGCGTCGAGCAGGACACCGACCTGGACGCTGCCGCGCTGGGCGAGGTCGTCGATACCTTCAAGGCGATCGTCAAGCGCGAGACCGGGCGCGACTTTCCGACCGACCCGTACGAGCAGCTGGATCTCGCGATCAAGGCCGTCTTCGCCAGCTGGTTCGGCAAGCGGGCCCGTGACTACCGCGAGTACAACAAGATCCCGCACGACCTGGGCACCGCAGTCAACGTCGTGACCATGGTCTTCGGCAACATGGGCGACGACTCGGGGACGGGCGTGGCGTTCACGCGCGACCCCAACACCGGCGACAAGGGCCTCTACGGCGAGTACCTCACCAACGCCCAGGGCGAGGATGTGGTGGCCGGCATCCGGACGCCCCAGAAGATCGCCCAGCTCGCGCGGGACCTGCCCCAGGCCTACGACGAGTTCCAGGCCATCGCCGAGCGCCTCGAGCGACACTATCGGGACGTCCAGGACCTGGAGTTCACGATCGAGCGCGGCCGGCTGTTCATGCTCCAGACCCGGGCCGCCAAGCGGACGGCCGCAGCGGCCGTGCGGATCGCCGTGGACATGGTGGAGCAGGGGATCATCACGAAGGAGGAAGCGCTCCAGCGCATCGAGCCGGCCCACGTGGATCAGCTCCTGCGCGACCAGTTCGACCCCAAGGCGCTGGCGGCCGCCACCCGGATCGCGAAAGGCCTCAACGCATCGCCGGGCGCGGCCGTTGGCCGGGCCGTCTTCTCGGCCGATACGGCGGTGGAATGGGCTGGACGCGGGGAGCGCGTCGTCCTGGTCCGGATCGAGACCTCGCCCGACGACTTCCACGGCATGGCCGTCGCCCAGGGCATCCTGACCGCCCGCGGTGGCGCCACGAGCCACGCCGCCGTGGTCGCCCGTCAGATCGGGAAGCCGTGCGTGGCAGGCTGCCATGAGCTCATCGTCGACTACGACCGCGGGTCTGCGACCGCCAATGGCGTCACCTTCCGCGAGGGTGACTCGATCAGCCTGGACGGATCCACAGGCGACGTCTTCGTCGGGGCCCTGCCCACGGTCTCGGCTCGCTTCGAGGAGCAGCCCGAGCTGCAGCGCATCCTGGGCTGGGCGGACGAGGTCCGCCGCCTCCAGGTCTGGACGAACGCGGACAAGCCGGAGGAGGCGGCCCAGGCGCGCGGCTACGGAGCGCAGGGCATCGGACTGTGCCGAACCGAGCACATGTTCCGGGAGGGCGAGCGGCTCGACATCGTCCGCGGCGCGATTCTCGTCGCCTTTGCCGCCACCCGGGCAAAGGCCAGGCACGCCGCCGGCCAGGCGCTGAGCGCCGAGGAGCAGGAGGCGATCGCCACCTTCGACGAAGCGATGGGCAAGCTGGAGGCGCTGCAGCAGGGCGACTTCGAGGGCATCTTCCGGGCCATGGACGGCCTCCCGGTCGTCATTCGGCTGATCGATCCGCCTCTCCATGAGTTCCTGCCCAACCGGGAAGAGCTCATCGAAGAGGTGACCCGCCTGCGGACGCTGGAAACGCCCGACGACAATCCGGAATACGCGGCCGCCCGCCGGCTGCTGGCGGCCGCCGATGCCCTCCACGAGCAGAATCCCATGCTCGGGCTCCGAGGCTGCCGGTTGGGCCTCATGATCCCGGACTTCGTGAAGGTCCAGACGCGGGCGATCCTCAATGCCCAGATCGCCGTCAAGCGGGCGGGTGGCGACCCGCGCGCCGAGATCATGATCCCGCTCGTCGGCCATGTGAACGAGCTCAAGGAGACGCGCCGGCTGCTCGAGGCCGAGGCGAAGGCCGTCGAGAGTGGAGCGGGCGTCACGGTCGACTACAAGTTCGGGACGATGATCGAGATTCCGCGCGCCTGCTGGGTCGCGGACGAGATCGCCGGGTACGCCGAGTTCTTCAGCTTCGGCACCAACGACCTCACGCAGATGACATTCGGCTACAGCCGTGACGACGCCGAGGGCGGCTTCCTGCTCAAGTACATCGAGGACAAGATCCTCCCGGAGAACCCGTTCCAGACCCTGGACCCGGTCATCGTCTCGGAGATGGAGCTGGCGGTCACGAAGGGCAGGGCGGCCCGCCCCGACCTCGAGGTCGGCATCTGCGGCGAGCACGGCGGCGACCCGGCCTCGATCGCGGCGTGCCATCGCCTCGGGCTCAACTACGTCTCCTGCTCGCCCTTCCGCGTCCCGGTGGCCCGGCTCGCCGCCGCCCAGGCGGCCCTCGCCGGCGGCGAACGCGACAGGTAAGTCCGCCAACGGTGCCTCGCCCGGCAAATAGGCCGGGCCCGGGAGGCCTGGCCGCGGTGCGCGAAGCGGAGGCGGGACTGCGATCTCCGCCGTAATGTCGGCAATTTGCTGGACATCGATCCACGCTTCGCGAAGATCATGAGGCCGGACGGTGCCACCGGGCACCATTCGAGGCCGACGGCGTGCCCTACATGCCGCCGGTGGCCGGCGCTGGCAGGGACGCCACAGGGGTGCAGGCCGACAATGCAGGAAGCGGCTCCACCATGGGGAACTGGCTCATGTGGGCCAACGCTCGCCGCCTATAATCGGCGTTCCGTACTGTTCGAACGGCCCGTCACACGGGGGTTCCGGGGGTGGAACGAGCGAAGGGGCAGCTCGACGCCGTGATTCGCACGCTCATCGTCGATGATCACGCGATGTTCCGCCGCGGAATCGCCTCATGCCTCGCCGCGGACGCGGACTTCACCGTGGTCGGCGAAGCCGAGGATGGCGAGACGGCCATTCGGCTGGGCATCGCGGAGCAGCCCGACCTCGCGATCATCGACCTGTACCTGGCCGATGGTGACGGACTGCGGGTCATCAACGGGCTCCGAGAGGCCTCGCCCGGGACCCGTGCCGCGGTGTGCGCGGCCACACCGGACACGCTCGAGCTGTACCGCTCGATCGAGGCCGGGGCGGTGGCCTACCTCCTGAAGGCCGAGATGCGCGTCGAGACGCTGGCGCCAAGCCTGCGAGCGGTCGCCTGCGGCGATGGCCTCATCCCGCCGGCCATGCTTGGCGACCTCGTGGAGCACATCGGCCGGATGTCTCGCGAGGTCTGGAGCCCGCGTGGCGTGGGCCTCACCGGGCTGTCACCACGCGAGGTGGAGATCCTCCGTCTCGCGGCGGATGGCGACGACACGCGGGAAATCGCGCTCAAGCTGTCCTACTCGGAGCGGACGGTCAAGAACGCTATCCACGACGTCGTCATCAAGCTGGGACTGCGGAACAGGACGCACGCCGTCGCATACGCCCTGCGGAAGAACCTCATCTAACAAACCCTGGCTCTGGCAAGCCCGGATCAAGCAAGCCCTGACGATCGGAGGAGGCGGACATGACCGACGACACCAAGGACGAGGGAACCGACGCCGCGAGCATGGTCGAGGCGTTCTGGGACGAGACGCCGCCGGAGGCGGCCGATGCCACGGCCGAGCCCGACTGGGAGGCGCTGGCCAAGGAGTTCGCCCCCGTCGACCGTCAGCGGGAGATGGAGGAGTCGAACGCGCGGAACGACGAGGCCCGGGCGCGTGCCATCGCCGACGGCATGGACGAGCAAACGGCAGCGATCGTCTATCCGTCGTTCTCGAGCCCCGAGGACATGGATCGGATCAACTGACGCTGGCCGTACCTCGACCACGATCGGGAGGAAGCAATGATCGATGACCCCAACCCCAACCCGGAGCAGCCGTCGATCCCGGGCATCGAGCCGCAGCCGGAGCCCAATCCCGATCCCGAGCAGCCGTCGATCCCCGAGCTCTGACGCTGGGGCGTGGCTTCAGGCGGTGGCCTCTCCAGCCAGGCTGCGGTCGTCAGCCATAAACGATCGGGGCCGGCGCATGCCGGCCCCGTCGAGTGTGCGATTGGTGGATTGCGCTACTCGCTGCCCGCGCCCTCGGCGCCGCCCTCACCGCCGGAGCTCTCCGCGGAACCTTCGATCGCCTCGTCGGCGAGGTACAGGCCGACCTCGCTCGCGACCCAGGCGACGCCTTCCTTGATCGCGGCGCCAGCGACCGTCGCCCCGCCAATGACCACTTCGCCGGCGCCGAAGAGGGCCGCGGCGGGCAGGCCGATGATTGCCTGGCCGATCGGATCATGCTCGATCGGCGGGTCGTAGATCTCGTGAGGCGGCGGGGTCGGGGCGGACGTGTCCGCGCTCGAGCTGTCCGGCCCCGGATCGTAGCCCGTATACCCGGCGCCATCGGCGTTCCCGGTGTACCCGCCACCGGTCTCCTCAGTCATGGTCGTGCTCCTCTGGCGGTGTTCCGCCGCTGACGTTCACGCGTCCGGGAGCAGGGACCGCTTCCGAAACCGCTGGCGTCGATCATCCTCCGCCGCCGGTCGGGTGGCAATCCCCCGCCGGCGAAAGGTGGATCGAGGGTGGCCCGAGCTGCCCTTTCGGGCAGGCGCATCCGCATGATGAGCCGCACCGTGCTCACGTTCGGCCCGGCGAGCCGCACGAAGATCTGCCCGCGGGCGACTTCCGCCGCACCGGGGTCCCTCCCAGACTCGGGCGGTGACGAACCGCGTCCTCATCGGCGACCTCGATCCCCTGGTCGCCCGCGGGCTCATGCAGACCCTGATCGAAGAGCACTTCGACGTGCTCGACGCGACCATGACCGACCATCTCGAAGATCTCGCCGACGCGGTGGTCCGGCTCCATCCGGATGCGGTGATCGTCCGGATGACCCCCGAACCGGAAGTGACGGTTCGCGCACTGCGCGCGCGACAGCCCAGCCTGCAGGTCGTGGAGTGCGACGACGACCGGCCTCGGCTGCGCGTACACCCAATCGGCGGCGTGGCGTACACCCTGGAGCCGGTCACGGCGAGGACCCTCCGCGAGGCCCTCTCGCCCTCGGCGCCGGTGGTCGAAGGGAGCGGCGCCGATGTTCGCTGAGGCCATCCGCGCCCTGGAGGTCTTCGCGGCCGACGCGACTGGCTGGCCGACACGGGTCGGGCCGGCGCTCGCGGAGGTGCCGGCCGAGCACGGCGGCCAACGGGCAGGGACCTCGGCGCAGAGCCGCATCAGGCCAGTTGCGCCCGATCAGGTCATCTCGCTGCAGCTCGTGTCCGTCCTGCGCAACGAACGGCTGCGGAACAACGATCGTGAGGTGGGCAGAACGTCCGGCAGCAATGCTGCCGCGATCCGTCGGCCGCCCGGCTGGTTCGATCTCACGGTCGCCCTGGAGGCCGGCGGCGACCAGCTGAGTGCGGCCGGTGCCATCGAGCGTCTCCTGGCGGCGACGCTGCGAGCCGGCAACCTGGCCGAGGAACTGCAGATCGCGGGTGAGTACCCCGTCTACGCGTCCATCGACACCCCGACGCCGGAGGAGCTCCAGTCATGGTGGGAACACGGCATGACCCAATCCGCGGGCGCGGCCCTGCGGGCGGTTGTCACGGTCGCCGTCCAGCCCTTCGAGACGGCCCAGGTCGAGATCGTCCGGAGTCGTCGCATCCATACCGATGACCGGCGGACCCACGTCCGCGAAACCGTCGAGCGCTAGCCACCCAGGAGGTACGAGGAGGTCCCATGGCCGTCTACCAATCACCCGGCGTCTACGTCAAGGAGCTGCCCGGTGGCAGCAAGCCGATCGAGGGCGTCGGCACCGCCATCGCCGCGTTCGTGGGATTCACCGAGAAGGGCCCAACCGGCGTCGCCACGCGAATCTCGAACTGGGGTGACTACTCTCGCACCTTCGGTGGGTTCGTCGGGGGCTACGCCACTCCGCTGTCCATCTACGGCTACTTCGACAATGGCGGCGGCGCCGCCTACATCGTCCGCGTGAACAGCGACGATGGGACGCCGGCTCCGGTCGCCCTCCTGCCAGGCTCGTCGGATGCATCGCTCAAGAGCCTGCGCGCTCGCGCCGTGGACCCGGCCGCCCAGGTGAGCGTGGAGGTCGGCCCGGCCAGCGAGGCCTCGGACGAGACCTTCAAGCTTACGGTCCGCGGCCCGGACGGGGCGGTCGAGGAGTTCGACAACGTCACGCTCAAGAGGGGCAAGGGCAACGTCGTCACCGAGGTCAAGACCCGGTCCAAGATCATCACCCTCGAGGAGGTCTCCACGGAAGGCAGCCTGGTCGAGCGGCGTCCGGCGACGGGCACCTACCAGCTGGCCGTCGCGGAGGCCGCACCGACATCGGCCGACACCGGCGCCTTCACCGGCGACGTCGCCGCCCGGACCGGCGTGGCAGGCCTGGAGGCGATCGAAGAAGTCACGATGCTGATCGCCCCCGACGTCATGCCGCTCCAGGCGATGGGCGCCCTGACGATGGACCAGGCCGTGGGCATCCAGCTCGCGCTGATCTCCCACGCCGAGCGGATGGCCGATCGTGTCGCCATCCTCGACACGCCGCCCGGGCTCTCGGCACAGGACGCGTTCAACTGGCGGCGGGATACGCTGAAGGCGGACACGAGCTACGCGACGCTCTACTACCCATGGGTCAAGGTCATCGACCCGGGCAGCCGCCAGCCGGTGTTCATGCCGCCATCGGGCTTCATGGCCGGCATCTGGGGTCGCAACGACGACGCGCGCGGCGTGCACAAGGCGCCGGCCAACGAGCCGGTCCGGGGTGCCCTGGACGTCCAGCTCCAGCTGACGACCGAGGAGCAGGCGCTGCTCAACCCGGTGGGCGTGAATTGCATCCGCGTCTTCCCGCGCGGCGGCGTCCGCGTCTGGGGCGCCCGCACGCTCGCGCTGGTCGACCCGGAGTTCAAGTACCTCAACGTGAGGCGGCTCTTCAACTTCATCAAGAGCTCGATCCTGCAGGGCACGCAATGGGCGGTCTTCGAGCCGAACGACGTGCTGCTCTGGTCGAAGCTGCGCCGGAACACGACGGCCTTCCTCACCCGCGTCTGGCGGGACGGCGCGCTGTTCGGCCTGACGCCGGACGAGGCGTTCTACGTCAAGTGCGACGCCGAGACCAACCCGCAGGAGGTCATCGAAGCCGGGCAGGTCGTCGTCGAGATCGGGCTGGCGCCCGTGCGACCGGCCGAGTTCGTCATCTTCAACATCCGCCAGATCGCGCCGGGCGAGGGCGCCGGCGGCGGAGCCTGATCAGGTCCTGATCAGACGCGAAAGGAGGATTTGATCGATGGCATTCCCTCGCATGCCCGACATGACGTCGGGCAACTTCGTGATCATGATCGACGGCCTCGAGCCGATGTCGGTCACGTCGGTGACCGGCCTTGGATTCGAGGTCATGGTCCTCGAAGATCACGAGTCCCGCGGAACGAAGGGCCAGGCCCCGCACAGATCGGCCGGCCTCAACAAGGTGACGCCCGTCACGCTCTCGACGGTCGAGCTCGAGAAGGCCTACCAGCTCGGCGCATGGCGCAGTGAGGTCGAGGTGGGGACGGTCAACCGCAAGAACGTCAGCATCCATCTCCGGGACGCCGCGGGCATCCCGATCATGGGCTTCAACCTGGTGGCCGCCTGGCCGTCCTCGATCGCCATCAACAGCGTGCCGCAGAGCGGTGAGGGCTGGATCCAGGTCGACGTTGCCCTCGTCCACGAAGGGATCACGAGGGAGTTGCTCTGATGCCAGTCCTTGGCGGGTACCAGATCCAGGTCCTGTTCCGCGGCGCCACGGGCGCCTTCTCGAAGATCGCCGGCATCAGGTCCGAGAACGGCGTCCTCGATTCCAACTCGACGACCGTCCCCGGGCCGCCCTACAACGCGAAAGTGCCGGGCAAGTACGCCTGCACGCCGGTGACCTTCTCGGCGGGCTACATGATCTCGCTCCAGAAGGGCGGCGACTGGTGGAACAACGTGGAAGGGGTTCAGCGAGGCAATGTTGGTCCGCCCGGTCAGGATTGCGTGATCACGTTCTTCCAGGCGGTCCCGCCGGGTCCGGTTCTGACGGTCACGCTCAAGAATGCCTGGCCCTCCAAATGGTCGGCCGGTGACATGTCCGTCGCCAAGAACGTGCTGTGGGCGGAGACGATCGTCATGCAGTGCGAGGGCGTGGACTTCTCCTGGGACGTGGCCCACTAACCGATGGCCATCGCCGCCGACGTCGGTCCGGTGCTCGCGGCCGAGGTGGACTTCGTCCTGCCGACTGGCTATCGCGACGCCGCCGGCACGGTCCATCGCGAGGGCCGGATGCGTCTCGCCACGGCCCGTGACGAGCTGACTCCCCTGGTCGACTCGAGGGTCGCCCGGAACCGCGCCTACCTGGTCGTGCTGCTCCTGTCGCGCGTGGTCACCCGGCTCGGAGCGCTGGCAGAGGTGACTCCGGAGGTCGTCGAAGGCCTGTACGCCACGGATTTCGCGTACCTCCAGAGTCTCTACCGGCGCCTCAACATGGATCCGCTCGCCA
This sequence comes from Candidatus Limnocylindria bacterium, assembly GCA_035637675.1. Lineage (GTDB taxonomy): Bacteria > Chloroflexota > Limnocylindria > Limnocylindrales > CSP1-4 > C-114. Next base: position 11,150 of record DASPWU010000103.1, on the reverse strand, counting down.
GGCCGGCGGCGTGTCCGCATTGCGGCAAGCCGATCGCCCAGGAGGTGGCCGGCCTGGGGGGAGCGGTGGCCACCCCTCCCGACTGACGGTGGAGGAGGTGGCCACGCTGGCGAGCCGCTTCGGCTGGAGCTATGAGGCGTTGATGGCAATGACCCGGGCCGAGCGCCGGCTGTGGCTTGCCGCGGCCGACAAAGTTGCGCCTGCCACGACGGCTTCGGCGCCGACGACCGGGCCTGCATCCGGAGCGCAAGCGGGGCCGCCGGTTGACGCTGCGCCCGCGCCGCGCCTGACGACGGAGGCAGAACGGCGGGCGCGGCTCCTGGAGCTGTCGGAACAGTTCGCCGCGAGGTACCGACGATGAGGGTCGGCGAGCGCGTCGACACGGCTCCCGCGTTCTGGTTCGAGATCAATGTCGGCGATCACCAGTGGATGGTCGTGCAGTCCGTGACCGGGGTCGGCGTCTCCTGGGAAAAGCCGCTCGAGATCTGGGAGGACGCGACCCATTATCGGATCGTGCCCACGAAAAAGAAGTGGTCGAACATCGTGCTGAAGGGCGCCGTGGTCGACGAGAAGAAGTTCTTCAAGTGGTTCGACGACGTCAAGCTCGGCGAGGTGGGCGTGCATCGCAGGGAGGTTGAGATCAACCTCATTCACGCCGGAAAGAGGATCGCGAGCTGGTCCGCCACCGGTGCCTTTCCCGTGAAGTACAGTGGCCCGACCTTCGACACGAACAGTACGGCCATCGCCTTCGAGACGATCGAGCTAACGCACCTCGGCCTCACGCGGGATAGCTGAGTGGCCGACAGCGACGCGTTTCTCGAGGAGATCAACCAGCTGGCCGACGAGATCATCGCGCGCGCCCGCGGGGTCGCGGACGAGCTCAGCGGGCAGGGTCAGGCCGCGCTTGCCGCCGCCACGCTGCAGGCAGACGAGATTGCCCGCCAGGCAGCGGCCGTCGTCCCGGTGGCGCCGGAGGTTCCAAGCCCTCCGGTTGTCGAGGCAGTCGCCCCCGAGGTCGCGCCTCCTTCTGCTCCGCTCGCGCCGCCGGTCGAGGCTGCCGCGGCGCCACCGGCTGCGCCCGTGCAGCCTGTTTCACCAGAGGCGGCCTCACCGATCCCGGTGCCCGTTACCACCGAAGCCCCCGTCACGCTCGAAGCGCTGGCCGTCCCGGAGGCGCCGATCCCACCGGCGCCGGCCGGACCGGTAGGGGAGGCCCCCACGCCACCAACGGGACTCCCCGAGGCGGCCGCGGGACCCGGTCCGGCGCCGGGGCTCGACGAGGAGCTCACGTCGATCAGGGCTGCGCTGGCAGCGGTGGTTCCGGCGGCGGAAGCGCCGGCCGCACCGGCCGGCGAGCCAGCCGAGGGACCGACAGCCGCGGCACCCACGATCGAGTCGCCAACGCCAGCGACGGGCGAGTTGCCGCCCGCGGCGGCCGCCGAGCCGCCGGCAGCCCCGGTCGAGCCACCGGGCATGTCGCTTGTCGCCGAGCTCCTGGAGCGCGCGAACGAGCTCGTGGGCCGTATCTTCGGAGGAGGTCCGACGCCCGAGACCGGCTCCCCGCCCGAGACCGGCCCCCCGCCGGAGGTCGGCGCCCCGCCCGAGGCGGCAGCGCCCGCTCCCGTCACGGAGGCTGGTGGCACCGCCGCCGCTCCAACACCTGCGGGCGAGACTGCCGCATCGGCCTTGGCGATCCCGGCGGCCGAGGCGCCTGGGCCGGTCGCCGGACCCGCCGAGCCGATTCCGCCCGCGCCGACGGTTGCGGCCGCCGAGGCCGTGCCAGTTGCGCCGATTGCCGAGGTACCGGCCGTCCAGGAAGAGGCGATCACCGATCAGGTGGCGGCCACCGTCGCCGATCGCGCCATCGTCGCGGGCGACGAGGTCGTAGCACGTGGGCAGGAAGCGGCCGAGGCGCTGGACACGCGGGCCGCGGAGCATGCCACCGGACTGGCGGAAGCCGCGGTTGCTCGGGGTGACGTCCTGGCCGGTGACCTGGTCGAGCGTGCCGCCGGACTCTCGGCGGAGATCACCATGCGGGCCGATGAGGGACAGGCGGCTATCCAGGGCGAGGTAGCCGCAGGAGCGGTCACCGCCGAGGCGGGAACCGCGGTGCTCGCCGAGCGTGCGACCGAGCACGCGGCGGCGCTTGCCGCGGCGAGCTCGGAAGCGATCAACACCGTTGCCGAGGCGGCCGCCGCACCGCCACCCGGGGGAGTCGTCCCGCCAGCGCCGCCGGCGGAGGCGCCATCCGAGCCCACTGGGACGCCGGCGGGGGTGCCATCCGCGCCCACCGAGGCCGTCCCGGCGACTCCTGGACTTGTGCCGACAGGGACCGCGACGGGTCCGCCCGAGCCATTCACGATCGACTTCGCAACCGTGCGGGATTTCCTGGGCCTGGTGCCGACCGAATCGCCGGCCGCCCCGGCGCCGTCGGCCCCCGCCCCTGCCTCCGGCGCCCCGGTCGCGGAATTGGCCGTAGAGCCGGGTACTGACCGGCTGGCGGCCCTCGAGTCGAATGTCGCTGCGGTCGCAGCCCAAGGCGAGGCCGTCTCGGCCGCCCAGGCCGGCGCGGCCCCGGCGCCTCAGCCAGGCGCAGTCGAGGAATCTGCCGAGGAATCCGCCGTGGCCGCTTCGCCCGTGGGCCCTGCGCCGGCGGGTCCCGGGGCCGCCGGGGAGACCGCGCCCGTCGCGGCGGTGGCGACGGTGGCGGGCGTCGGCGTCCCTGGACCGCTCGCCGACCTCATCGCGGCGCTGGGAGCAGAGGGCATCACGATGATCGGCGCTGCGGCGGAAGGGACTGTGGCCACCGGAGGCTCTTCGGCGCCGTCCGGCGAGGCGGCATCCGGCCCGAGCCCAGCGACCGCTGCCGAGGCTACGGGTGGCCCTGGGCCGATCGGCGAGGTCACCGCGGCGCGGGCGGCTCCAACCGAGCCCGAGATCGGTGGATTCGCCCAGTTGCCGGCGGGCTTGTTTGCGCCGACTCCCGAAGCCATCTCGGAGTCCGGTGAGGTGGCAGTCACCGGCACCGAGCTTGCGGCCGCCGCAGCAGAGGGCAGCGGAGCGGACCAGATCGCGGAGCCGGAAGAAGACCAGGACCGCGCGGCCGGGCCTCGGCACGTTCATGACCGCGAGGTCATTTGGACCCTCCAGCGGCGGATGCTCGAGGAGCGTGAACGCATGGGTGGATTTGGAGCCTTGATCCGATGAGCCTTGAACATGCGTACATCCTGCCCGAGGGCACCCACGCACATTCGCGAGAGGCGATCAAGTGCAGTTTCAACCCCGACAAGCTGTCACTCACCAAGACCAACAGGTGGCAGCCGCAACCGGCCCAGGGTCAGGCCCTCCCCCGGCTCGGCTTTGCCAGCGGACAGCCGGCCAAGCTGAAGGTGACCCTCATCTTCGACACGACTGAACACGGCGGGGACGTACGAGACGAGACCGACAAGCTCTGGAAGCTCATGTGGCCGAGCGCGAAGCACAACGCGGCGCACGGGTCGAGCGGAGCGGCCGCCAAGAACGCCCAGAAACGCCCACGAACGTGCACGTTCGTCTGGGGCAAGATCCTCACGTTCGAATGCGCCCTCACGTCGCTCCAGCTCGATTTCGTCCTCTTCCTGTCGCAGGATGGAACGCCGGTGCGTGCGAATGCGGTCTGCCAATTCACGCAGATCGTGGACGAGCGAAAGTTCCCCCGACAGAACCCAACATCGGGCGGGCTCGCCGGTGAACGCGTCGTACGGCTCGGTCCGCGTGAAACCCTGGACCAGGTCGCGTACGAGTCGTTCGGCAGCACCGCCCTCTGGCGCGAGCTGGCCGCGTTCAATGGCATCGACGATCCGCTCAGGGTTCGAGCCGGGGACGAGCTCCTCCTTCCGCCGTCCGCCGAAGATCTGAAGACGTTCAGCTGACATGCCGTCCGACGACGCGCTCATCGACATCTGCGGGATCAAGCTCGGCGGCAGTGACGCGCCGGAGGAGCTGCTTTCCGGGATCGAGGAGGTCGTGGTCGAGGACGACGTCAACCTGCCGGCGGTCATGACCCTCCGGATCGCCGACCAGTCGCTCGAGTGGATCGACCACGCATCGCTGGCGATCGGCACGGAGATGGAAATCTTCATGGGTCACGGCGATGCCCGTGACCGAATCGGAATCGGGGAGATCGTCGCCCTCGAGCTCGACCACCGCCCCGGCACCGCACGCGTCATCGTCCAGGCGTTCGACCGGGGTCACCGGCTGCACCGTGGCCGCCATGTGCGCACCTTCCAGCACGTCACAGATGCCGATGTCGTAACCCGGATCGCCCAGGATGCAGGCCTTCAGGCCGACACTGACGCGTCCGCGACGCAGCACGAGTACCTGATCCAGGACAACCTGAGCGACTTTGATTTCCTGGCGGAACGAGCGCTGCTGGCAGGCGTGGAGTTTTCTGTCGATGACCGGACCGTCCGATTCAAGCGACCCAACGGCGCGTCGGCCCAGCCCGTTGACGTTTCCTGGGAGGACGGTCTCCGTGAGTTCTCGGTTCGCCTCACGGCGGCCGACCAGGTGAGCGACGTCGAGGTGCGTGGCTGGGACCCAGCGCAGAAACGGGCGATCACCTCGACAGTGTCGGACAGCCAGGCGGCGCCCTCGATCGGCGTCCAGACAGGAGACATCCGCTCCTCGGCGTTCGGCTCTGCGACCGCGCTCGTCACCGAGCGCCCGGTCAAGGACGTTGCCCAGGCAGAGGCCATCGCCCAGGCGGCCCTCGACCATGCCACCGGCGCCATCGTACGAGCCGACGGGGTTGTCCATGGCAACCCGCTGATCAAGGCCGGGGCACGCATCAAGATCCAGGGCATGGGTGACCGCCTCAGCGGGACGTACGACGTCACGTCCACGACCCACGTCTGTTCTCCGAGCACGGGCTACGAGACTCGCTTCTCCGTCCGTGGCCGCCGCCGTGGGACGCTCGTGGAGCTCGCCGCGGGAGCCCTCAGCCAGGAGAGCCGCCGGACCGGGCCCACGATCGGAATTGTGACGAATACGCGAGACCCGGACAGCCAGGGTCGGGTCAAGGTCAGGTTCCCGTGGCTGTCGGACGATGAGGAATCGGCGTGGGCACGATTGGTCAGCCCAATGGCCGGCCCTGACCGCGGCTTCCAGCTCGTCCCGGAGGTCGACGACGAGGTCGTCGTGGTGTTCGAGCGGGGCGATCCGAATCGACCTTTGGTGGTGGGCGCCCTCTGGAACGGGAAGGACAAGACGCCGCTCGGCGGGGAAGCGATCGCGGGAGACGGGGCGGTCCATAAGCGGCTGCTGAAGACCCGCATCGGCCACAAGATTCTGCTCGACGACTCAGATTCCTCGAAGTCCATCGTCATCACGGACTCCGCAGGCAACGAGGTCAAGTGGGACGCCTCGAACAACAAGATCGAGGTCACCAGTAAGGGCGACCTCACGGTCCACGCGACGGGCACGCTCAAGCTCGAGGGCCAGGCCATCGAGGTCAAGGCCAGTGGCGGCGACGTGACCGTTTCCGGAACGCAAATCAAGCTCAACTGACCGGAGGAGAAACGGGTGGGCCAGCCGGCAGCCAAACAGGGCGACATGGTGGTGGGCGTGGACATCCACATCTTCAACCTGCCGTCCCCGTCGGGAACCGTGCCCACGCCGCTGCCGAGCCCGTTCTCAGGTCAGCTCGACGCGAGCCTGGTCCAGAATGTCCTGGTCATGGGCATGCCGGTCGCAGTGATGGGCTCCGTCGCCCACAACCAGCCGCCGCACATGCCGCAGGGCGGTCCGCTGGCCAACCCGCCCACCAACGACGGATCGGTCATGCAGGCGTCCACGACTGTGATGGCGGGCGGCAAGGGCATCGCCCGCAACGGCGACCCGGTGCAGAGCTGCATGGACGCGGGTTGGGCGTCGCAGCCCAAGATCATCGCCGTCAGTACGGTCATGGTGGGCTGAGGCATGCCCGTCTCTCCGGACGTCATCGGTCGAGGATGGTCGTTTCCGTTCGACGTAAACGCACGCGGCGGCATCGCCATGGTTGACGGCGACGAGGAGATTCGTCAGGCGATCCTCATGATCCTTCGCACCCGCCGCGGAGCTCGGGTCATGCGCCCGGAATTCGGCTGCCTGATCTGGGAGCTGCTGTTCGCCCCGAATGACGCCGGGACCTGGACGATGGCCGGCCACCACGTGCGCGAAGCGCTCGGTTGGTGGGAGCCCCGAATCGATGTCGATGACATACGGGCGGCACCCGATCCCGACGATCCGAGCATCGTCCAGATCGAGATCGACTACACGATCAGGGCCAGTCACGATGCGTGTAGCCTCGTGTTCCCGTTCTACCTGATCCCCAGCGAGGAGGAGGGCGCCGCGGCCGCGGCAAGCGAAGCGGCCGCTCTGGCCGAGCCTCCGGCCGCGGCACCGGCACTGCCCGCCACCGCCGCATCTGCACAGCCGCTGAACAACAACGCGACCGGCGCCCTCGCCCGGGCCGCTCGACGCGTTGAGGAGGCCACGCGATGACCCTGCCGACCCCGCGACTCGACGACCGCACGTTCCAGGACCTCGTCGACGAGGCGAAACGGCGGATTCCCAAGCTGGCGCCGGAATGGACGGACCACAACGTCAGCGATCCAGGCGTCGCGCTCATCGAACTGTTCGCGTTCATGACGGACCAGCTCCTCTACCGGTTGAACCGCGTTCCGGACCGCCACTACGTCAAGTTTCTCGAGCTCATCGGCCTGCGCCTGTTCCCGCCGGCGCCGGCTCGGGCGGACGTCACGTTCTGGCTCTCGGCGCCGGCCGCTGCACCGGTTCCCATCCCGGCCGGGATCGAGGTGTCGACGGTCCGCCGCGAGCAGGAGGCCCCCATCGTCTACCGGGTCGAGAAGGGGATGACGGTCGAGCCGCCGGAGCTGATCGCCTGCCTCTCCAGCACCGACGGCAAAAAGTTCACCGACAACTACGACCAGCTCCGGGCCTCCAAGCCATTCCTCGCGTTCACCGACCCGAACCCGGCGCCGGACGAGCAGCTGCTGTTCGGCTTCAAGAACTCGCAGGCGAGCCACGCCCTGAGCCTCCTGTTCGACCTGGACATCGGCGGCATCGGCGGCGATCCGGAGCATCCCCCGCTCATCTGGGAGACGTGGACCGGCGAGCGCTGGGTTCTGTGTGACGTCGAGAAGGACGATACGGCGGCTTTGAACTGGACCGGCGAGGTGGTCATTCACATCGACCCGTCGCAGACCCAGTGGAAGTTCGGTGACCAGACGGCACGCTGGATCCGCTGCCGGGTCGTGCCGGCCGCCGACGGCAGCACCTACTCGCGCTCGCCGCGCCTGCGCGGCGTGGTCGTCCGGGCGATCGGCGGGACGGTATCGGCCATGCACGCCCAGCAGATCCGCACGGAGCTGCTGGGCCGCGCGCAGGGCATCCCGGCGGAGTCGTTCCGGACCCGCTTTGCGCCGGTCCTGCCGCGCGAGCCAGACGAGGTCCTGGAGGTCCGCGCACCCGACGGCAGCTGGGAGGCCTGGACCGAGGTCGACGACTTCTCCGCCTCGGAAGAGGGCGACCCGCACTACACGCTCGACGCCGCGAGCGGCGAGATCCGGTTTGCGCCGCTCGTCCGCCAGCCGGATGGCAGTGGCCGCCAGTTCGGCCGGCTCCCGATGCCCGGCTCCCTTCTCCGGATGCGGTCGTATCGGATCGGTGGCGGCAGGATCGGCAACGTGGGCGCGGGAACGATCGTCGTGCTTCGCGAAACCGTGCCGTACGTGGACAACGTCGTCAACCGCCGGGCTGCCCGTGGGGGCGTGGACGCGGAGGACCTGGCCAACGCGCTGCAGCGCGGCCCGCGCCTGCTCAAGGCCCGCAACCGGGCGGTGACCGCCGAGGACTTCGAGTCGCTGGCGATCGAGTCTTCGCCTGAGGTCGCCCGGGTGGCCTGCATCCAGCCCGGCGTCGATGGCGACCAGTCCCGGCCACCGGCCGGCACGATCGCCGTCCTGGTCCTGCCCAGGGTCACCGACCCGATCCGGGCCGTTCCGATCGAGGAGCTCCGCCCCAGCCAGTCCCTCCGGGAGCACGTCGCCCATTACCTGGACGTACGCCGACAGCTGACGGCGCGGGTGGTGGTCTCGCCCCCGACGCTGGTGGGCGTGCGGGTGACGGCCGAGCTCCGCTCGGCTCCGGGCAGCGATGCGGACGCCGTCCTGGAGCGAGCGCTGGCTGCGCTGTACCGCTATTGCTCGCCGTGGACCGGCGGCCCGGCGCGCACGGGGTGGCCGTTCGGCCGGCCAATCCACGTCGGCGAGCTCTTCGCCGTTCTGGGCGCCGTGGAGGGCGTGGCATACGTCGAGTCGGCGACGCTGCAGCCGGCAAATCTCGACCGCAACACCGCAAGCGCCAGCGTGGAGCGGATCGAGGTCGCACCCACGGGCGTCGTCTGTTCGTCGACCCACCAGGTCACGGTCGCGCCGGCATGACGTTCCTCGCCGTCGCTCCGCCGGATCGGTGGGACCCGCTCGCCGAGTCGCTCGCGTCGCCCATTCCCCTTTCGCCGATCACCGGACGCCCCGAGCTGCTGGCGCCGCTGCTGGGCGAGCCGCTGTCGTCCGACCCGTTCCTGCGCCGCCTGCTCGCGATCTTCGAACCGGCCCTGTGGCCCGTCGTCGAGACACTCGACTCCTTTGCCGCCTACCTGGATCCATACACGACGTCGGAGGAGTTCCTCCGCTGGCTCGCCAGCTGGCTGGACCTCGCCCTTGACGAAACGTGGGAGTCGGATCGCCGGCGGCGATTGGTGGCGTCGGCGGTCGTCATGTACCGCTGGCGCGGCACAAAGCGGGGGATGCTGGAGTACCTCACGGCCTACCTGGGGACCGTCCCCGAGGTCATCGACGAAGCCGAGCGAGTCGAGGTGGCCGATGAGCCGCTCGTGGGCGGCGAGCCGATCGCGCCGATGTTCCGGGTGATCGTGAATGGGCCCGCGCCCGAGGCGGAGCTGAGTCGGCTGCGTGCTATCGTGGAGCTTGCGAAGCCGGCGCACGCAGGTTACCGGATCGAGGTGCGGACGAGGAGGGCCAGGTCCTGACGACCCGTCAGTGTCCTGACTGCGGTCTCGACAACGAAACGACCCGCCGCTTCTGCCGCTCTTGCGGGGCAATGCTCCCGGTCGCCGGCTCCGGAGCGGCCCGGGACGAGGCCGCTCCGGAGCCGCCGTCGGCTGCATCGGCAGCCCAACCCGCGTCGACTCCACCGGCCCCCGAACAGACGCCGAGTGCGCCCCCGCCGGTGGCCGTCGTTCCAGCCACGGCTGCCGAGCCACCGTTCGCCCAAGAGGCCGCGGCGCCGGCTGCCCCGTCTGCATCATCGGCATCGGCGGCCGAAGCTCCGGCGCCTGCCGCGGGGGCAACCGACGAGCCAGCGTCGCCCGCTGCTCCCGAGGAATCGATCGAGCGGCCGGCGAGGCGTCGGGCACCGGCCCGCAAACCCCTGCTGGACGACGATCCGGAGTCGCTGGTCGCAGAAGCCGCATCGGAGCTCGACGCGGAGCCGCCGGCGGTCTCGCGCGCGGTCGCCAGGCAGGAGCCCGACGAGGTCGCGCCGGCACAGGATTCTTCAGACACGTCAGGCACCGCGGCAGATCGGCTGACCGACGTCCCGTCCGACGATGGGGTTCCTGCACAGGACTCCGGAACCGCCGGGGCCACGAAGACCAACCGGGATGCCGTGGCGCTCTCCGCCGCGTCGTCGGCGGCTTTCGCCGCGGCAGCCGCCTGGGCCGCGGCGGGAGAGTCGGGCAGTAAGCCGCTGCCGGAGCCTCCGGCCGGGGCCGGTTCGCCGCACACAGCCGGGACCACCGGCGGCACCGCAGCGGGCTCCGCCTCCGGAGGCTCCTCTTCGATCGGCGGGCAGGGCCTCGCCGGCGGTCAGGCGCCATCCGCGGGCCAGGCCCCCGCCGCGGGCCAGGCCCCCGCCGCGGGCCAGGCGACGGCTGGCGACCAGCCATTCGCCGCTGGCCATGGGCCTGGCAGCCAGCCATCCACCGGCCAGGCGCCGATCGGCCAGGCTCCCGCCGGAGGGCTGCCACCCGCCCATCCCGCAGCATCGTCAATCGGCCAGCCCCCCGCCACCGCACCGGCGCCCCCGGTTGCGCCGGGGTACCCCACCTGGCAGGCCGCGGCCAAGCCGGCCGAGTCGGTCCCTCCTGCGTCGGCAGGGCAGGGGACTGGCGTCGTCGCCATGCCGCCCGGCGCGTCGACGTCCACTGCCTCGGCGCCCTGGCTGGCCGAGCCGGAGGTGCCCGCCTCGGCGGGGGCGAGCGGTGGCCAGACACCCGCGACGCTCGAAACGGGCAAACAGCCGCTCATCATCGCCGCATCTTCCGATCCACCCTGGATCGAGCAGCCGGACGAGGCCGCGACCGTCGCCTGGGTGCCGCCGGTGACCAGGAAGGGTCCAACGGACACGCCCTGGGCGGAGCGCGAGCCCTACCGGAGCGAGATCGAAATCGTCAAACCGCCGGACGAGCTCGGCGGGCCAGCTCCCACCGGCGTCATCTGCAGCGCCTGCGGGACCGAGAACGACACCACCCGCCGCTTCTGCCGGTCGTGCGGCAACCCATTGTTCACGGTCGAGACTGCTCTCCCGGAGGTGGAAGAGCCCAAGCCTCGGTCCTGGCGCTGGCTGGCGATCCTGCTGCCGGTGCTCCTGGTCGCCGGCGTCCTTGGATTCGTTGGCGCCGCCTTGATTCGGGGAGGCCTGTTCGCCACGGCGAGCCCGTCCCCGGGCCCGATCGCCCCGGGGCCGGGCATCGTGCTGCAGCCGAGCGAGGCGACCGCATCCTCGACGCTCGGTGGCCTCTGGCCGCCGCGCGACGCGATCGACAAGGACACGACGTCATCCTGGCGGGAGGGGAGCAGCAGGCTCGCTGGCGAGTGGATCCAGGTGACGTTCAAGCAGCCGATCACGATCTTGTCCATCACGATCTGGGCCGGCGCCCAGAAGGATCAGGACAACTACAAGGGCAACCTCCGGCCTCGTCACATCACCATCGCCGCCGACGGCGGCCGGGGTCAGGCCTTCGAGCTGACCGACACGTTCGGGTCGCAGGCGATCGCCTACAGCGGGCCTGTCAACTCCACGCTCAA
>DASPWU010000102.1:0-16965 GCA_035637675.1 Candidatus Limnocylindria bacterium | reverse complement strand
AGGAAGAAGTCGGCCGGCCCTCCCTCGCGGATCCTGCCCGCATCTCGCTCACCGAGCAGCTGGCCGCCACGCCACGTGGCCGACGCGAGTGCCTCCCACGGCTCGAGTCCGGCCGCGACCAGCGACTGCACCTCCCAGGCGAGCTGATTCGCCCGCGATGAGCCACCCCCGAAGTCGGTCCCGGCGGCGATCCTGACACCCGCCGCCCGAGCCATCCGGACGCTCGCCTCGGCGTCGCGCAGGAGGCCCGTTGCGGAGCGCCGGCCGGCGGCCGTCGAGAACTGCGTCCCAAGAGCGGCACGACCCAGGGCCAGGAACGACCGCGGCACGGTCAGGGTGGACACCAGGAACGTCCCCTGCCGGGCCATCTGGCGGGCGACCGAGGCATCGAGGCGGAAGCCGTGCTCGAGCGCGTCGACGCCGCCCCCCGCCGCTGCACGCGCCGGCCCCAGGCGCTGGACGTGGGCTGCCACCTTCGCCTTCCGGCGGTGGACCGCGTCCACGACCCGTCGGATCTCGGCGGCGCTCCAGGGCGAGGAGTCCGGACCCAGGGACTGGACGTAGAGCTTGACGAGGTCGGCCCCCTGATCGAGCTGGCGAAGGGCAGCCGCGAGCAGTTCGTCGGCGTTGCGGACATCGACAGCCGCCCCAGGCGGGAGCACGCCGACGGGCGCCAGCCAGCTGCCGGCCGACCGCACGTACGGCCGGTCGCGCCTGCCTGCCCAGCGATCCCGAACGCCGATGGCGAGAGCACGGCGACGGCCGTCGAGTGGGTCGGTGACGGTCGGGCTGCCGACGTCGCGGAACCAGCGGATCCCGGCACGGATTGCCAGCTCGCCGTTCCGTTCGGCAACCTCCAGGAGCCGCTCCGGCGGGTCGAGGATCCGGTCCAGCCAGTTCGCCCCGCCCGGTAGCGTGAGATGACTGTGGGCGTCGACCATCCCGGGGACGATCGTCGCTCCTCGCGCGTCGATGACTTCCAGGCCATCCCGCGGTCCGGGGCTCCCCTCCCCGTCTGCCGGGCGGATCCAGGCGATCCGGCCGTTGGCCACGAGCACGCTCACTCCGTAGCGCAACCGCGCCGAGCGGGCGTCGGCAAGGGCTGCGTTGCGATACAGGACGCGGCCCGTTGCGGCCGATGCCGGCGAGGCGGTTGGCCCTGGGGAGGCCGGCGCGCTGGCAGACGGTGTGGGGCTGGCGGTGGCCCCCCGACTCGCATCGCTCGGAGCAGAGGTCGGTCCCGGAGACCTGTTCTCGAAGTCGCACGCAGCCAGCAAGGAGGCGATCGAGCCGAGCGCCGCGGCCTCGAGGAAGCGTCGGCGACTGAGAGCGAGCGGACGGTTGTCGATCGGCATCGTGTTCCAGGGACGCGCGTTTACCCGATGCTACCGCCCCCGGCGACGCCGGGCTGGGCGCCCTTGACAGGCAAGTATGTACTTGCCTATCATGACGGGGCGTGGGTGATGTGTTCAAGGCCCTGGCCGACCCCACTCGGCGGGCGATCCTCGACGAGCTGCACGACCGCAACGGCCAGACCCTGTACGAGCTGTGCGTCCGTCTGACGACGAAGTACGGGCTCGGCTCGACTCGCCAGGCGGTGTCGCAGCACCTCGACGTCCTCGAGGCGGCCGGCCTGGTCATCACCCGACGAGAAGGCCGCTACAAGTTCCACGAGCTCGACACCGCGCCCCTGCGGGCGGTCACCGAGCGATGGATCACGCCGCTGGAGAGGAGACACCAATGAGGATCGTTGTCACGAGCGTGCTGGTGGACGACCAGGAACAGGCGCTGCAGTTCTACACAGGCCCACTCGGGTTCGTGAAGAAGGCCGACATTCCGATGGGGGAGGCGCGATGGCTCACCGTGGTGTCGCCGGAAGATCCGGACGGCACCGAGCTCCTGCTCGAGCCCGACAATCACCCAGCCGCACGACCCTTCAAGGAGGCGTTGGTGGCGGATGGCATCCCCGCCACCTCGTTCGGCGTGGATGACGTGAACGGCGAGTTCCGCCGGCTCCGAGACCTTGGCGTGCGGTTCACGCAGGAGCCCCTGGAGATGGGCCCGGTGACGACGGCCGTCTTCGACGACACGTGCGGAAACCTGATCCAGATCGCGCAACAGGCCTAGCCGCACGAGGGCGGCGCCAGCGAAGCACACGTCCGAAGGACAGCCCTGACCGATAGACTTCCGGCATGACGCTGACGACGACCGATGAGCCGCTCCTTCGGCATTCCGATCCGACCCTCGCCCGGAGACTCCCATCCGCGATCCACGAGGCCCGGGCCGAGCTCCCGGCGATCGTCGCTGACATCCTGGCGATCCCCGAATCGGCGCTCGTTCGCCCGTGGCCGTGGATCGGCGGGGGCGAGGAGGAAGTCCGATACGGCATCTACCGGCTCCACGAGCTGTTCGAGCGGGCCGGGATCGAGGCCGTGAGGGCGATCAGGGCCGCCGGACGGGATGGCGGCGCCGCGGCCGACATCGTCGCGCCGGCGACAGCGGCCCGATGGGACCTGCACGGGCTTCTCGCGTCGCTCTCGGACGCGGACATCGACGCCGATCCGGGCGGTGGAGAGTGGACGATCCGGCGGACGCTTGGGCACGCGATCAACGCGCAGCGGGCCTACGCCTGGTCGACCGCGTGGTGGCAGGAGCGCGGGTTCAGGCTCGACGATCCTGACCTGCCGCCGAGCATCGGCGATGCCTTGGGGGTCACACTGCCGGACGAGGAGACCGCCGAGTCGGCGGGCTCGCTCCACGACATCCGGGCGCGCCTGGACGCGATCCTCGACCTGGCCGGCGAACGACTGGCAGGCCTCCCTGACGATCGGCTGGGCCACGGCGCCCGCTGGTCCGGCTTTGCCGTGCCAGTCTCGTTCCGGCTCGCCCGCTGGGCGAGCCACCTCCGCGAGCACACGATCCAGCTGGAGAAGACTCTCGTGATGCTCGGCCGAACCCCGTCCGAGCTGGAGCGCTTGGTTCGCCTCACGCTCGCCGCGTACGGTCGAGCGGAGGCGGCCGTCTTCGGCCAGCCCGATGCCGACGACGCGGCGGGCGTCATTCGAGCGGCGGGCACCGAGGCGCGCGAGACGATCGCCGATGCACGGCGCGCTGCCGAAACCTGATCCGTATCCGCCGATCGAGCCCTACGAGACGGGCAAGCTGGACGTCGGAGACGGCCAGTCGATCTACTGGGAGGTCTCGGGCAACCCCGCCGGCAAGGCGGCGATCGCCCTCCACGGCGGGCCCGGCAGCGGGAGCAGCCCGGGCCGGCGCCGGTGGTTCGATCCGACCCGCTACCGTCTCGTTCAGCTCGACCAGCGTGGCTGCGGACGGAGCACGCCCCACGCCGGCGACCTGTCGACCGACCTCGCGACCAACACCACCCACCACCTGATCGCCGACATCGAGCGGCTGCGTGAGCATCTCGGCATCGAGCGGTGGCTCGTCTGGGGCGCCTCGTGGGGCGTCACCCTCGCGCTGGCCTATGCCGAACGGCATCCACAACGCGTGTCCGAGATGGTCCTTCTGTCGATCACAAACACCCGCCGGGCCGACGTCCATTGGCTGGCCCACGAGACCGGTCGCTACTTTCCCGAGGAATGGGCCCGCTTCCAGGCCGGCGTCCCGGAGGCGGAGCGCGACGGCGACCTCGTCGCAGCCTACGACCGGCTCCTGAATGCTCACCCAGATCGGGCCGTCCGCCTGCAGGCGGCGCGCGACTGGGTCGCCTGGGAGGACGCGATCCTGTCGCTCGAGGAGGGCTACGTCGCGCCGAACCCGCGCTGGGCTGACGAGCGGTTCATGATCGCCTTCGCCCGTCTCGTGACCCACTACTTCTCACACGCGGCGTGGCTCGAGGAGGATGAGCTCCTCAGCAACGCATCGCGACTGGCCGGGATCCCGGGCGTGCTCATCCACGGCCGCCTCGATCTGGCCGGGCCGCCCGACGTCGCCTGGCAGCTCGCCCAGGCGTGGCCGGATGCGGAGCTCCACTTCGTCCCCGGGGGCCACACCGGCGACGCGGAGATGGACCGCCTCCTTCTCGAGGCAACCGACCGCTTCGCGGCGGGTCCCTAGCGGCTGCGGGCCACTCCATCGACATCACGTCTGCAGGGACGTGGTACGACGAGGGCGTGGCGCCCGGGACGACCGAGCCATTCTCAATGGCCCGTCGGCGCTGATACGGTGTTCCCCGGCCGAACCTCCTCATCAGGGGACGGGGGAACCACGTACCTGGGGCGAATCGCGAAACCGTTCGCGACGGCGAACCCCGCCGAGCCCGTCAGCTCACCTCGCAGGCCAGTTGGGCTGCCTCGAGGTGCGTGGTGTTTCGATCGCGCTCACGGTCAGACCTACCGATGCCGGGTCGGCGTGCGGTCGCGCGCAACCTGGCGCTGGACCTGGTCGCCGCCGTCGGGATCGGCGTGACAGCCAGTCTCGTCACCGCCCTTCTGCCCACGATTGCCCGACGGAGCGGCGTGGAGCCGATGGGTCTGGCGGCGCTCGCCGCAGCGCCATTCCTGGCAAATCTGCTCGGCGCCTTCGCGGGACGGTTCGGGCCTCGATCCACCTCCCAGCTGGCGATCATCCGCGGCGCAGGCGCCACGGCGCTCCTCATCCTGTTCGTCCTCCCGACCCCGGCGGTGATGATCGGGGTGGTCGTCGCGTTCTGGTTGAGCGTGTCGATGACCGGTCCATTCCACCTGCGCCTGTGGGGCGCCATGTATCCGCGGTCCGTGGTCGGCCGTGTCATCGGCTTCATCGGCATGGGGCGGGCCGCTGCCGGAGCGCTGGCGGCGTTCGTCGGCGGCCTCATCGCCGACCGGGTCGGCGGCCCGGGCGCCGTCGCCCTGGCGGGAGTCGTCGGCATCGCTTGTGCCCTCGCGTACGCGGGCCTGCGTGCCAGTTCCAACGAGCCGCCACCGGCCTTCTCGCCCCGCGAATCCGTCCGTGCATTGCGCGAGCGGCCGGTTCTCTCCCGAGTGGCGCTCGCCCAGGGCTTCTATGGCGGCGGCCTCATCGCGGCGGTGCCGCTCTACGCGCTCGTCCATGTGGATCGCCTGAACCTCACGCTCTCGGACGTGGGGGTCGTCGGCATCCTTGCGGCGACCGCCACCACCATCGCGTTCCCACTGTGGGGCGCCGTCGCCGACCGCCACGGTGCGCTCGTCGCGCTCCGGACCGGCAGCATGCTGGGTGTCGTCTCACTCGCGGGCTACGCGCTCGCGCCCAACGTGGCGGTGCTCTGGGCGATGGCGCTCGCCCTGGGTGCGGCCAACGCGTCGATCGACGTCGGCATCGCCTCGATCATCAGCAACGAGACCACCCTCGCCGCGCGGTCGGCTGCGATGGCCGGCTGGAACACGGTCACCGGCGCGCGCGGCATCGCGGCCGCGTTCGTCATGAGCGGACTCCTGAGCCTGGGCCTCGTGAACGTGACGTCGGGGCTCGTGGTGTGCGGTGTGAGCGCGGTGATCGGCGTCGTGCTCTTCGTGCGCGTCGATCTGAGATCAGTCGACGTCGACCCGGCCCCACTGCCTGCCCTGACCGACGTTCGCGGCGCCACAGCGCTTCCGTGAACGCCTGACTAGGCGGATTGCTGGGTGACGGGGGGACCGATGGGTCACGGACACCCCGGACGTTTGCGCGGCAACCTGTTGACGCTCCGCCCATGGCAACGAAGCTCCGACCCGTCTTCGCGGCCTTCTCCGTCGTCGTCCTGACGATGGGTTGTTTCGCCGCGCGCAGCGAGGCGCGAGGCTCGATCGATCAGATAGCGACACGGTCCCAGGCTGGTGAGGGAGTCGTCGCCCTCGCGAGGACGGGCGGCGGTTCGTCGACGCCGGCGCCGGCTGCGAGGCCGACACCGAAGCCGAAGCCCACTGTGAAACCGAAACCGACGGTCGCTCCGACTCCGGCTCTGACGTCGAGGCCCACCTCGGCGCCGACGCCCCGTGCGACCGCGGACGTCACCCCGCCTCCATCGCCCCGCCCAACTCCCACACCAGTCCCGACGACCGCCACCCCGATGCGCGTCGGCGCCGGCATCGTCGTTCCGCGAGAGGGACCGGACCGCGGGGGTTCGCCCGTCAGCAAGCCGAGCCTCGGACCGTCCGGCCTGGTGATCGGCATCCTGCTCGGACTCGTGCTCGTGACAGGGCTGGTCCTCGTTGTCGTCGCCCGCCGGCGCCAGCGGACGGCATTCCAACTCGAGGCCGCCCAGGCGATGGCCGATGCCGCGGTCGGATCGCAGTTCGCATCCGTCCTGGCCGTGACACCGAGCGAGCCGCCGGCGCCCGACGCGAACATCCCGCGATGGCGTCGCCCTTCGCTGGCCGCCGCCCGCTATGAGACCGACAACGTGAGAGCGATCCGCGCGGCCGAGCCCGCCGCGATCTTGCGTACACGGCCCGCTCGCACGTTCCGCGAGCCGACCGGCCTGCTCGGCGAGCGGACGGTCGTGCGCTTCGGCGTCCCGCTGCTCAACCGGCCCGATGAGGCATACGGGCGGACCCTGGAGGATCTGATCAGCGGCGACCACGTCGAGATCCTCGAGCAGGGGGCGGTCTGGACCAACGTGATCACGCCCTCGGGTGCAGCCGGCTGGGTGCCGACGGCGACCCTGAGTCCGTCGGCGGGCGCGCACGACACTGGCGGCGAAGATCCGGCACTCGCGCTCGAACCGAGGGGGACACCGCAGCAAGTCGAGCCCCCGTCGCTGGAGATGCTCCTCGAGGCCGCGCGCCGCGCTCGACAGGAAGCCGCCGTCGAGCCCGACTCAAAGCCAGTCGCCAAGCGGGCGCGTCGGAAGTCCGTGGCGGCGGAAGGCAGCCCGGAGAAGGCGGCCAAGGACGCTGGCCCGGCGGACAGCGATGAACGACGGCCCCGCGCACGGCGCCGTCCCAAGGCGAGCTCGACCAGTCGCGGAAGCTGATCCGCCCTCGCCCGGGGACAGGACGGCTTCAGCTCGCGCCGCGCAGCCAGGCCACGTCAGGCTCCCAGCTGTCGATCTCGGTTCCGTAGCCCGCGTCGCGGGCGGCGACCTCCACTGCGCGGAAGACCGCGCGCTGGACGGACGTCGTCGGTTCGCGGACAAGCCGCTCGACGAGGGGGATGAACCCGTCGATCGAGAGCGGCTGGGCCTCGACCTGCTGCTTGAGCCACTTGTTGAACGGCCGCACCCGCCCGTCGAGCGCGAAGACCGTGGTCAGGAGCGGGCGGAGCGAGTCCATGGCGTCGAGACGCCCCTCGAGCTCGCGTCCCGCTTCCAGGTTGTGCAACGAGCGAAAGAGGGCGTTGATGTAGTCGTCGAGGCTGTCGACGACGATCGCATGCGCCTCGTCCTCCGTCAGCTCCCGCTTACGCCGGGCGATCCGCTCGATCTCGCCGTCGAGCTTGTCGAGCACGACCTTCACGCCGAGGAACGCAGAGCGGTTCCAGGCGTCGCGATTGCCGGGCATGGCGTGCTCGCGGAACTCCTCGAACGTCATTGGCCAGGCCTCCACCGGGCCGCCGTGGGTCGTCCGCCATCGTTCGGGGTCGTGATCGACGACGACGATGACATCGACGTCCGACTCCTCCGTGACATAGGCGTCGAACCCCCGCGAGCCGTGCAGCACCAGGCCGAGCACGTTTGGGTCGCTCTTCGCACGCCGGAGGAACGCGTCATACGCGGATCGGTCGTTGTGCGAATCGCCGGGTTCAGACACGGTCGAAGATGAACACCCCGGAACCTATCAGATCGTGGGCTGTACGCTGCATCGCGTGGACGAGCTCCTGTCGACCAGGGAGATGGCCTGGGTCCTCGACCGATCGCCTGAGTCTGTCCGTCGAATGATCCGCGACGGCGAGATCGAGGGGCTGCGAATCTCCGGTGGCTTCCGGGTTCCCAAGGCGGAAGCGCTGCGGCTCGCTCGCGAACGGATCGAGAAGGAGGCCGGGCGAAAGCTGTCCGACCGGGAGCTCGAGAAGCTCATCGACGAGGTCATCGAGACGAATCAGAAGCTCGTTTGACCGCCAACGCTGGTCGCGCTGCCTGGCTGCCGTCGTCCAGTTGACTAAGATGGACTAACCACGTAGTCTCACGCGTATGGCACGCCCGACGGTGAACATCCACGAGGCCAAGACGCATCTCTCGCGCCTCGTCGAGCGTGTCGAGGCCGGGGAGGAGGTCGTGATCGCTCGGGCCGGACGGCCGGTCGCACGGCTGGTCCCGTTCCGACGCCGGATGGAGCTGCGTCAGCCCGGCCTGTGGCGTGGAAGAGTCGAGATGGCGCCGGACTTCGACGCCACCGACGAGAGCCTTCTCGCGGACTTCGTGCGGTGATCCTCCTGCTCGACGCTCACACGCTCCTGTGGTGGCTCGCCGACGATGCCACGCTCGGGCAGGCGGCGCGCAGCGCGATCGCCGATCCGGCCAACGACGTCCTCGTCTCCGCCGCGATCGTCTGGGAGATCGAAATCAAGCGAGCGCTCGGCAAGCTGACCGCGCCGGACGGACTGGTGGACGCGATCGACGCCGCTGCATTCGGCACGCTGCCGATCACCGCAGTCGACGCCGAGCACGCCGGCCGATTGCCGCCCCACCACCACGATCCGTTCGACCGGATGCTCATCGCTCAGGCAACGGTCCTCCAGGCCGTCATCGTCAGCCGGGACGATTCGTTCGCCGCCTACGGCGTGGACGTTCTCGCGGCCTGAGCTCGAGAGGCTAGGAGATGGCCTCGAGCACGAACACCGGTATCTGGCGGTTCGTCTTCGTCTGGTACTTGGCGTAGTCGGGCCAGGCCTCGACGGCGCGCTCCCACCAGATCGCCTTCTCGTCGCCGGTGACCTCGCGCGCCGTGTAATCGCGCCTGGTCTCGCCATCCTGTAGCTCCACGTGCGGGTTCTTGTTGAGGTTGTGATACCAGACGGGATGGCTCGGGGCACCGCCGAGTGAAGCGACCACTGCATACACGCCGTCGTGTTCGACGCGCATGAGCGCGGTCTTGCGGAGCATGCCGGTCTTGGCACCCACGGAGGTCAGCACGATGATCGGCCGGCCGCGGAGGTCACCGCCCTCCGCGCCGTTCGTGGTCTCGTACAGCTCGGCCTGCTTGCGCGCCCAGGCGGATGTGCTCGGTCCGTACTTTCCGGTGAGTGGCATGTCAGGGTCCTGTTCCGGTTGTGGTCAGTTCGGCTCTTCCCCGGCGGTCGGGAGGGGTTTCGTCGCCTTGAGCGAGAAGAAAAGCGGCAGGCCGCCCTCCGAGGCGGCGGGCAGGCGCCAGCGCCCGTCCTTGCCCTCGACGAGGAATCCCACCGGCCACCGGACAAAGTCGAACTCGTGAAGGAACTCGAGCCTGAGGCCGGCGTCGAGGAGCGCGGTCACGATCTCTCCCAGCGAGTGGTTCCATCCGAACTCCACAAGCCCGTCCGTGGGAGCGTCGCGATCGGCGTAGGAGCCGTGCACGTCGAAGCGGAGCGGCTCGGCATGCGACCAGTAGGGATACGCCAGGCGGAGCCCTCCCGGCACGACACCCTCGCTCTCGAAGGCCTGGACGACCGGATGGATCTCCGTGATGTAGAGGAACCCGCCCGGTCGAACGAAGTGCGCCGCCACGCGGGCCCACCCGGCGATGTCCGGAAGCCAGCCCAACACGCCGCACGACGTGTAGACGAGGTCGAAGCGCTCGTCGAGCACCTCGGGGAACGAATAGATGTCCGAGGCGATGAACGTCGCGGGCATCCCGATGTCGGCGGCAAGCTTTCGCGCCTCGCCGATCGCCTCCTCGCTGAAGTCGACGCCCGTGACGGTCGCGCCAAGGCGCGCCCAGGAGAGCGTGTCGAGCCCGAAATGGCACCGGAGGTGCAGCAGCGACCTGCCCTCCACGCTGCCGACCTCCTCGCGTTCGTAGTCGGCCAGGCGGATCGGCCGCGCGCCGCCGTTCCGAAACGACGCGACGTCGTAGAACGCGGACCCGACGTGGATCTTCGTCCACGCGTCCCAGACGTCGCGGTTGCTGCGGAGGGCCTCGTCCATGCCGCGCGGAGCATACCCCCAGGTCACGGGCTCCAGAACCCGGCCTCGCCCTCGATCGCGAGGATGTTGCCGCCGTCGGGACGGAGAGCGACAAGCTGTGTATGGCCCGAGGCGTCCACGAGCGGCAGCAGGATCGCCGAGCTGTCGGGCGACCAGACCCGATGGCTCAGTGCGTACTGGTCGAAGTACGGCAGGAGCTCGGCCAGGAACCGCCGGCCCGGCTGCACCGCCCGCTGGGATCGGATCTCGCCCGTCGCCACGTCCACGAAGACGACTCGGACCTCGGTGGGAGGCGCGCTCGGGGGCGCGCCAGGAGGCGCGCTCGGGGAGGCGGAGGGAGTGGCCATGTGGCTCGAGATCGGTGCCGCGGCGAGGATTGGACCGGCGTTCGCGCTCGCGCCTCCGGCCACATGGACGCGCAGCGCCGCGATCGTCCGGCCGTCCGGGGACCAGAAGAAGCCCACGACCAGGCCATCCAGGAGCGTGCGAGAGGCGCCGGAGTGGGCGTCGATGAGCCGGAGTGGGCCGACCGGAAACGCCAAGCCCGTCTGGCCCGGGCGATCGAGGCCGATCGATGCCACCGAGTCACCGGCCGGGCTGAACACGACGGCCGCGATGCCAAAGACCGGCACGGTGTGCTCGCTCGACCCGTCGCGCGACGCGACGACTACCGCGTCCCGCCCGCCCGCACCTGCGCGAACGTAGGCCAGGTATCGCCCATCCTGGCTCAGCGTGGCAGAGCGGAAGGTGCCGGGCCGGTCCAGCACCGGCGCAGCCGAGGCTCCGTCGAGCCCGACCTCGCCGAGGAACGCGTCGGCACCGGTTCCGACGTGCAGCAGCAGCCGATCGGCGCCGATCCAGTCGTAATAGAGCGGCTCGCCTCGTCGGATCACCGTGCCCGCGCCGCTCGCGTCGAGCGGCGCGCCGGTGCCGGCGGGCACGATGCGCAGCGACAGGCCGTGCGATTCGGTGGCAAGGAAGGACAGGGTTCGGCCGTCCGGTGCCCAGTAGAGGTAGAACGGCCGCGCTGTCGCGCTACGGAAGATGACCGCCGACCCGGAACTCGGGTCGGTCGCTCCAGAACGGACCTCGTAGACCGAGATCGATGTCTCATTCGCGCCTCCGGCAACCTCGGCGATCCGCGATCCGTCGGGGGACCACGCCGGAAAGCCGAACGCGACCCCGGTCCCATCGGACAGGACCTCCGAGCGCCCGCTCGAGTCGACCACCGAGAGGGACCCGCTCGGGTCGATCACCGCGATCGAGCCGGCGGTCGGTTCTCCCTGAGCCCTGGCGCTGGTTCCCGCACTCCCGCGCGGTTGACCGCCCGACGGACCCTCGGCGGGTATCGGCGAGGCGACGGGGTTGCCTCCCCACACGATGGCCAGACCGCCGGCTGCGGCGATCGCGACCGCGACGACGAGGAGTGAAATCAGCCGCCCGCGTCCCGCCATCTACCAACGATACGCAGTTGCCCAAAGCGCGGATGTGATCCGCTTGCCCTCATCGCCCCGCAGGTCCACTCTGTACCGAAAGCAGAACGCATGGGAGTCGATGCCATGGACGACGTCAGAGAGATGGCGGCGAAGTTCGAGGAGGTCATGAAGGCGGGCGACCCGCGCGGCATGACCGAACTGATCAAGGAGTACGCCACCGACGATTTCATGCAGGAGTGGCCACAGTCCGGAGAGCGACTGAGCAAGGCCGCCTCGATCAAGGTCAATGAGTCCTACTCGGAGATGTCGGGCACGAGCCCGAAGATGACCTACCGTCGAATGCTCGGTGGCGAGGACGTCTTCGTCCTTGAAGGGACGATCGACTACGGCGACGGCGTACCCGTCAGCTACGTCGGCATCGGCGAGCTCCGTGGCGGGAAGGTTGTCCGGATGACCGAGTACTTCGCGAACCCGTTCGAAGCACCAGCCTGGCGAGCTGGCTTCGTCGACCGACTGGAGCCCGTCAAGGCGTAACGTCCCGCACCAACGGTCAAGGCTGATGGCGTCACCGCGCCGCAAATCGGCCCAGCCAAGGGATCCAGCGGAGCCTCGACCGGGCGCCGAAACATCTGGCGGCTGACCAGGCACTACCTGCGACGGGGCCAGGCCGCCACCGCCGCCTAGCCCTTCGCCGCCCGGCGGTGTTGCAAGGGATCCGAAAGGGTCTTGACACGGGGCGTCGGCGGCCCGTTGCCAACCCGCGCCGTATCGAGCGTTACCGTGGCAACGGATAACAGGACAGCCAGAAGGAGGACGCCGTCGTGTCCAAGATCACTCCCTGCCTGTGGTTCGATGGTCAAGCCGAGGAAGCCGCGAAGTTCTACACCTCGATCTTCCCCAACAGTCGGATCGACAACGTCGCCCGCTCGCCAGCCGACAACCCGAGCACGCCGGCCGGAGCCGTCCTCACCGCGGATTTCACCCTCGATGGACAGAAGTTCGTCGGTCTGAACGGCGGTCCGGACTTCATGTTCAACGAGGCCATCTCGTTCATGATCGACTGCGCGGACCAGGCCGAGGTCGACCGCTACTGGGACGCGCTTGTTGAGGGCGGCGGCGAGCACAGCCAATGTGGCTGGCTGAAGGACCGCTTTGGCGTTTCGTGGCAGGTGGTCCCCAGGCAGCTCAATGAGTACCTCCAGGGCCCGGACGGCGAGGGCGCCCGCCGTGCCATGGAGGCGATGCTCAAGATGAGCAAGCTCGACGTCGAGAAGCTGCGCGAGGCCTACGAGGGCGTTCCGGCCTGAGGCACCCTCGCCAATTGCACGAGCCCGGAGATCAACTTCGGGCTCGTGACATGCTTCGGCGCCTCCGCGCCACGGAAAGCGACCCGATCGCTCAGTGCTGTGCGGCCGGACGGTTTGCGGACAGCCGCGGGACGGCCAGAGAGATCAGGCCGCCGATGATCCCCGCGATCACGAGGGCGATCCGCAGGTTCGCATCAAGGCTGAAGCCGATGACCGCGTCGATGCTCCACGCCCCCGCCTCGATCAGGACGAGCGCCACGGCGCCCACCGCAAGCACGAGCGGGAACTCATAGCCGCCCTTCGAGTTGAAGAAGCCGTTCGGCCAGTGAATGTGGCCGATGATCACCACGCTCTGCCCCACGAGAACCGCTCCCGCGAGGGGAGTGAAGAGGCCGGCGGCCAGGAACAGTCCGCCGCCGAACTCGGCCAGCGCCGAGATCGCCGTGAAGAGCGTCACGGGGCGAAAGCCCATGTTCGCGATCGCCCCCCTCCAGCCGCTGATGCCGGGCCCACCCCACCAGCCGAAGATCTTCTGCGCGCCATGAGCGGCAAACGTGAGACCGACGCCCAGCCGCAAGATCAGCAGCGCCAGGTCGAATGTGTCCATGAAGGGAGTTGCCTCCTCCGAGACCGGGAACTCCATGTTCCCTTCGTGTCATCCCGCGCGGTCGTCCGCCGCCGGAGAGTTGTTGCTCACGCAACTACAACGTAAGCTACGCCGAACTAGTTGCGTTGTCAAGCAACTAGGCGAAGGCAGAGAAGGGTGAGCCAGGCTGATTGGGACTCGGGTCGTCAACTTCGTCAACATCATCACGCTCTACTCGATCGCCACCGCCCTGTACTGGCCGTGGTCCCGGAAGGTGGATCGCCGGAATTTCGCGGCACGGGTGGCGACCCGAGGGGACTCGGCCTGCCGGATCGACTCCTTCTACCTCCGTCTACCGGAACCGCAGCGACTCGATCACGGACAGGAAGACCGGGCCATATCGATCGGAAGTCGACTCCTTGCTGACGAAGACCAGGTGGTAGGTGCGGTTCCCACTCACGAGGATGTAAGCAACAAGACGCTCGGTTACGTGCCCGGCGGCGCTGTCCGATCGGAGGCCGCTGAGCCGGACGGCGTGTCCTGCCGTGACGTCCAGCTCGTCGCGCTGGATCTCGCGGACGTCCTGGGCGCTCCTGAGTACTTCCGTGTACACGTCAGCGTACTGGGCGAGTGTGCTTCCGGACGACGCCTGTCTCACGTATACGGCCAGGTTCAGCGCCTTGTCGTCTGCCGACGGCGGTAGGGGCAGCGCATAGGCCTGGATCGTCCCGTCGGCGACCTACTGCTCAAGAGGAGTGCCGTGGTTGCCATATACGGTGACCCAGCCCTTGTCGCCGGCGCGGAGCGAAATCCAGCCGGGCGGAAGCAGGAGGGTGAATCCCGAAGCCGCGTCGTCGATCAGCTCCGCTCCACCGTTCCTCGAGGCGCCCGGCGAGGCCGAGTCCATGGCCGCATTCGGCGACGGCGGCGCGGAAGTCTCCTTCGGTCCGGAGCCCAGCCAGGCTCGGTCGAACAGCGAGCAGCCACCAACGGTGACCGCCGCGAGTATCAGGACGACTGGCATGGTCGGCCGCCTACCGAGCCCACCGCGCTTCTCCGCCGTCGGAGCCCGAGAGTCGCGGCGACCCATGCGGTCAACCTCTACGGAGGGCTCTGCCATTGCCCCATCCTACGGGCCGAGCCAGGGTCAGAGGAAGATCGGCGGGCCAAAGCCGATGAACCGATCGAACTGCCCGAATGGGCGGTCCGACATGAGGAAGTTGATCCAGGAATCGAGACGGTAGCCGCGGTCCAGCAGGTGGCGAATCGCGGTCTCGTTTGGCCCAGGCACCTGGAACTCGACGTGATCGAGGCCTTGTGCGCGGGCTCGGCTCTCGACGTGGGCAAGAACGGCAGGAAGATGGGCTGGGTCGAGGGCCGCGAGCGGGCCGGTACCGGTCGTGCCGACGAACGCGAAGCCGACGATGGCGCCCTCGTTTCTGTACACCCATCCCTCGCGGTCGCCGAGGAGCCAGTCGATCTCGGCGTCGCCGCGCGCGAAGCCGAGGACGTTGCGCTCGATATCGCGAACCGCAGCAATCGCGGCGCTACCTCGCGCAAGGGCGACGGGCTCCAGCCGAGGATCGATCTCGCCACTTGACGGCTTGGCGCCAAGGGTGAAGAACGGGAAGCGGGCAACCGTCCCGGCTCGGTAATAGCGGGCGAGAGCACGCACGTCAGCCGTGGCGATGATCGAGCGGATCCGGCCGCGGTTCTGCCCATGGTCCTGCGGAAAGGCGCGCTCGAGGAGATCGCGACCGAGCCCGCGTGACTGGAACCCGGGCCGAACGAAGAACTCGGTGAGCTCCACCAGGCCGTCGCGCTCGATCGACCGTGCGTATCCAACCACGCGCCGCGAGCCCGGGTCTTCCGCCAGCCACCATTCGGCGGCTCGTTCGGCGAGGTGGCGATGCACGGATTCGCCTGATCGCCACCAGTCCTTGACGCTGCCCTCGAGGGGCGTGGCCTGGCGCCGCCCAAGATCCGTGACCGACTCCCACAGAACGTCGTGGCAGGCAGCCGCATCGTCGGCGGTCGCTCGGCGGACGATGAGCCCGGCGACCCCGTCACGGCCGTTTTCCGATGTGTCGAGCGTCATTCCGGCCCGGTGGGGAGGGCCGCCTCCGGAGCGGCCATGGGCGGTTCCTTGGCCGTGACAGGAGGACGAGTCGCCAGGGTCGATCCCAGGATCACGAGGCCGAAGCCGACCCCCATCGCGACGCTGAATGTCTCGTGGAGGACGAGCACGCCCAGCACGGCGGCCACGGCCGGGTTGACGTAGGTGATGACCGTGGCCCGGACAGGGCCGATCTCGTCGATCAAAGCGGCGAATACGAGGAACGCAGCGGCGGTGCAGACGACCGCCAGGATCACCACCGAGGCCACCACGTTCGGCGAGGGAACGGCAGCCGGCCATTGCAGGGCGGCGATCGGGACGTAGACGATGGCGCACAGCGCGAGCGACAGAGCCATCACGCCGACCGATGGCAGCCCTGCCAGGCGGCGCGAGAGGATGGCCGGCCCGACCGCGTAGCCCACCACCACGATCGCTATCTCGACCAGAGCCATCGTGTCGGTCGTGGAGAAGTCGGCTCCGACGATGGCGCCCACGCCGACGAGCCCGATCAGGAGCCCCAGCAGGCCCGTCGGGCGGACCCGGTCGGCGCCGCCGGTCGTCAGCGCGAACAGCGTGCCGACGAGCGGAACTCCGGCGATCAACAGGCCCGTGAGCGAGCTCGAGAGATGCTGCTCGGCGGATCCCAGTGCGACCCACGGGATGGCGATCTCCACGGTGGCGAAGGCGACGACCCAATGCCAGCGCGCCAAGATCGGTCGGAGGTCGACGCGGACGAGGGCGATCGGCAGCAGGATCGCCACCGCGATCGCCGTGCGCCAGAGCACGAGCGTTGCCGGCGAGATCTCGGCGACCGCGACCCGGATGAACAGGTAGGGGATGCCCCAGATGACCGACATCAGGCCGAACAGGAGGAGGCCGCGTCGCGTCATCCGGACAGGCTCTGGCACGACGTCACGGGGCGATCTTCGCAGACTTCGCCGTCCACGGCCGATCGCTGGTCGCTTACCGGCGGTCTCGGCTCAGATGTGGCGCCTGATGCCTTGCGAGAAGCCGCTGCGACACCTCACGCCGAGGAGGACCTGTGGCGGAACGCTAGGGGCGACCGCCGAATCGACCGGCAGGCACGATCTCCGCCGCTGCGAAAAACGCCAGCCCGAGAGCGACCAGCGAGATCCCGCGAACATCGACGCCGAATGCGGCGACCGCGAACAGGATCACGGCGATGAGGATGAGCAGTGTCCGAGGGCCAAACGTCACGGCATCTCCAACTCGTCCCGGCAGCGGCCAGACTGTGGACGCTTCGCCGGATCGCACGCCTTCCAAACCACCCGGCACGAGGTGCAACTCCCTCACAGAACGCGTCTCGATCAAAGGAGCCGGGATGATCGAGCGCCGGCGCGCCGCCTGACGGCCTATCGCCGTTCGGCCTGGGCGAGAAGCCAGTCCAAGGCGACCGGGCACGCGTTGAGGACCGAGACATGGCCGTCGCGCGGGCGCAGCCAGAGCTCGGGGGTTGGCAGCGCCTGCATCAGCGC
>DASPWU010000101.1:0-6967 GCA_035637675.1 Candidatus Limnocylindria bacterium | reverse complement strand
ACGCGACGAGTTCCTGGCAACCATCGAGGGGCACCTGGCGCCCGATTACATCGTCACGTTCCAAGACGAGAATCGCGACGGCCACCTCCAGCCTACCGAGCGTAAGACGGCCTGGAAGTATTTTCTCGGAGCGGATGATGGCTCGGCAGGCCTCGTCGTGGAGTCGACGCGCCCGCCTGAGGAGATGTATCGGGGCGATGCCACCGTCACGCTGACAGGCCCGCTCATCGGAGCTGGTGCACTGGATGAGATGGAACTGCCGGACAACTTCGACAGTCGCCGAATCCCATTTCCGCTGTCCTCGACCTACCGGCTCTACGAGGGTCGGGAGTTCGGGCAAGCCCAAGCCGCCCGCGAGGCCGTGATCGTGCTGGGCGGCCTGGCTATCCTCCTCTTGATCGGCTGGCGTACCCAATACCTGCCATTCCGCCCAGAACCCTACGAAAGTACGATGGCACGTGCCCCCGCGCCGGTTCGGCCGGTCCGCGCTCAGCTGAGCGGGATCGTCGACAACGGCGGGTCCTTGCGACGTGTTCGCGGGGCGCCCGCAACGGTGACCCTCCAGGAAGATGCGGCCGGACGGCGAATACTGGGCGTCGCTCCCCGGGAATCCGACGCCGGGTGGACGCGTTTCCAGATCCCGTCCACGGAGTTTGGGGAGATCGTGAACGGCCAGACGATGGGCGCCCTGGGCACGCGATGGGCGCTAAGGATTCGGGCCCGCAATAGGGTGGCTGTCCTGGGCTTCGAAACCATCAACGATCGCGACGGTATCGCGAGCCAGATCCGTCAATAAGCAGGAACGTCCAGCCTCTACGACGAACGTGGGCTGAATCCTACGATCAAGCCTCGCGGCCGGGCGGCCAGGTGCCCATCGCCTGGCGGAGGATCGCGAACTCGCCCAGGTGGTAGGAGTTGTGGTCGGCGACGATCCGCACCTCGCGGATGATGGTGTGGCCAGGCGTGTTGGGGATCGTCGCAAAGACGTCCGTCGCAGGGTCCCGAACGATGCCCCGGAGCGCATCGTTGTCACTCCGGAATGCGTCGAGTGTCGCCTGGAACTGTTCGGGAGTGGCGCGGGCCGAGACGTCGGGCCAGTAATCGGCAGGCCAATGCGGCTCGACGTAGTCGCGGTTGCGGATGTAGTCGAGGATGTCCCATTGCGTCAGCCGGATGTGCTCCAGCATGTGCCAGGGCGTCACCGAGCCATTCGGGATGAGCCGGTTCATGGCCTCCTCAGGGAAATCCGCCACCGCGTCGTCGAAGGGCATTCGGGCGCCCTCGCCTCGGAGCAAGTCGACGAGCTGGCTGCGGAGCAGCCGATCGTCGGTCACGCGCCGCCGCCCTAGCTCGCGGCCGGGATCACGCGCCCGTCCGCGTCCAGCGACGCCCGCCGCCTGAGGGCTCGCAGCTCGGCGCCGGGCACCTGATCGCGGGCGTGGTAGCTCGAGCGCACGAGCGGCCCCGACTCGACGTGCTTGAAGCCCATCGCCAGTGCCTCCGACTTCATCTCGGCGAACTCGTCCGGGTGGTAATAGCGGACGAGCGGCAGGTGCTTCTGGCTCGGTCGCAAGTACTGGCCGACGGTCAGGATGTCGCAGTCCACCTCGCGCAACGCCGCGAATGCCGCCGTCAGCTCGGGGCGCGTCTCGCCAAGGCCGACCATGAGCGAGCTCTTGGAGTGGACCGGATAGCCGATCTCGGCGGCGTCGCGCTTCGCCTGGGTCAGGACGCCCAGGCTGCGATTCCAGCGCGCCCTCTTGCGGACCGGCTTCTGGAGCCGCTCGACCGTCTCCAGGTTGTGGTTGAGGATGTCCGGCCGCGCCTCCATGACCGACCGCAGCGGCGCCTCCTCGCCGTTGAAGTCGGGGATGAGCACCTCGACGCCCATGAGCGGCGAGGCGGCCTTCAGCCGGCGGATCGTCTCGGCGAAGATGTGGGCGCCGCCGTCGGGCAGGTCGTCACGGGCCACCGAGGTCACGACGACGTGCTCGAGGCCGAGCTCGGCGACCGCCTGGGCCACCCGTCGTGGCTCGTCCTCGTCGTTCCACGTCGGTCGGCCGGTCTTGACTGCGCAGAAGCCGCACGCTCGGGTGCATGTGTCGCCGAGGATCATGATCGTGGCGGTGCGCTGGTCCCAGCACTCCCCGATGTTGGGGCAGTGGGCCTCTTCGCAAACCGTGTTCAGCTCCAGCCCGCGAAGGAGGCGCTTCAGGTCGTGGTAGTTCTCACCGGACGGCAGTCGAGCCTTGATCCAATCGGGGTGGCGGCGGAGTGGCAGGCTGCCATCGGCGGCCGGCCCCGCGTAGCTGGCCCCTCCGCCCAGCGCGATGGACAGCGGCTCGTGCGGCTGGTGATCGTGCCCGCCACCGGGTGGCGTGAACATCGGCAGCTCTCGGCCCATGGCCTGGAGTGTAGTCGCGCTCAGGCGGACTCGCCGAGCAGCGTGTCGCGCAAGCCGGTTTCCACGTCGCGCGGAGCAAAGCCCAGCTCGTCGATCGCCTTCCGGCTGGATGCCCAGTAGGTCACGCCTGCCGAGGCCGCGATGGTCTCCCGGAGGTCCGGTGGCAGGCCGCCGACCGGGCCGACGCGTCCGGCAATTGGAGCCATCGCCCGAAGCAGCGCCGTAGGCAGCCGCAGCCGGGGCGACCTGTGGCCACCGAGCCGGGCCGCGATCTCGATGGCGTCGCGCAGTCGCTGACACGGCCCGGCCAGGACATAGGCCTCGCCGACCCGTCCGCGGTCGAGCACGCCGACGATCCCGGCCGCCTCGTCCTCGACGTGGACGAGCGACGTGCCAACCTCGTCAAGCGCGCGATAGCGCAGGGTGCCGGCGAAGGCGCGACGCAGTTGGTCGCCTATTTCCGAGTGGTCGTCGGGTCCGTAGACCGTCCCGGGCATGGCGATGAGGACGGGGTCGCCCCTCGCGATCCGCTGTTCCGCGACCTCGTGGCCGCGGAACTTGGTCTCGTCGTACCAGCTCACGAATCCTTGCGACAGGTCGCGCCGATACGTCTCGTCGACGACCTGACCGCGGGTGTTGCCCATCGCCGGATGCCGATTCGGTAGTCCCCAGCAAGGTGCACGACCGCGTCGTGACCGGTCATCAGCGGGGCCAGGCGCTCGAGAGAGCCGGCGACGTCATCCACGACGACGTCGGCGCCGAGGGCGGTGAGCGTCCCGCCCCGGCCGGCGTCCCGGACGATGGCCGTGACGGCGTCGCCGCGTCCCCGCAGTTGCCGGATGAGCGCCCGCCCGATGAACCCCGAACCCCCCGTTACGAACACCCGGCTCACGACGGACCCGCCGCTGGCTCGGACCGTTGCCGCGTCGGTGGTGCGGTTAGTAGATCGGCGTGTCCGGGCCGATGCTCTCCAGCCAGGCCTTGATATCCGCGACGAAGCGGCCGACCTGGGCGCCGTCGGACGCCCGATGGTCGAAGGCCACGGGCACGTTCATGATCGACCGGACGGCGATGACGTCGCCCTCGGGCGTCTCACGGACCACCGGCCGTTTGACGATCGCCTCCATGTTCACGATCGCCACCTGCGGCGTGTTGACGATCGACTGGCTCGCCACCGATCCGAACCAGCCGGTGTTGTTGACCGTAATCGTGCCGCCCTGCAGGTCAGGCAGCTGGAGCCGGTTCGCCCGGGCTCGAGCCGCGACGTCCTGGACGGCCCGGTTCAGGCCGGTGATCGAGAGCTGGTCGGCATCGTGAACAACCGGCGTGATGAGACCGTCCTCCACGGCGACCGCCACCGACACGTTGATCCGGCGCTTCACCAGGAGGCCATCCTCGGTCCAGTGGGCGTTGAGCTTGGGATGTTTGCGCAGCGCTTCCACGATGGCCTTGATGATGAACGGCACGAAGCTCAGCGAGACGCCTTCGCGGGCCTGGTACTCGGCCTTGTGCGCTTCGCGGAGGCGAACCAGCCCGGTGACGTCGGCCTCCACCGAGGTATAGGCGTGCGGCACGGTCGTCTTGCTGCGGACCATCGCGTTGGCGACGCCCTTGCGCATCTGCGACCACGGGATGAGCTGCTCGTCCTCGCCGGGCTTGAACGTCAGGGCGGGCGCTGCCGGAGCGGCTGGGGAGGCAGCGGCTGGCGCCGCGGCGGTTGGGGCCGCGGCGGCTAGCGCGGAAGGGGCGGCCGATGGGGTCGGCGCCGTCGCCGGGACGCTGCTCGGCGCGGCCTGGCCGCCGACCGCCTGGCCCGTTCGAGCCGCTTCCACGAAGTCCGTCACGTCCTCGCGCGTGATCCGCCCCCCTCCCCCGGTGCCCATGATCTGGGCGGCCGTCAGGCCGTGCTCCCGCAGCAAGCGGCGAACGGCCGGCGTCATTCGCGCGTCGGCGTCTCCTGGCTGGGCGGCCTCGGCCACGGTGCCGCCACGACCATTGCCGCCCGGCGCCGTCGCCGCCGGAGCGGACACTGCGGCAGTTGCCGCGGCAGCAGGACGGCTCGTGGCCGGCTCCTCGGGTGCGCGTTCCGGACGCTCATCCGACCCGGCGGGACCTTGCGCCGGCTCGGCCGCCCTGGCCGGCTCGGCCGGCTCGGCCGTCTTGGCCGGTTCGGCTGCCTTGGCCAGCTCGGCCGTCTTCTCCGGCTCGGCTGCCTTGGCCAGCTCGGCCGTCTTCTCCGGCTCTGCCTCGGCCTCGCCGGCCTGACCCGCCGCGCCCGCCTCCTCGATGACCGCGATCTCCGCGTTGTTGGGGACGGTCGCGCCCTCTTCGACGAGGATCTCCTTGAGGACGCCCTCAACCGGCGACGGTACCTCTGCGTTCACCTTGTCGGTGATGACCTCGAGCAACGGCTCGTACTTCGCGACGTGGTCGCCGGGCTTCTTGAGCCATTTGCCGATCGTCCCCTCGGCCACGCTCTCGCCGAGCTGGGGCATCGTCACCTTGGCCACGGTCGTGCTCCTCTGCAGAGGGTCTGCTCTGTGTGCCGGTAGTGTCGCCGATCCCGCCGGTTCCGGTCGAGCGCCTCCCCTTTCCGTCAGTTACGAATGGGGCTCGTGAAGCACGACCGATGGCAGCCGATTTGTGACATTCACGAGCCGCGCTCGTAACCCACGCCGGCAGAAGCCTCGATCCCGCCATTTACGACCTTCATTCGTCATTGGCACGACTTCCCTGCCAACGACGAGCACGGTTCGTATTTGTCACGTTCGAAGAAGCCGTCGTGGCGCGGCCACCCTCGAGTCACGGGATGCGGCCGCTTCGACGGGCGCCATCGCTGTCAAACATCCCGCGCGGTACGACCGTCGCTCGTTTCTGTCAGAAACAGCAGGCCGGCCATCGTCCCGACGGGCTTTCTCAGCCATCTCCTCACGGCAGCTCCGCGGACCGGGAACGCCTCACCGAAGAGGGCGGCGTGCCGGTCAACACGTCGATACTCCGTACGCGTCGCGGGCAGGACGATGAGTCGGCTGATCGCCAGCGGGCCGCTTCCTTTCGGCGACGCGAGCCGCTCAGACCAGATGGGGCCGGCGAGCCGGACCATCTCGTCGAGCTTGCGAAGAGTGGACTCCACCGAGACGATCTCGGACTTGGCCTCGACCACGAGCAGCGACCTGGCCGTTGGCCACCACCCGAGGACGTCGATCGAGCCGCGCTCGCCGAAGCGCGAGTAGGTGACCTCCAGCTCCGTGACCCATTCGTATCGGCGCAGAAGCAGGACCGTCAGGCCAACGAGATCGGCATGCCGCTGGTCGAGGACGCGATCGAGCTCACCGGAACGCCAGCTGACCTGCCACTCGACGCCAGCGTCCAGGGCCCCAAGGACTCGACGGATCGTGGCGACGGGGCATCGGCCGGCATGCCCTCGCTCGATCAGGGAGATCAGGTCCTGACTCACACCTGCACGAAGGCCCAGCTGTGCTTGGGTCCAGCCCCGCCTGCGTCGAAGCACGCGAACGACTCGGCCGAGCTTGACATCGTCCATCCTCCAAGCATGGAGCCCACGGCTTCTCCGACAGTCACCGGACGGGCACCGGGCGGCCAGGACCATCGCCCACCACCGCGAATCGGTCCCGATGCCGCTCCAAGATGGCCCGAAGGCGGCGGTGGACGGCTGCGAGATCCGCTACCTCAGTAGGCGGCGAGTGTCCGGATCGCCTCCAGGATCCGATCGGGGCTGACCATGAACCAGTCCTCAAGGACGTGGTTGTACGGCACCGCCGGGACGTCCGGTCCAGCGACCCGCGTCACCGGACCGTCGAGGTAGTCGAACGCCTCCTCGGCCACGATGGCCGCGATCTCGGCGCCGTAGCCGCCGAACTTGTTGTCCTCGTACACGACCAGGCACTTGCCGGTCTTGCGCACGCTGTCGAGCAGCGTCTCGCGGTCGAGCGGGCGAAGCGTGCGCAGGTCGACGACCTCTACGCTCACGCCCTCCTCCTCCGCTCGGTCGGCCGCCTCCAGGGCGTACTGGGCCATGAGGCCGTAGGCGACCACGGTCACCTGCGTGCCGGGATGGGTGACCTGGGCCCGCCCGAGCGGCACGACGTACTCGCCATCCGGGACGTCGCCGCGGATGGATCGGTACATCTTCTTGTGCTCGAAGAAGAGAACCGGATCGTCGTTGCGGATCGAGCTGCGGAGGAGGCCCTTGGCGTCGTAGGGCGTGGACGGGATGACGACCTTGAGGCCGGGCACGTGGGTGAAGAACGCCTCCACCGATTGGCTGTGGTAGAGGGCGCCGTGGACGCCGCCACCATATGGCGCCCGGATCACCATGGGCACGCCGACCGCGTCGTTCGAGCGATAGCGCATCCGGGCGGCCTCGGAGACGATCTGATTGAAGGCCGGGAAGATGAAGTCGGCGAACTGGATCTCGCAGATCGGCCGGAGACCGTTCACGGCGGCCCCGATGCCGACGCCCACGATCATCGACTCCGTGAGGGGCGTGTCGATCACCCGCTCCTCGCCGAACTCGTCGAACAGCCCATCGGTGGCCAGGAA
>DASPWU010000100.1:0-6207 GCA_035637675.1 Candidatus Limnocylindria bacterium | reverse complement strand
CCTGGCGCAACGGAGCGACCAGTCGGCACTCGTTGCCACCGGACGAGTCAGAGAGCGAAACGGGCTGGTCGCGGTCGTCGTCGCCCTCGCCGGCACGCTCCTGATTGCGGGTTCGGGCACTCTGATCGCCAATGCATTGTGGGTCGATGAGTCTGCCCACCGGGGTGAGGTCTTCTTCTTTGCAACACGGCCCGCCTCCGACCTTTGCATGCCGCCGGGACAGACAATCGTGTTTGGGTCATCTGATCCGATCTTCGCGACCGCGATCATGCGGGAGAAGGTGAAGCCAGCGTCGCACGTGGTCCTGGAGATCGACGGGCCAGGCGGGACGGCCGGCCCCTATCCGGTCGGGGTCGAGCC
This sequence comes from Candidatus Limnocylindria bacterium, assembly GCA_035637675.1. GTDB lineage: Bacteria > Chloroflexota > Limnocylindria > Limnocylindrales > CSP1-4 > C-114. The sequence goes on along the minus strand of DASPWU010000100.1, from coordinate 5,847 downwards.
GCCGTTTGATTGCCTCAGCTGGACGCTAACGACTGGACCGCTCGATCCCGGCACGTATATCGTCCGCTGCCGCTACGACGGTCAACCCGGGACACCGGATCTCGCCACCGGAACGTTTACGGTCAAGCCGGGTCCAGGTCCATCAGCGTAGGTCAGGCGAGAACCCAACCTCGAATACGAGGGCGCAGGCGGTCTTCAGCCTTCGACCACGCGCGCATCGGTCTCCAGTCGCGGACCCTGCCATCCAGCCGATCGCCGTGCCGCTGCTCGGCTGGCGCGACACCGCGCGGCCTCCGGTCAGGTGGGCGAGGCGAGATGGACGACACGGTCGTCGGATGCCCCATAGCGCATAGTATCGGGATGGCGGCTGAGGTGCGCCCCGATCGATCTGGCGCCTTTCGGGAAGATGCCCGGACACGCATCGCGCAGGAGACGTGCTCCCGGCAGCCCACGGTCAAGGCGAGCAGGGGAGTCACCTGAATCACGCTTCTCGCCAGCGAGCGCCTCCGCGTACGCGGACGTGTCGTAGAAGCTCCGGACGCGGACCGCCGACCGGCCGCGGAATGTCCAGATCCGCACGACCTCGCTCTCGAATGGCCGTCCGGTGGCATGCGCTGTCCCGCCGGCCCCGATGATCTCGACCACGGTGTCGCCGGCGCCGAAGATCTCGAGGAGCTCGAAGCGCGTGTAGTCCATGGCCGCGTTCAGGGCGTCCGCCCACCGCCGGACGCCGTCGTGGCCATGGAAGGTGCCGGCCCAGGCAAAGGCGTCCGGAGGCCCGGCCACCCACCACTCGACGTCCTCGGCGAGCAAGTCGAAGAGCCCGGTCCGTGACAGTCGCGCTCCATCATGGAGCCCGGCCACGGCGGCGATCCGTTCGTCAAGAGGTTCGGTCACGTCGGCCACACTACCCCTTGCGCCGATCGCCGGCCGCAGCGAGGCGTCAGCGAAGGTCAGCGCAGGCGATCTTGCTGCCTCCCGGGGCGTGGATCACCACGGAGACGGCCGAAGCGCCGGCCGTAGCGTCCACCGTCGCCAAGCCGCTGCCGGCGCCGGCTGCATTCGTCGTGAAGCTTGGCCAGATCTCGTTGGGCGGAGCTGCCGGGCCATTGGGATCGAACCTGTAGTGGCCGTCCGCGTCACCAACGGCGCACGCCTGCTGGTGCACGTGCGCGCCGTAGGTGGTGTTCGGTGCCAGGCCCGCGACGTGGACGGTGACGATTGTCTTTCCGTCGGCCGTCCGAAGCATCTGCGCGTGCCCGCCGAGTTCCAGGCCGGCACCGCTCGCGAACGCGTGAATGTCGCCGCGGGTCACGACGGCGCCGTTGGCGACGACGACGGGCACCAGCTCGATCGCAACGAAGCCGTCAACAGGACGGCGCGGACCAACCGTGTCATGACGCGACTCCGGGGACGCTCGAGGAAGCGGGACGCTGGCTGCGCAGCGCACTCAGCCCGAGGGTCGTCCATCCCCCGGCGAAGGCCGCGAGCGCAATCAGGAAGAACGCAATCGCCAGCTGCTCGGGCCCGCCGACGACGCCCATCATGGCTGGAACGATCGCCACTGAGGCGACGCCGAGCAGCGCGGCGGCTCGTCGTGACAGGGTCTGCGTGCGCCACGTCGCGATCGCGTACAGCCCCGATCCGCCGAACATCGCAAGCGAGCCCAGCGCCCAGAGGGACCAGCCGCTGAGACCGAAGAATGGCTCGTCGCCAGTGACGACCATACCGAACAGGCCGACCACGGCCACGGCCGCGCCTGCGGCCGTCACGGCACACGCCGCCCACGTGAGGCGTGGGTACCGCCGGGCCTGGAACGCGCTGAGCCCGATCACTGCGACCAGCAGCAGCGCCGTCCCGACAAGGCCCAGCGGGAGCCATGGCCAAGCTGAGTCCGAGCCGTCGAGGCTGCTGGCGACGAGGCCGACGATCCACAGGAGGCTACCGAGGATGGCGGCGTATCCGCCGATCCGGTGTGTCATGGGAAACCCCTTTCGATCTTCGAGCGCGGCCCCGAGGCCGCGCAGATGGAGGTGGGCATCGAGCGCGCCGAGCAGGACGTCCGCGACATCGAACGGGCCGAGTGGCCGCTCACCCAGGAGCGTCTCGAACTCGTCCCCGTAGCGGGCGCGCCAGCGTGCGGGATAGACGCGAAGCAGCAGGTGCGTCACCGTTGGACCCGTCCCAGGCGCCGGAGACCGAGCTCCGCGAACTCGGCGAGATCACGGAGCTGTTCGGTCAGGACCTGGGAGCCGATAGCGGTGAGGCGGTACGGGCGGCGCCGGTCCACCGGGGCCAGCGCCTCGATGAGGCCGCGCTCCTCCAGCCGGGCGAGCGCGGCGTACAGGGTCCCAGGACCCATCGGATGGCCGGTGCCGGCCTCGACGTCGGTCATGATCGCGTAGCCGTGCTTGGGCCCGTCGCTGAGACTGACGAGGATGAGCAGCGCGGGCTCGGCGAACCGGCCGAGCTCAGGGACCGGGTGTTCCTGGTGTTCCATGCGGCACTTCCTACGCTAGACGATATATCGTGAGCCGTACTATCGCCCCGCGATGCATGGCTGTCAAGGGGCCAACATCGGCTCGGTGGGAGACCGTCCGGTCGGGCCAACGTCCGCTCGGGGGGAGACCTCCTGTAGGCGATGCCCGTCGGGGCATATTCCCGCGAGGTGCTATCCCGATCGGGAGGCGAGACCCTGGTTATTCCGAGTCGATGCCCTACGGCGCGTGCGAGGGCGCGGGCGGTCTTCAGCCGATCGACCACCCGCGCATCGGACTCCAGCCGCTGACCGTGCCGCTGCCCGTCCGGATGATATCGCCCGGGCTTCCGGTCAGGCGCGAGCACCTAGATGGACGTCGCGGTCGTCGGATGCGCCCAGGCGCATAGCGTCGGGATGGCTGGGAGATGGGCCCCGATCGATCTCGCAGCGCCCGGGAAGATGCCCCGACACGCATCGCGCAGGAGACATTCCCGGCAAAGGTCGCGCGCGTCGAGCAGAGAGCGCGCTGGGCATCGCACCAGGAGACCGTCCTCGGCCCACGGCATTGGCGCTGGTGGCGTAGGCTGTTGGCTCGCGCAGAGGATGTTCTGATGAAGAGACGATCCATCGTTGGCTCGGCGATCGGGGTGGTGGCGTCGATCGCGCTGGCCAGCTCAGCACTTGCGGCAATCGCCGGCTTTACCAACGGCAGTTTCGAACCTGGCGACTACCACGACGGCGGTCTGGGTTTCGAGAAGCTCGATGCGCCGTCAACGGCGATCACGGGTTGGACTGTCACCTCCGGGAACATCGACTGGATCGGTACCTACTGGAAGGCCCAGGATGGCGCGATGAGCCTCGACCTGAACGGCACTGAGCCGGGGGCCGTCACGCAAACCCTGGCGACCACGATCGGTAGCACCTACTTCGTCAGCTTCCATCTGTCCGGCAATCCGAACGGTGGCCCGGTTGTGAAGACACTGACCGTGAGCGCAACGGGTGCCGCGCCGGCCGATTACACCTTCGACACGAGCGGGATCAGCAATCTCGCCATGGGCTGGACGGTGCAGGGGTATTCCTTCGTCGCGACCAGCACCAGCTCCATTCTGACGTTCGCGAGCGCGGACGCTGCGACCGCGTACGGTCCTGCCCTGGACAACGTCGACGTGACCGAGACCGTCGCGTCGGGAGGCAACTGCAAGGACGGCGGCTGGCAGACGATGTTCGACGCTCAGGGAAACGGGTTCAAGAATCAGGGCGACTGCGTCAGCTACCTTGCGACTGACGGCAAGAATCCCGGCTCCGTCGCGCCGTAACGCATCGCCGCCCGCGATTTCCGGGACCTGGCCGGGCCGTTCACCCTCGTCGGGATCGGCCACCTCGTCGTGCTCGTCCCAGGCTGACGGTCCGTCAGCGCGCGACTGACCAGCGCGCGACCGACCAGCGCACGACTGCCTAAAGCCGGTGGACGCCGCCTAAAGGGCCCACACCGAGAAGTCGCGTCCAAATGAAGGGTCCGGGGCGCCGAGAACTGGGCAAACGGGCGATGGCGGGCGGGCCGAACGAGGCGAGGATGTGTCCATCGAACAACCAAGCCGGACCGACCGAAAGGAACGAACGATGGACGCACAGATCCGCCTCCAGCAGGCCCAGGCCCACCAGCAACAGCTCCGCGATGAGGCGGCCGCCTATCGCCTGGCCCGCGGCGGCCAGCACCCCTTCCGCCCGTCGAACCCGGCGACACGGATCCCGCGGACGATCGGCGCACTGCGACGGCTTGTCGGGTCGATGGCGTAGGCTCGCCGACGAGACTGGGACAAGCCTCGATGACCAACCTCATGACTAGTGACGAGCGACCGAACGGGCCGGTACCAGCCGGCCCGTTCTCTGTGCCGGCCGTCGGGCCACTGCCTATGATCGGGGGCATGGCGACGAGGGTCTCCAGTCCCGTCCTGATCGGCCGCGACTCGGAGCTGCGCACGCTCACCGCGGCCTGGGAATCCGCTGCCGCCGGGCGCCCCTCGACCGTCCTCGTCGGGGGCGAGGCGGGGATCGGCAAGAGCCGCCTGGTGTCCGAGCTGAGCCGTCATGCCTGGGAGACCGGCGGCGTGGTCCTGGAGGGCGCGTCGATCAGCCTGGGCAGCGACGAAGGGCTGCCGCTGGCCCCGATCGCCGATGCGCTCCGGGCGCTGGCCCGGCTCCTGCCGCCGGATGAGCTCCAGGCGGTCGTGGGCTCGGCCAGTCCCGCGCTCGGCCGGCTGGTCCCCGAGCTCGGCGCAACGATCGATGTCAGCGACGCGGCCACCCGTCCGGACTGGGTCCAGGCCCGGATGCTGGAGGCGGTCCTGGGGGTTCTCCAGCGGATGGGTGACCGGCAGCCCGTGCTGCTCGTCGTCGAGGATCTCCACTGGGCGGATCGCTCCACGCGCGACGTCCTCGCGTTCATCGCCCGGACCGCCCGCACGCAGCGGCTGCTGGTCGTGGGGACGTATCGGACCGACGAGATCCACCGCCGCCATCCGATCCGACCGTGGCTCGCGGAGATGGAGCGGACGCCACGGGTGAAACGCGTCACGCTCGAGCGCCTTGGGGCGGACGAGCTCGCCGGGCTGGTGGAGGCGATCCGGGCGCTGCCGCCAGACCGGGCGCTCCTGCGGGCGATCGCCGACCGATCGGAGGGCAACCCGTTCTACGTGGAGGAGCTCCTGGCGGCAGGGGCGCTCCAGCCGCAGGACCAGCTCCCGTCCGACCTGCGCGAGGTCCTGCTCAGCCGCGTCGCGGCGCTGCCGGACGAGGTCGCGACCCTCCTGGGAGTGGCCGCGGTTGCCGGCCGATCCGTGGAGCATGACCTGCTGCGCGACGTCGCTGCGATGGACGACGAGCCGCTGGAGACGGCGATGCGGGAGGCGATCGCGGCCGGGATCGTGATCGCCACGGCCGAAGGTCGGTCCGCTCTGTACGCGTTCCGGCACGCCTTGCTCCAGGAGGCGGTTTACGAGGACCTGTTGCCGACCGAGCGCCGGCGCCACCACGCCACCTATGCGGAGGCACTGCGAGAGCGGCCGGCGCCCGACGGAGCGGCCGGAGCCGGCCACCTGGCGGCGCTCGCCCACCACGCCTCGGCCTCGCATGACCTGGCCGCCGCCCTCGCGGCGTGGATCGCCGCCGGCCGGGCGAGCGCCAGCGCATACGCGTTCGCCACGGCGGCCCGCGACCTGGAGCGGGCGCTCGACCTCTGGGACGCGGTGCCCACGGACGACCGGCCGGCAGAGGTGGACCAGGTCCAGGTCTTCCACGAGCTGGCTCTCGCCCGGATGCATGCCGGCGAGATGAATGGAGCGGTCGATGCCGCCCGGCGAGCAGTTGAG
>DASPWU010000099.1:0-27300 GCA_035637675.1 Candidatus Limnocylindria bacterium | reverse complement strand
ACTGCTGTCGGGCCAGCTGGCCGATTCCGCGGCCACCTATTCGGACCCGGAATGCTAGGCCTCCGTGAGCGGTTGAATCAGCCGGATCCTCTGCAAATCGCGGTCGGTTCCAGCTCGAACACCCGGGCGATCGCCGGCCATACGTCTGGACAGAATGGCCAGGCCGTCCCAAGAGTCTGCGGATGAATACGTGGCCACGGGCGAGCCGGGTGAACAAGACGCGCCTCCGGCCTGACTCGCAGCCATCCGGGTCGACCACCTCACGCTGCGTCAGCTCGATCCTCCGCCGACCGGGGCTGGCGCGTTGCGCCGAGTGGTGCGAGACTGACGCCCCGCACACGGAGGGCGCCGATGTCGGACAGTGGTGACGTCCCCGCCACGGCAGCCGCATCCCCGGAGCCGTTCGCGCTTGGGTCGCCGTTCCCGCCCATCGCCGAGTACGGGTTCCTGTCCGACTGCGAGGTCACCGCGCTGGTCGCCCCGAGCGGAAACGTGGAATGGCTGTGCCTGCCCCGCATGGATTCGCCCAGCGTGTTCGGGGCGATCCTGGATCGCGATGCCGGTGGGTTCCGCTTCGGACCGGCGGACGTCAACGTCCCCGCCGCGCGCCGCTACCTGCCGGGCACGATGGTCCTGGAGACGAGCTGGGGCACGCCCCACGGCTGGGTGATCGTTCGCGACGTGCTGCTCATCGGCCCCTGGCATCACGACACGGAGCGCGCCGCCTCGCACCGCCGGGCGCCGACCGACTACGACGCCGACCACGTGCTCCTGCGCATGGTCCGCTGCGTCAACGGCGAGATGCAGCTGGTCATCGACTGTGAGCCAGTCTTCGACTACGGCCGCACAGTCGGTCAGTGGGAATACCGCGGGTCGGGCTATCACGAGGTCGATTGCCGGGCCACGAATGGCGACAACGGCGGCGATGTCACCCTCACCCTGACGAGCGACATGAACATCGGCTTCGAGGGCCCGCGGGCCATTGCCCGGACCCTCATCAAAGAGGGTGAGACCCGGTTCTGCGCCTTGTCCTGGGGCGGGCTCGAGCCCAAGAGCTCGGATGAAGCCTACAAGCGGCTCGTCTGGACGGCCCATCACTGGCAGCACTGGCTGGCCCGCGGCCGGTTCCCCGATCATCCCTGGCGGACCTACCTCGAGCGATCCGCTCTGACGCTCAAGGGCCTGACGTACGCGCCTACAGGGGCGATCATCGCGGCCGCCACCACGTCGCTGCCGGAAACGCCCGGCGGCTCGCGCAACTGGGATTACCGTTACTCGTGGGTTCGCGACTCCACGTTCGCCCTGTGGGGCCTGTACACGCTGGGCTTCGACTGGGAGGCGAGCGACTTCCTCTACTTCGTGGCCGACGTCGCGGGCGGTGAACAGGACCTGCAGGTCATGTACGGGGTGGGCGGCGAACGCGAGCTGGCCGAAGAGACCCTGGACCACCTGCACGGCTACGAGGGGGCGCGACCCGTCCGCATCGGCAACGGCGCATACAACCAGCAGCAGCACGACGTGTGGGGCGCTGTCCTCGACTCGGTCTACATCCACACCAAGTCGCGCGACCGGCTCGACGAGCGCGTCTGGCCGATCCTCGTCCGCCAGGTCGAGGCTGCCCTGGCCCACTGGCGCGAGCCCGACCGAGGCATCTGGGAGGTGCGTGGCGCTCCCCGCCACTTCACGTCGTCCAAGATGATGTGCTGGGTCGCCGCCGATCGCGGGGCGCGCCTGGCTCGCCTGCGCGAGGAACAGGAGCTGGCCAAGCGCTGGCAGGCCGCCGCGGACGAGATCCATGCCGACATCTGCGCCAACGGGCTGGACTCTCGCGGCGTGTTCACGCAGCACTACGACACGACGGCGCTCGACGCCTCGCTGCTGCTGATGCCCCTGGTCCGCTTCCTGCCGCCCGACGACGAGCGGATCCGGCGCACGGTCCTGGCCATCGCCGAAGAGCTGACCGTGGACGGCCTGGTGCTCCGATATCGCGTGGAGGACACGGACGACGGACTCGCGACCGAAGAGGGCACCTTCACCATCTGCTCGTTCTGGCTCGTCTCGGCGCTTGCCGAGATCGGCGAGCTGACCCGTGCCCGACGCCTGTGCGAGCGCCTCCTGTCCTTCGCCAGTCCGCTCGGGCTGTACGGCGAGGAGATCGATCCCCACACCGGCCGCCATCTCGGCAACTTCCCCCAGGCCTTCACCCACCTTGCCCTGATCAACGCGGTGATGCACGTCATCAATGCCGAGCAGCGGGCCGCGGCGGTGGCGGACCCGCGAGTACCCGAGCGGATCAGCCGCAAGCGAGGCGAACACGAGCCGGGCCCCTTCGATCCGACCGCCCGACCCGGTGGGCCATCACCAACTCAACCCGCGCCGCATCGACCCGCGCCGGCCAAGCCGGCCTGAGGACAAGCCTGGTCGGTGCTCGCGCCGGGACGGAGCAGGATCGGACAGGAGTTGAGCCGACCCGACCCGTGCCGCGGTATCCTTCGGCGGACCCTTTAACGACCGGTCCAGCGAGGCCGGGAAGGAGGAGCGCAGGCGTGCCAGAGCGCAGCCGCCGAACTGTCCGCGGTCCGCGATGAGCGGCCGCCGGATCATGACGGCCGACGAGATCCGTCGCGCGGTCGTGCGCCTCTCCCACGAGCTTGTCGAGAAGCAGGCGGGGACCGCCGGGCTCGTCCTCGTGGGCATCCAGCGCCGGGGCGTTCCGCTGGCCCGGCGCCTGGCCGACGCCGTGGAGGAGAACGAGGGCGTTCGGCTGCCGGTCGGCGCGCTCGACATCACCTTCTATCGCGACGACCTGTCGCTGGTGGCCGCTCAGCCGGTCGTCAAGGGCACCGAGCTGCCGTTCGATCTCAATGGCGCGACGGTCGTCCTGGTCGACGACGTGCTGTACACCGGCCGGACGATCCGCGCCGCTATGGACGCCCTGGTGGACTTCGGCCGGCCCCAGGCGATCCGGCTGGCGGTGCTCGTCGACCGTGGGCACCGCGAGCTGCCCATCCGGGCCGACCACGTCGGCAAGAACGTCCCGACCTCGCGCGAGGAGGTCGTGCGCGTCCACCTGACCGAGATCGACGGGGAGGACGGCGTCGAGATCGAGCGCCGGGTCGACGCTGCGCTCGCGCAGGCGCCCGTTCCGGAGGGGATCGTGTGAGCCTCGGAGTCGAGCGGCCCGCCGAGGCCGCGACCCCGGCGGAGGCCGCGACCCCAGACGAGGCCGCGACGCCCGCCGAGGCCGCGTCACTCGCCGACGGGCCGCCGGTGGTCGATCGGCTGCCCGAGGCCGGTGCCTGGCTCCATCGTCACCTGCTCGACGTCGACGGCCTGTCGTGGCCGGACGTCGAGCTCGTGCTGCGAACGACCGACGCGATGCGCGAGGTGCTGGCCCGACCGATCGCCAAGGTGCCGGCGCTGCGCGGAACGAACGTGACGATCCTCTTCTACGAGGCGTCAACGAGGACGCGCGTCTCGTTCGAGATCGCCGCCCGGAACCTCTCCGCCGATGTCACGAACATCGCCGTCGCCACCTCGTCGGTGACCAAGGGCGAATCGCTCATCGACACCGTGAAGACCGTGGAGGCCCTGGGGGCGCGGATCCTCGTCATCCGCCACCCGGTGTCGGGCGCGCCGTACCTGGCCGCCCGTCACTTCAGCGGCCATGTGCTCAACGGCGGCGACGGCTGGCACGCCCACCCGACCCAGGCTCTGCTGGACCTGTATACGATGCGGGCGACGCTGGCCGGTGCGATGCCTGACGCGCCCGTCCGGGGCGGGCGGTTCCTGAGCGGCCGAAAGGTGGTCATCCTCGGCGACGTCCTCCACTCGCGGGTCGCCCGATCGAACGTCTGGACGCTGACCGCGGCCGGCGCTGACCTGTGGCTGTGCGGGCCGGCGACGCTCTTGCGCGGGTTCGCGGCGTGGGCGCGCGCGGGCGTTGGTGGCGCTGCCGATCGGCGGTTCACGGTCACCTCCGACCTGGCCGCGGCGCTTCGCGACGCCGACGTCGTCATGGCCCTGCGCATTCAGCAGGAGCGGATGGCCGGCGGCATGCTGCCCTCGTTGCGCGAATACGCGGCCCGCTTCGGGCTGACCGCCGAGCGCCTGGAGGAGGCCAAGCCGGACGCATTCGTCCTCCACCCAGGACCGATGAACGAGGGTGTGGAAATCGCGCCGGACGTCGCGGCCGGGCCGCGCTCGGTCATCACCGACCAGGTGACCAACGGCGTCGCCGTCCGGATGGCGCTCCTGTACCTCCTCGCGGGATCACCCGGTGGCGAGATGACGCTCGGTGCCTGACCGCGGCGGGACGGCCGCGGCCGGGCGATCGGCCGTTTCGTCGAGCGGCGTCCAGATGGGCAGCCAGGTGCCCGACCTGGAGATCAGCCGGGCCTGGCTCGTGGACCCATGGACCGGTCGCGAAGGCCCGGGCGAGCTCGTCGTCTCGAACGGGGTCCTGGAGGCGGTCACCTGGCTGGCCGGCGACGAGGCCTCCGGCATCGACGACCGGGGCGTGGTGGTGGCGCCAGGCTTCATCGACCTCCATGCCCATCTCCGCGAGCCGGGCAACGAGGATGCCGAGACGGTCGCATCGGGGCTGGCGGCGGCCGCCCACGGCGGCTTCACGACCGTCTGCGCGATGCCCAACACCACGCCCGCGGCCGACGAGCCTGGCATCCTGTCGCGCCTCCGCGCCGCGGCGGCGGCGTCGGGCTCCCCGGTCGGGCTCCTCCCGTTCGGGACCGTCAGCCAGGGTCGGGCGGGGGAGGCGCTCGCTCCCATCGGCGAGCTGGCCGACGCCGGCGCCGTGGGATTCTCCGACGATGGAGCTCCGGTCCGCAGCGGGGCGCTCCTGCGCAACGCGCTGCTGTATGCGGGCATGGTTGGCCTGCCGATCGTGGACCATCCGGAGGACCTCGAGCAAACGGCCGGCGCCGAGGCGAACGAGGGGCTCGTCGCGAGCGTGCTCGGCCTGCGTGGCTGGCCGCGCTCCGCCGAGGCGGCTGCCGTCGCCCGCGACCTGGCGATCCTTGCCGACGTCCTCGCGGATTCACCGACCGCGCGCCTCCACCTGACTCACGTCTCGACCGCCGCGGCGCTCGATCTCGTTCGCGCCGCGAAGGCCCGCGGGCTGCCGGTCACCTGCGACGTGACGCCGCACCACCTGGGACTCACCGAGGAGTGGCTGGCGGGGGCACGCCGCTGGGCGTGGGAGGCGCTGGATCCAACGGGCCGGGCGCGCGATCCCTGGGCCGATGGCGTGCTGGTTGCCGAGCCCTACGACCCGTCGCTGCGCGTCAACCCGCCGCTCCGCTCGGCGGTGGATGCGGCTGCCTGCCTGGCCGCGGTCACCGACGGCACCGCCGACGCGGTCGCCACCGACCACGCTCCGCACACCGTGGTCGACAAAGCGGTGGAGTTCGGCCTCGCTGCGAGCGGGATCAGCGGCATCGAGACCGCACTCGGGCTGCTGCTCGCGGCGATCGATGCCGGCCGACTGACGCTGGGCCGGGCGATCGCCGCGCTCACGACGGGCCCGGCGTCGATCTTGGGCGCCCGTCTCGGCCGGCTGGCCGGACTCACTGAAGGTGCGCCGGCGGACCTCGTCGTCTTCGATCGCGCCGATGGCTGGATGGTCTCCGCCGCGAGCCTGGCGTCCCGGGGCAAGAACTCGCCACTGATCGGGCTGTCGTTGTCCGGCCGCGTGCTCCTCACCCTGGCCGGCGGCCGTCTCGCCTACGAGGACCCGGCGCTCGCCGAGTGAAGCGGCCGGGGGGCCGCAGGCGTCGCGCGCTTGATGCCGCTGCCGAACCACGGTCCGATCACGGCGGCGTGTCCGCTACGCTGCAGCGGTGACGACCCGGACCGATCCCCTCGGCAGCTACGAGGCTCGGCCGTTGTGGCGCGCCCAGATGCCGGCCGTGCCGTCCTACCGGGACCGGCTGCTGCCGGACGAAGCGGACGTCGTGGTGGTCGGTGGCGGGTACACGGGCGTGAGCGCCGCTCGCCAGCTCGCCCGGCAGGGCGCCCGGGTGACGCTCCTCGAGGCGGAGGAGCTCGGCTTTGGCGCGTCCACGCGCAACGGCGGCATCGTGCACCCCGGCTACAAGTGGGGGCCGCACGAGCTCATCGAGCGGTACGGCGAGGACACCGGGCACGCGCTCTTCCGCGAGACGCTGGACGGCTATCGCTTCCTCAAGCAGCTCATTCTTGACGAGCAGATCGAGGCCGACTTCATCGAGCACGGCCACCTGGAGCTCGCCTATGCCCCGGCGCACATCGCGGCGCTATGGGCGGCGCAGCGGGCGCTGGCAGAGGCCGGTGTCGACTGCTCGTTCGTGCCCCGGGAGCGGCTGCGCGAGGAGATCGGCAGCGACGCCTACCACGGCGCGCTGGCCATGGAAGGCAGCGGCGGCCTCCATCCCGCCAGGTACTTCGCCGGGCTGCTCGTGGCGGCCGATCGGGCCGGGGCGGATCTCCACGAGGGCGTCCGGGCCACCGCGGTCCGGCCCCAGGCCGATGGCCGCATGCTCGTCGAGACGGAAGGAGGGTCGATCCTGGCTCGGGACGTCGTGGTCGCCACGAACGGCTACACGGACGGTCTGGTTCCGGCCCTGCGGCGACGGGTCATCCCGATTGGCAGCTACATCATCGCCACGGAGCCGCTCTCGGAGGCCATGGCGCGCGAGCTGTCGCCCAAGGGCCGGGTCTTCTTCGACACGAAGAACTTCCTCTATTACTGGCGGCTCACGGCGGATCGCCGGATGGTTTTCGGGGGACGGGCGAGCTTCATCCCGACGACGGTCGACCGAACGGCCCGCATCCTCCACCGGGGTCTGGTGGAGGTGCACCCGCAGCTGCGCGACGTGCGGATCGACTACGCGTGGGGCGGCACGCTCGCATTCACCTTCGACCGGATGCCGCACGTGGGCCGGGTGGGTGGCGTGACCTACGCGCTCGGCTGCTGCGGGACGGGCGTGGTGCTCATGACGCATCTCGGCTTCAAGGTCGCGGAGTGGCTGGGGGGCGGCCCGGCGCCGGCCGTGGCGCGCCTGCGCTTCCCGCTGGTGCCGGCGCCGTACGAGGGCCGGCCGTGGTTCCTCCCGATTGTCGGGGAGTGGTATCGAGTCAAGGACCGGCTGGCGGGACGCGGGAGGTGACGACCGTTTCTGCCAAGCGGCGGAGGGCGGCTAGCAGACCGTCCACGTCGTCCTCGGTCGTCATGTAGTTGAGGATCCCGGCGCGCAGGTACGTCCGGCCGCGAAGCACTGTGGTCGACAGCCAGCCCTCGCCGGAGGCCTCGAGGGCGCGCTGAAGTCGATCCTGGTGGGCGTCGAGCTCGGCCATGCCATCTTCCCCCAGGCCCCCTGTGCCCGCCCTCCCGAGGGGCAGGTGACGGAAGCAGACCACAGATAGCGGCGGGTCGACTGGCAGGGCGTCGAGGTCGTCGCTGTCGGCGACCCGTCGGGCGAGATGGCGGGCGACCCGGACGTTCTCCTCGACGAGGCGGGCGAAGCCGCGCGTCCCCACGTGCTTCCAGCTCATCCAGAGCTTGAGGGCGCGCCAGCGTCGCGTGCCCTCCATGCCGTGCTGGTAGAAGTTGAGCATGGCCGCGTCGGGGTCGTCCGCGGCGGCCTCTCCCGTGTCGCTGCCCCGGTAGTACTCGGGCGAGCGATGGAAGGTGTTTGCCAGATCACGACGGCGACGGACAACGAGCGCCCCGATGTCGTACGCTTGGAAGAACCACTTGTGCGGATCGACCGTGATCGAGTCGGCACGCTCGAGGCCGGCGACGCGCGACGCCAGCTCGGGCGAGAACCGCGCGGCTCCGCCGTAGGCGGCGTCGACGTGGAACCAGAGGTCCTCGCCTACGGCCAGATCGGCGAGCTCGGGCAGGGCGTCGATGGAGCCGGTATTGGTCGAGCCCGCCACGGCCGAGATGGCCAGCGGCCGGAGGCCGGCGGTGCGGTCGTCCCGAATCGCCTCCGCCACGGCGTCCGCCCGGAGCCGGAACCCGGCGTCAGTCGGGACGATCCGGAGCGTGTCCTCGGGGAAGCCCAGCTCGTCGAGCGCGCGGGCGATGGAGAAGTGCGTCTGGTCGCTCGAGTAGATGCGGGCGCCCTCGAGGAGGCGGCCGCGCGGCGCCTCGTGCAGGCCGGCAAGGCGCGGCAGGTGGACGTCCCGGAGCAGCGCCATCGCCATGAAGTTGGCCATGACCCCGCCCGAGGTGAGGATGCCGAACGCGCCGTCCGGATCCCCGGGCGTGGGCGTCGGGTAGCCGACGAGGTCGGTGAGCCAGCGGACGACCTCCTCCTCGACGAAGGCACCCACGGGTGCGGCGTGCCAGATGTCCACGCCCTGCTGGCTGACCTGGGCGAGCAGCTCGCCCAGGATCGAGAGCATGAGCGGCGGCGGCGTGAAGTAGCTCAGCTGCGCCGGGTGATAGGCACTGAGCTGATGCGGGGCGAGTCTGTGCCGGAACTCGGCGAGGAGATCGCCCGATGGGGCCGGATCGACCGGCGCCGGCGCCGGGCCGGCCACCTGATCGCCGGCGCTCGCTCCGAAGAACGTCCGGCGAAGAGCGTCGTACCCGGCCGGCTCGCCCATCGCCCGGCGGAACGCCTCGTCGTACACGTAGTCGAGGGCCGTCGCCCACGCCTCGTGCCCGAGCCGTTCGAGCGCGGCGCGAGACGCGCCGGCATCGCGGATGCCGATCAGCTCGGGCTCCGGGTGCCAGGCAAAGCGGGGATCCGGGGTGGGGCGATCCTGCGCGCTCATCTCCGAGATGGTACCGACTGCGGTGGCGACCAATGGCCGTGTCGCGGCCGTGCGGGCACCGCATCGTGGCCACGCCGAGTGGTTTGGTGGCCGGAAATCCACCCGGAGCCTGTTAACCGCTGGAATCGGCCGTTCCGCGGCCAGATATTCGTGGGTGGCTGTTAGGCCAGTTCCGGGGGCGCCAACCGACCCTCGGTCGAGCCCGAACCATGCGCGGGCACGCACGGACAGCGGCTCCTGGCGCCAGGCGCATGCCCCACCAGGCATCGACGAGTGGCCAGGGCCGGCATAAGAGTCTCCGGAGGGATATCTGGCCGCGCCCCCCGCCCGTGCAGCCCACGCGGCACGTTGCGCGGCGCTCCCGTACCCTTCCGACTCGTGACCGAGCCGACATCCCCCGGGCAGCCCGATCCGCCGTCATCCGTCCGCGCCGTGCCGTACAAGGGCGCCGACCTGGATGCGGAGCGCGGGCCGGGCCTGGGCTGCTTTCGGTTCCAGCTCGTCATCCTGGCCACGCTCATCGTCCTGACGCCGATCGGCGTGGCAGCCAACTGGCCGTTCTGGCTGACGGCCGGGCTCCTGTTCGCAACCATCGGCCTGCTGCTGGTTACCGGCCAGACGATCATCTTCCTGCTGCGCCTGGTGGCGGCCGACCGGCGCGGCCGGCGCCGGCCCCTGGCCAGCGCGACGCGGACGGTGGGCGAGCTGGAGGGCGAGCTGGAGGACGAGCGCCCGGACGAGCCCCCGCACGAACCCCCGGACGAGCGCCGGGACGAGCGCCGACATCCGGAGGCGCGCACGCCCGGCGACGACATGGGCGACGAGTCCAGCGTGCGACAATAGCCGCCGCCCCAACCCGAAGCAGCCCCGCACAGCGGAGACCGCCAGCCCGTGCCCGTCCTCGCGACCTATTTCACCGTCCGCCGTGGTCGAGATCCGTTCTTCAAGTTCTTCATGCGCACGCTGTTCCCCCGCCAGGTGCGCGACTACGAGGCGAAGTTCGGAATCCGGTTCCTCGGCTGGTACAACGTGGCCCATGGCTGGGACTTCGACAACGTCATCCTCCTCGAGCTCCCGGATTATGCGACCCTCGACAGGCTGGAGGCGGATGAGGCGACCCGGACGCTGGGCCACCGGGCAGGAGAGTGGCTGTTCGATCGCCACCATTCGATGTTTCTTCGCGAGCGCATGGGCGCCGACCTCGAGTACCACGACTGACCAGAACCACGGCCGACGAGTACCACGACTGACGGGAACCACGACTGACCACGGCTGACGAGAACCACGGCTGACGAAGGAGGCGACGATGGAGACGAGCCGCAACGATCTGCTGGGTGAGCTCGCGGCCGACGCCGCCCTCGAGCGCGCCGACTTCCTCGTCCAGGCGACCGACCAGTTCCGGGCATTCCTGGACCGCCACCGGGAACGGATTGCAGACCTGGGCGGCCTCACGCTCATCGATGACGACCCCGACTACCTGTCGATCGCCCCCGACCTCACCTTCCGCAGCCGAAGCCGCTACCAGGACGAGGAGACCGGTGAGTGGGTCAGCGATACGGAGGTCATCGAGTCCCCGGCCGAGCTCGTCGAGCTGTACAACCTGGCCGACCTGTTCACCGCCTTCGCGGAGGCCGCACGGGAGGCGGCCGGGCTTGGCGCAGAGCCGACGGCGGCGGGCGACCTCCTCGACACGGCTCACGTCCCGCCGGCCGACTCGTTCCCGGTGGGCGAGGGCGTCTATGCCGAGGCGGCGGACTCCTGGGCCGCCGCGCAGGCATCCACGGAGCCGCCGGCCGACGACGACGAGGCGGCCCGTCGGCTGTACGATCTCGCGCTCGCCTTCCAGGACCGGAGCCAGCGGGCAGAGGCGCGCCTGTTCGAGCAGTTCGCCGAGCAGGCGGAGATCCTCACGGCCCGGCTGGGTGACTTCATCGTCGTCGACGACGATGACGAGCGGCTGACCCTGGGCCGTGGCGGCGATTTCCGAGCCGAGGTCGTTCCCGACGATGGGACCGGAGAGTGGCGGGTCCTCGGCAGTGCCGGCGACCTGGTCGAGTTCTACGATCCGACCGACGTCTTCGGCGACCTCGCCGACGCCCTGGCCGAGGCGTTCCCGGCCATCGCTCCCGCGCCGGACGAGGCGTCAGCGGAAGGCGAGGAGCCCGAAGGCGAGGAGCCTGACGGAGAGGAGCCTGACGGCGAGGGGGCAGGCGCCGAGAAACCCGATGAGAAGGCCGATCGCAGCGCGGAGGACAAGCCAGGGGACGGGGGGCCGGGTTCAGGCGGTTCGCCGAGCCGAAACGGCCGCGGACGTCGCAAGCCCGGGTGACCATGCGCCTGGTCGCAGCCGAGCTCGTCGACAGCCGGGAGATCCTACCCGGCCAGTGGCTCCAGGCATTCCATGCGCCGGCCCTCGCCAGCGGGTCGCGCGCCGGCCAGTTCATTCACGTCCGGGCGGGCGACTGGTCCGGCCTCGTCCTTCGCCGGCCGTTCTCGTTCAACACCGTGGATCTCGGGACCGGGATCATCACCATCCATTTCCGGACGGTGGGCCGGGGCACCGAGTGGTTCACCCGGTTGCGGGCGGGCGACACGCTGGACATGCTGGGACCGCTGGGGCGACCATTCGAGGTGGATCCGCGCAGCCGCCACCTATTGCTGGTGGCCGGCGGGCTGGGCATTGCCGGAGTACGGATGCTGGCCGACGAGGCGATCCGCGACGGCCGCCAGGTCGTCCTGCTGTTCGGAGCGGCGAGCGCCCGGGACGTCTACCCCTCGAGCCTCCTGCCGGACGAGGTCGAGTACGTGGTGGCCACCGATGACGGCTCGCTCGGGCACCACGGCTTCGTGACGGACCTGGTCCCGGGGTACGAGGCGTGGGCGGACCAGGCGTTCGCCTGCGGTCCCGCCCCCATGCTCCGGGCACTGGCTCGCCTGGCTACGGGCCGCCGGGAGCGACTGGGGGTCGCCAAGCTCGGCCGCAAGAAGGGCGGCGGTAAGCCCATCCAGATCGGTTCGCCGCTGGCCCGCCGGAAGGCCTTCCTCCAGGTGTCGATGGAGCAGAACATGGGCTGCGCTGTGGGCGCCTGTCTGGGCTGTGTCGTCATGTCGGTCACCGGAATTCCGCAGCGGGTCTGTCGCGAGGGGCCCGTCTTTGCCAGCGACGAGATCGCCTGGGAGTCCGGCTGGTGAGGGCCAGGCGGCGCGTCGTCACCTCGCCCGACCGGGCAACCACCCGGCCGCCACGGACGCCGACCGTTCGGCGGACGAAGAGCGCGATCGTGTCGGCTGGCCCGCCAGCGCCGCTCGCCCCGCGGCCCACCGCGACGCGACCGACGTCGCGGCCCGACGGGAGCCACCCCGACGGCCGCGACCGCAACCGCGACCGCGCCGTCGACCTCAGCGTGGACCTCGCGCCCGGGCGGGGCGGCTTCGTGCTCGCCAACCCGATCCTGGTCGCTTCGGGGACGTTCGGCTACGGCATCGAGTACGGGGACGTCGTGGACGTCGAGCGGCTCGGGGCAATCTGTTGCAAGGGGACCACCCTCAAACCGCGCGTCGGCAACGTGACGCCGAGGGTCACCGAGACGCCGGCCGGGATGCTGAACTCGATCGGACTCCAGAACCCCGGTGTGGACGCCGTGATCCAGAAGTACGCGCCACTCTGGCAGCGCTGGCAGACGCCAGTGATCGTCAACGTCGCCGGGGAGTCGATTGCCGACTACACGGAGGTCGCGCGCCGGCTCGACGGTGTGCCCGGCGTGGCCGCCATCGAGCTCAACATCAGCTGCCCGAACGTCGGCAAGGGCGGGCTCCAGTTCGCGATCGACGCCGATGCCGCCGGCGCCGTCACGGCCGCGGTGCGGCGGGTCACCGACCTGCCCCTCCTCGTCAAGCTGTCGCCCAATGTCGCCGATGTCCGCCCGATCGCCCGGGCCATCGAGGACGCCGGTGCGGATGCCCTGACCGCGATCAACACGCTGTCGGGCATCGCGGTGGCCGCCGACCGGCGACGGCCGCTGCTGGGCAACGTCTTCGGCGGCGTCTCCGGACCGGCCATCAAGCCGATCGCCCTGCGGATCGTGTACGAGGTTTGCCAGGTCGTCGACATCCCGGTCGTCGCGATCGGCGGCGTCACCGAGCTGGCGGACGTCCTGGACTTCCTGGCGGTTGGCGCGGTCGCCGTGCAGGTGGGCACCGCCGTTTTCGCCGATCCGACGTTGCCCGTCCGGCTCGTCGGCGAGCTGGCGGCCGCCGCGGTCGCGGCCGGTCACGACTCGTACACGCCATTCATCGGCACGGCGCTTCCTCGGCATCCCGGGACGCCGTCTGCAAAGGGCGTCGAGTACCGGCCGTAGCCCGATGCGGCGCCACGATGAGTGATGCTGTCCGAGCGTAGACTTCGGCCGGTGACGACCCTTCGACCGCGCCTGGACTCCGCCGCCCGTGCTGCGATCGCGGCGCGGACCGAGGCGCTGTTTCGGCAATCCGGCGCGCTGATCGACGGCCATTTCCAGCTCAAGAGCGGGCGTCACTCCGAGCGCTACCTGGAGAAGTTCCGCGTCCTCCAGGATCCCGCCGTGACCGGCGAGCTATGCGGCCTGTGGGCCGCCCGTTATCGGGACATCGACGGCTCGTCGACCATCGACGTCGTGGCCGGTCCCACCACCGGCGGGATCATCCTGGCCTTCGAAACGGCCCGGCAGCTCGGCGTGCGAGGCATCTTTGCCGAGGAGGTGGCCGAGGCGGACGGCTCGACCCGGCGCGAATTCCGGCGCGGGTTCCGGATCGAGCCCGGCGAACGCGTGCTCCTCGTCGACGACATCCTGACGACCGGCGGGTCGCTGCTCGCCATGCTGCCTGCTGTGGAGGCCGCCAGGGGCGAGATCGTCGGCTGCCACGTCCTGGTGGACCGCAGCGGAGGGCTGGCCACCCTCACGTCGCCGGCCACCGGCCGGTTCTATCCGCTGTCCGCGCTGTGGACGCTGGATGTGCCGACCTTCCAGGCCGGCGCGGGCACCTGCCCACGATGTGCCGACCGCACCCCGCTCCAGGTGCCGGGTGCCGCCGGAGCGGCGAGCCGGGCCGAACCGTGACGAGACGACGCCGGTCGTCCGCGCGCGGCCCGGCGCAGGTCCTGATGGCCGTCGTGGCCGTGGTCCTTTCGCTGGCGGCGAGCGCCTGCGACACGGGGGCCAGCCCAAGTCCGCCGGCCGGATCCGCAGTCCCGAGCGGCCCCCTGCCATCGGTCAGCTTCGAGGTCCCCAGCTTCGAGGTGCCACCGCCGCGATCTCCGGTGGCCGGCGTCGTCACCGCGATCGATTCGCAGGGCCTGGACAAGGTCAAGGGCTTTACCCTGCGAACGAGGAGCGGGATCGACGTGACCTTTGTCATCGGAAAGCTCGACAACGGCGACGAGTTTCCGCCCGGACACCTCGCCGAGCACCAGGCTTCGCTGGACCCGATCCTCGTCTGGTTCAAGACCGAGGGCGGCAAGCTCGTCGTCTACCACCTCGAGGACGCCGGCTGACCCTGTCGGTGGGGGTGACCTCGCCGGTGCCGGTTACGACACGGCGGCGATGGCGGCCTTCAGCTCGTCCGGGCTGGCAATCACGGCGAAGGAGCCTCGGACGATCCCGTCGCGATCGACCACGAAGATCCACGGCTCGGTGGGCAGGCCCCACGCATCGGTCACCTCGGTCGACTGCAGCTGGCCGTTGGCGTCGAGGACCGGCTGGAGGCGGCCGCCGGAGTAGGTGAGCTGGTACGGCTCGACGTTGATGAACGTCATCTTGGGCGCGGTCTTCGCGATCGCCTTGACCGCGTCGAGGGTGGGGCCGCACTGCCGGCTCGTGCAGAAGGCCGGGGTGGCAAAGATCAGGACGAACGGATCGTGGCGCTCGAGCGCCTGGTCGACCGAGACGCGATAGAAGTCCGGATCGGGATGCTCGTCGGTCGAGATGCGATGGACGTCGCCGCCGACCTCGGCCAGGGTGGGCGTCCGGGTATCGGGTGCCTTGCTGCCGATCACGGGAGTGAGGCTCTTCTCGGCCACCTGGAACTTGACGCGGGTCGTCTCCGCGAGGCCGTCCTTCGTCGTGCTGAATTCGGCCGCCCAGTCGCCCGGCGCCGTGAAGGTGACGTCCGCGGCGTACACGCCCTTCGTCCCCTGGATCGTCCAGATGAACCTGGCGTCGACGGTCGCGGACGGCGTCGTGGCGCTCCTGGCCAGGTCGAAGAAGGCGACCCGGGCAGGCACGTCGGGGGATCCGATGGAGTTGTTCTGGGCATCGGCCAGTGCGAACAGGAAGCGGCTGGGGCCCACGGCGTCCTGGACGTCGATGAGGATCGGGATGCGCGTCGGACCGCTCGAGGGCCCCGCGGATGCCACCGCGGAAGATCCCGAGGACGTCCCAATCGACCCGCAGCCCGCGACGACGGCCGCCAGGACGAGGCTCACGACCAGACAGCCACGGGTCTCGGCTCGATGGGACATGACGAGAGGGTAGACGGGGAGCGCGAAATCCGCAGGCGCTAGAATGGGCGCCGTCCGCGTGCGTCGCGCCCGGCCGCGAGACCGCGGATCAGGAGGACGAGTGACCCGCTTCCAGATGCTGGCGGCCGCAACGGTCGCGACGACGTTCCTGCTCGTCGTGGTCGGCGTCATCGTCCGATCGTCCGAGTCCGGCGTGGCCTGTCCCACCTGGCCCGGCTGCTTCCCCGGCCAGTTCCTGCCCGGGCTGGATTCCAGCGTCAACGTCTGGATCGAGTGGACGCACCGGACCGTGGCCGTCGTGATCGGGCTCCTGGTGCTGAGCGTGGCCGCGCTCGCGCTGATCGACCATCGGGACCGGCCGTCCATCCTATGGCCCAGCCTGGCCACGGTGGGGATCGCCCTGTTCCAGGCTTGGTTGGGCCGCGAGACCGTCCGGCTGGGCAACTCCGGCCCATCGGTGACCGCCCACCTCGCGACGGCCATGATCCTGCTCGCCGTCCTCATCTTCGCGCTCGTGCGGAGCTTCTACCCGGCCCGCATCGGGGGGCGCGGGAGCAGCCAGCGGTTCACGCTCGTCGCCGCCCTGGCGGCAGCCACGACCTACGCGCTCCTGCTCTTCGGATCCAACGTGACGGCGCGCGACGCGGCGCTCATCTTCCCGGACTGGCCGCTCATGGGCGGCTCCTTCTTCCCGCCTCTGACCGAGGTGACCTCCGCCCACGTGCTCCATCGCTGGGTGGCGGTCGTCGTCGGGATCATCGTGGCCGGCGTCGCGCTCGTCGCCTGGCGAACCCAGCGCGAGCGACCGTGGGTCGTCCGCCTGGCCCTGTTGGGCGGGCTGCTCTTTCCGATCCAGGCGCTCGTCGGCGGGCTGCAGGTCCTGACCCGGCTGGAGCCGTGGACGCAGACCGCGCACCTGGCGCTGGGCACCGCGATCTGGGGCGCCATGGCGGCCCTGGTCGTGGTCAGCTACTACGAGGCTCGGACGACACCCGCCTACGGGAGGCAGCAGACCGGACCAGGAGCGGCCGGCGACGACGAGCGGGAAGATCAGCCGGGAGATCGAGAGAGGCGGACGGCGGCCGACACGATCCGCGCCTACGTTGCGCTCACCAAGCCGCGAATCATCGAGCTGCTCCTGGTGACCACCGTGCCGGCGATGATCCTGGCCGCGCGGGGATGGCCGCGCCTGGACCTCGTCTGGTGGACGTTGCTCGGCGGATCGCTCGCTGCCGGGAGCGCCAACGCGATCAACTGCTACCTCGATCGCGACATCGATGAGCTCATGGCCCGAACCCGCCGGCGGCCGCTGCCGGCCCACGAGGTCGAGCCGGACCGGGCGATGCTCTTCGGCCTCGCCCTGGGGCTGATCTCGTTCGTCGAGCTGGCCTGGTTCGTCAACCTCGTCTCGGCATTCCTGGCCCTCCTGGCGATCGCCTTCTACGTCGTCGTCTACACCCTGATCCTCAAGCGGACGACGCCCCAGAACATCGTGATCGGCGGAGCCGCGGGAGCCCTGCCGCCGGTCATCGGCTGGGCGGCCGTGACCGGAAACGTCGGCCTGCCTGCGCTCCTCCTCTTCGCGCTCGTCTTCTACTGGACGCCGCCGCACTTCTGGGCGCTCTCGCTGCGGATCCGCAAGGACTACGCCGCGGCCGGCGTGCCGATGCTGCCGGTCGTTCGCGGCGTCCCCGAGACGACCCGCCAGATCGGCCTCTACTCGATCCTGCTCGTGGCGATCTCGCTCGTCCTCTGGTCCGTGGCGCGCATGGGGCTCGTCTACCTCGCCACGGCAACCGTCCTGGGCGCCATCTTCCTGTGGCAGGCCTACCGGCTGTGGCGCGCGGGCTCGTCGCCCGAGGGCTCGACCGCCGGGGCAATCCGCCTGTACCGCTACTCGATCACGTACCTGAGCCTGCTCTTCCTGGCTGTCGCCGTGGACGCGCTCGTGGCGATCCCGGTTCTCTGATCGACGGGCGGGCACGGCGTGGGCGCCGGCCGCGGCGGGCGCGGGCCGCGGCGTGCGCGGTCCGCGGCGGGCGCGGCGCCCGGGACCCCCAACCGACTCAGCCGGCCTTGCTGGACGCCTCATCGCCGGTACCGCTACATGTGGCGTAGTCAGGCCCTCAAGCGCGAGGCCAGAGCCCATCCACGTCGGGGACCGAGCTGAGCACCGTTCGCTCACGCACGGATTCGGCCGGGAGAGCTTGCGCCGGGGTGCTTGTGGCGTTCCGAACCCGCCGCATAGCGGTGCGGGCGATATCCAATGAACCATGAACTGCCGAAGTGAGCGCCTTGGGTACGGCCAGGGGTGGCACACTCCCGGGATGACGATCGAGCTGCAGTTCCTCGGCGCCGCCACCACGGTCACCGGCTCCCAGTTTCTGCTGACCGCCGGCCAATCCCAGATTCTCATCGACTGCGGGATGTTCCAGGGCAGCCCGAACGAATCGATCCGCAACCGGATTCCGCTCGCCTTCGACCCTGGCAAGCTCGACGCCATCCTGCTGACCCACGCCCACCTCGATCACTGCGGACTCATCCCACACGTCGTCAAGGAGGGCTTCCGAGGGCCGATCTTTGCGACCTGGGGCACGGTCGAGCTGGCATCGCTGGTCCTGCTCGATTCGGGCAAGCTCCAGGAGGAGTTCGCCAAGCGAGGCGCCCGCTGGGAGCGACGCCACCCGGACGAGGCGCTCGCCGAGGATCGCGCGGAAGAGGCCACGCTGGCGGCTGCGATCGAGCTCGCCGAGGCAGGCGCGACGTTGACCATCCCGGACCCGGCCGGTCCGTACGTCGTGCCGCCGCCCGGTAGCGAGGCGACCGGTGACCACGTGCCGACCACGGTCGAGCCCGCGCTGGCGGTCCCTCGAGGAGGGACCGAAGCCGATCGGCCGAGGCAGGAGGCAGTGACTCCCCCGGCGACGACCCCGGCACTCACGCCCGCACTTGCGACCGCCGAGACCATCGAGGAGGCCCCCGATCCGGAACGCGCGCTGGTTGCGCAGCCGCCGTCCCTGGACATCGACCTGGATGCGCCGCTGTACACGGAACGTGATGCGCGCGACGCACTCGGTTCATTTCGGGGGATCGACTACGCCCAGGAAATCGCGGTTGCCCCCGGCATCCATGCGACGTTCGTGGATGCCGGCCACATCCTGGGCTCGGCGATCATCCGCCTGCGCGTGACCGAGCGCGAAGGCGGCCCGGAGGTCCGGATCGTCTTCTCGGGCGACCTGGGCCGGCCGGCCACGCCCATCCTGCGCGACCCGACCATCGTCACCGACGCCGACTACGTCCTGGCCGAGAGCACCTACGGTGGCCGCGAGCACGAGCCGTCGGACGAGGCGAACCGGATTCTGGCCGAGACCGTTCGCCTGGTGGCGGAGAACGACGGGGTCCTGCTCGTTCCCTCGTTTGCAATCGGCCGGACGCAGGAGCTCGTCTGGGAGCTGGACCGTCTCCTCGAGCAGGGGGCGATTCCACCGCTGCCGCTCTACCTCGATTCGCCTATGGCCTCCCGGGCGTCGGACATCTACCGGCGTCATTCCGAATACTTCGACCAGCAGACCCGCGAGCTCCTCGAGCGCGAGGCGTCGCCCCTCGACTACCCGCACCAGGTGATCGTCAACGACGTCAAGGAGTCGGAGGCGATCGCACGGGCGCCACGGCCGTACATGATCGTCGCCTCGAACGGCATGCTGACGGGCGGGCGCGTCGTGGGCCATTTCCGGCGCCTGATCGACGATCCCCGCGCGGTCGTCCTGTTCGTCGGCTACCAAGGCCAGGGCACGCTCGGAGCCCACCTCCAGCAGGGGGCGAAGATGGTCAAGCTCGACGGCCAGATGCGCGAAGTGCGCTGCCAGATCCGCTCGATCAGTGGCTTCTCCGCTCACGCGGACGAGTCCGAGCTCCTCGACTGGCTGGCCAACTTCGGTCGCGGCAGGAAGCCCGGCGATCCCGGCTTTCCGCGCCGTGTCTTCCTCGTCCACGGCGACCCGGACGCCCAGGCGGCACTGGAGCCGAAGGTCCGGGCGCTCGGCTTCGACACGCACATCCCCCGCTGGCACGAGCGGGTGACGCTCGACTGACCCGAACGCCGGCCCCTGACCCACGGGCTTGATGCCCCAGCGGGCATCAGGTCCCGTGCACCTCCCGGACGGTGGCGTCGGCTGCGGCGCCCAGCAGGCCATAGTCGGCCCCGACCGTCGCCCACATGAAGCCCTGCGCGCGGCGTTGGCGGGCCTGCGTCGGCGAGCCCGCCCAGGCTCCGGCCGGCACCCCGGCGGCCTTCGACCGCTCGACGACGCGCTCGATCGCGGCCTCCACGTCCGAGTGGCTGATGTCCCCGAGATGACCGAGCGCGGCCGCCAGGTCGTTCGGGCCCACCAGCACCGTGTCGACGCCGGGCACTGCCAGAATCTCGTCGAGCTGCTCGATCGCCTCGCGCGTCTCGATCTGGATGCAGCAGGTCACGAGCGCATCGGCCGCCGAGAGATACGCCGCCGTGGCGCGGCCATATCCGGACGCCCGGCGAGGCGCCACGCCGCGAAGTCCGGTCGGCGGGTAGCGGCACCAGGCCACCGCTCGCGCAGCGTCCGCAGGCGTCCGCACCTGCGGGATCACGACGCCGGACGCGCCCGCGTCCAGGGCGTGCATGATCCGGATGGGCTCGTTCGCGCCGACCCGATAGAGGAGCGGAACTCCCGCGGCCCGCGTCGCGATGAGCATCGCCACGAGATGCTCCGTGGCGACCGACCCGTGCTCGCCGTCGGCGACGAGCAGGTCGAAGCCCGATCCGGCGAGCAGCTCGGGAACGGTCGGATCGAGGATCGTGAGCCACGTCCCGAGCAGGAAGTCGCCCGACCGCAGCCGGGCGCGCAGGTCTGGAGTCATCGGAGGGCTCGCCGTCACAGCCGGCAGTGTACGGCCGCCGCACCGCCATCTGGCGCCGCTCGGAATCCGCGGTGCGCGTGGGCAGCCCATCGGGCGGTCCGAATCGGTCACAATCGCGTGCCGGGTCGCAGCCCCGGGCAGCCCGGCGCAGCCCGGAGCAGCCCGGAGCAACCCGGATCGCCGATGCAAACCATTGCCCGGTCGCGGTCGTCGCGGTCGTCGACCGGCTGACTGGCACAGGAGGTTCCATCGTATGGCCGAGTTCGACATGGGCCTCGTCCAGCGCGGCGCGCGCAACCGCCGCACGCCGTACTACGAGGCAACCCAGCGCCACGGCCCACAGGGTTTCACCGTGTACAACCACATGTACTTCCCGATCCGGTTCGACACCTTCGAGGCCGAGTTCGACGCCCTCCTCAACGGAGTCACGATCTGGGACGTGGCCGTCGAGCGCTGCCTGGAGATCTCGGGACCGGACGGCCTCCGGTTCGCCCAGCTCCTGACGCCGCGGAACCTGTCCAGGTGTGCGGTTGGCCAGGCCAAATACGTCCTGATCTGCGACACGGACGGCGGGATCGTCAACGACCCGGTCCTGACGCGGATGGACGAGAACACCTTCTGGTTCGCCCTGGCCTCGTCCGACGCCCTCCTCTTCGCTCGTGGCCTGCGGAATGCCTATCCGGATCTGGACGTGACGATCCGCGAGGCCGACGTCGCCCCCGTCCAGGTCCAGGGCCCGAAGTCCAGGGATCTCATGCGCGACCTCCTGGGTGAGTCGATACTCGATCTCAAGTACTACTGGTGGCGGCGCGCGGAGATTCGTGGGATTCCGGTCGTCGTCACCCGGACGGGCTGGACTTCCGAGGTGGGTTACGAGCTCTACCTGCTGGACGCATCCCGCGGCACGGAGCTCTGGGAGACGCTCATGGAGGTCGGTCGTCCGCACGGCGTGAAGCCGACCGGCCCATCCGACATCCGGCGGATCGAGGGCGGCATCTTCAACTGGGGCGCCGACATGACCTACGAGAACAACGCTTTCGAGATCGGGCTCGACCGGCTGGTCGACTTCGATCTGGCCGACGACGCCGCGATCTCCATCGCGGCGTACCGGAAGATCGCCGCCGCGGGCGTCGGTCGACGGCTCGTGGGCGTCACGTTCGACGGCACGCCGTTCCCCGACCTGAACTATGTGAAATGGCCGGCAAGCCGCGACGGCCACCAGGTCGGCCAGGCGACCTCGGCGATCTTCTCGCCGCGCCTCGGGGCGAACATCGGCTACTGCTGGGTTCCGACCGAGCTCGCCACGGAGGGCACGACGCTCGCGGTCTCGAGCGAGTGGGGCGACCGGCAGGCGACCGTGACGTCGATGCCTTTCGTCGATCCTGAGAAGCGGATCCCGGTCTCGTGACCTCGCGACCGACGACGGCGGCCGCGCCTCCGGGCCGCCGCGCCTCCGGGCCGCCGCGCCTCCGAGCCGCCTCGGAGCTCAGCCCGCAGGTTCTACGAGGGACCGGCGCATAGGCCGATCGCAACGTCAGGAATAGGGCCGGCGCGCCGGCTCCATGGGCTTGTGCCCGCAAACGATGGCCAGAAATTCCCCGGCAGACTCGTAGACCAGACGCTATGCCCCGCTGCGCATCGGCGACGCTCCCCCAGCCGATTCTCGTGCGTGCCAGCGAAGCCACGTGGCGGGCTCATCGGCCTACGAGTCTGTCCATGAATGTGTGGCCACGCGGCGAGCGCCGGCCGGGGAAGAAGCTCAGGAGGCGATCTCCTGAAGCCCGAACGACGCGACGAGGCCGTCCAGATCGACCGGGTCGGCAGCGCGTTCCGGCGCGGGGCGTCCCAGCAGGTAGCCCTGGCCGGCGCCGATGCCCAGCTCGCGAATGACGGCCAGCTGCTCGGCGGTCTCCACTCCCTCCGCCACGATCGACGCGTTCCACCGGCTGGCGAGCTCCTGGAGCGCTCGGAGCACGGCGTGCGAAGGGTCGTGCAGGATGCCGCCCTGGACGAGCGAAAGATCGATCTTGACGATGTCGAAGTGGATCTCGCTGAGCAGTCGCAGCCCGGCGTTGCCTGCCCCCACGTCGTCGGCCGCAAGCCGCATGCCGGCCTTCCGGCAGCGAGCGACGTTCTGGCGAAGCTGGTTCAGGTCCTGCACCTCCTGACGCTCCGTCAGCTCCAGGACCACCTGGTCCAGCGGGATGCCGTGGCGGCGGAAAATCGCCTTGAGCTCCGATGGCGAGAACAGCTCCGACTCCAGGGTCCGGGGCGACAGGTTGACGCTCAGGTATGTGCTCGGCTCCAGGGTCCCCGCGCCCCTGGCGACGACGTCCAGGCAGAGCAGGTCGAGCTCCACGGTCCGGCCGGCCGCCTCCGCGGCGGCGAACAGGCTGGACGGATCGGAGATGGCCGCATCCTTGGCGGGCCGGACGAGGCCCTCGAAACCGACGGGCCGTCCATCCTCCAGTGAAAAGATCGGCTGGTAGACCGGATTGAGGGCCTGGCTCGTGAGCACCTCTCCGACCGCCGCGGACAGGTCTTCGACCGAGCGGTCCTCCGCCCGGCCGTGCTTTCCGGGATCGAAGACCACGACGGCGGTGCGCCCGTGCCGCTTGCACCAGTACAGCGCCGAATCGGCGTCCCGGTACAGGCTCTCCTGGGAGGCTGACGGCGAGGGATAGGACGAGACCCCGATCGAGAGCGAGAACGGCGCGATGGCCTGGGTCGGACCGCCTCCGCCCAGAGCGCTCGCCAGCAGCCGGCGCGCGACGGGAAGGGCCGCGTCGGCCTTCGTGTTGGGAAGGAGGATCGCGAACTCGTCCCCGCCCACCCGGAACGCCCGGTCACTGCGGCGGAGGGCGGCGGTGGTCATCCGGCCGACGGCCGCCAGGAGCTTGTCGCCGCTGGCGTGTCCGTCCAGGTCGTTGACCTTCTTGAGGTCGTCGACGTCGACGAGGACGAGCGCCAGGGCCGCCTTGTGCCGGGCGGCCAGGGCCAGCTGGCGAGCCAGCTCGTCCTGGAACGCGCGGTGGTTGCCAAGGCCCGTCAACGCATCCTGCAGGGAATCCATGCGAGCCCGTCCGTAAAGGCTCTCCAGCCTCTCGCGCTCTTCGTCGAGCGAACGAATCCGGGCGACGATCCGCCGGGTCGAGCGCGCCATCGTCACGGGCAGGACGATGCTCGCAGCGACCAGAACGCCCAGCGCGAATTGCTGGCTGAGGCCCGCGCTCGACCAGAAGCCCTCGATCGCGGCGACGGCCATGACAAGCACGAACGGGACGAGCAGCGAGCGCGTCAGATCGCGCCGGATCTCATCGAGCCGTCCCCCGGCCGGCGCGCCCCGCTCTCCGGGAGACGAACCCTGCATGCGTGGAGCCTCAGACCATATTGCGTTCAGGTTGTTTCTTACGCCGGGACGGGCCGCTGCGTGGTGCGCCAACAGTACCGGCAGAGCCATCCGTTCGGCCCAATGACGCCGATCCGGGCACCGACTACCGTCACTTGCCTACGCATGCCGCGGACGTGGAGTGCACGCGTGTCAGCTCGGTCGAGGGTGAGTCGGCAGATCATCGCCCGGCTCGCCATCATCGTCGCGAGCGGATACGCCGCGCTCGTCCTGGTCGCTCCGGCGACCGTCATTGCAGCCAGCTGCAACGGAGCCTCTCACCAGCCGTCGCTGTCGGCCGGCGGCGCGTCGCCGGCGAGCGGGACGACCGCGACCTGGTTCCTCTTCTCGGTTCGATACCAGGACACCGGCGGCTGCGCTCCGACCAGCATCCGCCTCGTGATCGCGGGCTCGACGTACTCGCTCACGCGCTCCGGCTCGAACTATGTCTCGGGCGTCACCTACTCGACCTCGCGAAGGCTGCCCGCTGGCCGGTGGGGGTATCGGTTTACCGCCACGAGCGGATCCGGCGCCGGCGTCAAGTCGGTCACCCTGACGAACGTCAGCCCGTCGACGGTCAAGGTCAGCGCTCCGACTCCGCCGCCCACCCCTCAACCCACGCCGAAGCCGACACCCAAGCCCACGCCGAAGCCCACGCCCAAGCCCACGCCCAAACCGACCTCGGCGCCCGCCCCGCGGGCGACGCCTCGACCGTCACCTCGACCGTCTGCCGCCTCGACCCCCCGACCGTCGAGCCCTGCCGCAAGCTCGCCGTCACCCGATGAGTCTCCGACCTTCGAGCCCACGCCTGGGCTCGCGTACGGCTCCGGTGGGACCAGCGGCCCCTCCTCGGGTCCGAACGTTCCCGGCCAGGGCTCAGGAGATTCACCGTTCGGCAACGTCCTCGTCCCAATCGCCGGCTGGGCGACCACGACGATGCTGGGGATCGTGCTCTACGCCATGCTCGTCCGGCGACGGCCGGAATGGCAGGAGCTGATGCCGGCCTACGACATCGCAGAGGCGCCGGCCCAGCCGAGGCTCGCGGGCAAGGCGTATCCGACGCGATCGAGGATGGTGCCGTTGCTGGCGGCACCGGACGACGGCCGCCGGCAGCCCTGGCTCCGGCCATCGCTGCGGGGCGAGCAAGCCGACATGCGAAGCGGCTCGGTGGCCCGACCTCCCATCAAGTTCGCCAAATCGGCCAAGCGGGGCGTGGACCGACGATCCGTGACGTACCGCCTGGTCAAGCTCGCCGACAAGCCCGAGGATCTCTACTCGGCCGAGCTGGCCCGCCTGGACCGCGGCGACGAGGTCGAGGTCATCGGCGTCCAGGGCGACTACATCCGGGTTCGCACGCCCGACGGACTGGACGGCTGGATCCCGGGCATCACCACGCTCGGCTAGCTGCCTGATTCCTCCCGGACGTGGAGCCGCCACGGCTGGACAGCATCTGATCGCGTGTCAGACGATCATGACTAGCTGCCGACCGTCCCTCAGGCTATCGACTTCCGGGACGGCTCACGCGTCGTCCGGGGGCTCTCGGTGCATAGGCGGCGAGCGGCGGACGGGCTTACGCGTCGACCCGGACGGTCCCTCAACACGTCGTCGTCAAGGTCTCGCGATTCCAGAGACTACTTCTTTGCGACCGCCCAGACGATCAATCGAAAACCACCCGCAAAGAGCGCCAGGGCGCCGATGTAGATACCCAGGACAAGGACACTCCAGTCCGTGAGTCCCAGGATTGGTGCGAGGAGGAGCGGCAGACAGTAGTACGCACCCAAGCCAATGCAGAGGACGCCGATTCCGGGACTACCTGATCGGATCCGCTCGAAGCCCGATCGCTGCACGTAGCGAAGACCAATCAGCCATGACGCAAGCAAGGCGATGGCGACCTCGAGTGTCATGGTTTGGCGCTTAACATGGATGCGTCATCCAGTAGGTAAAGCCTGCCACGGCTCCCAGCGTCCCGCGAATCGCGATCAAGTCCGAGCGCCTGCACGGGTGGAAGTAGGTGTGCCTCAGGAACCCGCCAGGTTACAAAGAATATCGGCGCATCGAGTTTCTCCGAAGGCCACGAAGATCGGCCCTTTACGTTGGCAGAGGTATCTCGCTAGTTGGCCCGCTGACCCCGCGCGAGTCCGGCCAGGAGACGCTCAGACAGGTGAACGTAATCCCAGACCGCTGCGGGCTCCAGGTCCTGGCACTCTGTCTCTGTTGCAGGTCGCAGCGCACCCATGTGATAGATCTTGCATTGACCGGTGATTGCGTCCTTGACCGCATACGGTGGCGGCCAATCGTCATCGATGTTGGTGCTCGGATCATGGCCAACCACTACACATCGGTCGGACGTCAACACATCGTCGTGGACGCCCACAGTGAACAAGAAGTCTCGACTGCCAATCGGAGGTTTCATTGGAATGGAGGTCAAGGCTCGATAGAAGGCTACCGATGCGTCTCTCAGTACACGGCCATACGCATACATCCCATTCGGTAGCGCCACCTGTATCGCGCTTCCGACGGAAGGTCGCCGACGCTTCATCTCGGAGCTCCGAAGTCCCGAAGGGCTGCAGACCAGTACAAGGGGAGGTTTGGGTTTCTTGGGCTATCCCGTTGATCCTATACGCGGCTACTCCGACACTGCGCGTGTGTGAACACCATTCTGGCCGAAGGGCTCCGCTACGGGATGTGCTCGATCTCCACGCCCAGAGCCTCGTAGACGGACCGCGCGTGCGCGTCGCCAGAAATGAGCGGTCGTCGATGCTGTCGCGCGGCCGCGCCGACGAGCGCGTCGTAGACAGCCCCGCCAGAGATCCCAATCCCGGCAAGCTCCTTCGCGAGGTCGAATGACTCTGCCTCGCCGAGAAAGCCGGACGCGGGGAAGTTGTGGGCCAGCAGGCGGACGACGTCGGCCGGCGAACGACGAAGCCCAGGTGGCAGCCGCGTCAGAACGGAGTACGTCTCGAACCACGCATGTCCGGCGAGACCCAATTGGCGGCCACGGACTGCGTCGAGCGTCGCCCGATGGGCCTCGTGATCCTCCACGACGAGGGCGATCGCCGTGCTGGTGTCGAGCAGTGCGACCCGATGCCCCTCAGCGTCCGTGTCGGTCGGCATCGATCAGCTCGCGCACCGCCGCGTCCGTGATTGGCGTGCCCGCTGCCGGAATGAACAGAAGGCCGCCATCCTCTCGAAGCTCCCTTCCGACGACCGGTTCGATGCGTACGGCAGCCCCGTCGAGCTCGAGCTCAACCTCGCCCCCGCCGACCAGGCCGATGCGATCCCGTAGCGAGCGGGGAATTACCAGGCGTCCTGCCTTATCGATGGTAGTTCTCATGGCACGCATGCTACCACGAGACTGGGAACGGGCAAGGTGAATCTATTCGGAGCCGAATCCGAACTCTCTCGGACCACAGAGGTCGTCGAGGTCAGGCAGACGGTTCAGGGCTGGGATCCAAACTTGAATCCGGGCTGGACGTCGGCGTCTCGGTCGGTGACGGCGTCGGCTCGACCGTCGGGGTTGGCGTCGGGCTCGGGTTCGGCGCGGGCGCGCAGACGTAGCGCGAGTCCGGGTGGGTCGCCTCGCAGAAGCGGACGTGCATGTGGTCGTCGTGGCCGGCGTAGTACCGGGTGTAGCCCGCCCGGATGAGCGCCGGGTCGTTGAAGTAGATCAGCTTGATGTGGCGGGGCGCCGCCGCGCGAATGATCTTGATCAGGGCGATCGTCGCGGTCCGATCGT
>DASPWU010000098.1:0-2678 GCA_035637675.1 Candidatus Limnocylindria bacterium | reverse complement strand
CCCCTCCATCCGTACACGGTGGCGCTCCTGTCGGCGATCCCGGTGCCGGATCCGGTGGTCGAATCCCGGCGGCGGCGGATCATCCTTCGCGGCGACGTGCCATCCCCGGTCAATCCGCCGTCGGGCTGCCGATTCCACACGCGCTGCTGGCTCCGCGAGCGGCTCGGAAATCCCGAGCGATGCACGACCGAGGATCCGCTACTCCGGCCCCTGGCATCCGGTCATGAAGTTGCCTGCCACTTCGCCGAAGACGTCGCCGATTCCGTCGAGCAACGCCAGGCGATCGGCCGGCCGGTCGACCAGCGCCCGGCGGCCGCCCGGCCGGCTGCGCCCGCGACGCCGCCAGCTACACCGCAGGTGGCACCGCCCGCCTGACCGCAGAGCCCGCCTGGCCGCGTCGTGCGGTTCAGGGGCGCGGCGTGTCTCGTGCCGCAGCCCGCCGGGCCCGACGTGCCGTTCAGGGCGCGGCGTGCCCGTGCCGCCCGCCTGGACTTGGCGTGCGGATCGCGCATCGTTCCAGCCACGATCGTGTACGAGCAATATCGACTTCTGCAGAATTCCGGCTCCGGTCACGCACGGCTGTCCTGGATGTGATGCGTGAAACGCATGATGCGCTCACCGGCGTCACGCCACCCCAGCCCTGCGCGGGACGACCGCCGCAGGCGCGCTAGACTCCCGGCATGCCGCCGCTCCGGATCGCCCTGGCCCAGATCGCGCCACGCCTGGGGCTCCTCGACGAGAACCTCGCCCGCCATCATGCGCTGCTCGAGGACGCGCGCGAGGAGGGCGCCGGGCTCGTCGTCTTCCCGGAGCTCGGGCTCACCGGCTACCTGCTGCAGGACCTGGCGGCCGACGTCGCGATGCGACTCGACGACCCCCGACTCACCGAGCTCGTGGCGGCGACCCGGGGCCTGTCGGCAATCGTCTCATTCGTCGAGGAGTCGGCCGATCACCGTCTGTTCATCGCGGCGGCCCTCCTCGAGGACGGCCGCCTGCGCCACGTCCATCGCAAGCTGTTCCTGCCGACATATGGCCTCTTCGACGAGCGCCGATTCTTCGCCGCCGGCGACATGCTGCGCGCGGTGCCGTCGCGGCTCGGGGTCGGCATCGGCCTGGCGATCTGCGAGGACTTCTGGCACCTGTCGGCGCCACACCTTCTCGCCCTGGACGGGGCGCAGCTCCTGGTCAACGTCTCCTCGTCGCCCGGCCGTGACCTGGCGGCGACCAACGAGGTCGGCCTGGGCACCGCCACGTCCTGGCGGACGCTCATGCGGACCTACGCTCAGCTGACCACGAGTGTGGTCGTCTTCTGCAATCGGGTCGGCGTGGATGAGTCGATCAGCTTCTGGGGCGGCTCGGAAGTCATCTCGCCGGCGGGCCGGGCGCTGTTCAGCGCGCCGCTCTGGGACGAGGGCCTGTTCACGGTCGACGTCGACCTGGGGGACATCCGCCGCGAGAGGATCGCCCTGCCGCTCCTCCGCGACGAGCGGCCCGAGCTGGTCGCTCGCGAGCTCGCCCGAATCGTCGCCGAGCGAGCCGGCATGGCGCCCGACTCGACCGCCGCCGACGGCTCCGAGCCCGGTCTCGACGTCGCCCCCATCCCGGCGATCGATGGGTCCCTCCGATGACGAAGCAAGTTGTTCCTCGACGCGAGACTTCCGGGGCACCTGCGCCGATGTTCGACCTGCCGGCCGAGCTCGAGATCGACACCTCCGTTGCCCGGCGGGTTATCGCCGAGTTCATCCGGGGCCAGCTCCGCCAGGCGGGCTTCGAGCGGGCCCTCGTGGGCCTGTCGGGCGGGATCGACTCGGCGCTCGTGGCCTACCTCGTGGCCGAGGCGATCGGGGCCGATCGCCTGCTGGCGGTGCTCATGCCCTACCGGACATCGTCGCCCGCCTCGCGTGGCGACGCCGAGGAGGTCGTCCGGCGCCTGGGGAGCGCATCCGAGGTCGTCGACATCACGCCGATGGTCGACGGTTACTTCGGCTCGCAGCTCGATGCGTCCGATCTTCGCCGGGGCAACTTCATGGCCCGGGTGCGGATGGCCGTGCTGTACGACCGGTCGGTGACCTGGGGAGGGCTGGTGGTCGGCACGAGCAACAAGTCCGAGGCCCTCATCGGCTACACGACGATCTTCGGCGACGCCGCGTCCGCCTTCAACCCGATCGGCGACCTCTACAAGAGCCAGGTCCGGCAGGTGGCGGCCGATATCGGAGTGCCAGAACAGATCATTCGCAAGGCTCCCTCGGCCGACCTGTGGCCCGACCAGACCGACGAGGTGGAGGGCGGGTTCACCTACCCCGCGCTCGATCGGCTCCTGTACTGGATGATCGACCGGCGCCGCACCGACGCCGAGTTGGCGGAGATGGGCTTCGAGCCGGCGACGGTCGCCAAAGTTGGGCGCATGGTGGCCGGCTCCGAGTTCAAGCGGCAGGTCCCGCCGATCGCCAAGCTCGGGCCGCGCACGGCCGGAGTCGACTACCTCTACCCGCGACGACGGCCAGGCTCGACGCGCGGGTGACGGGCCAGCCGGGAGAGTCCGGACCGGCGGGGGCGACACCGGGGGGCCGGCTGTACGTCGTCGCCACGCCGATCGGGAACCTTTCCGACGTCACGCTGCGGGCGCTCGAGGTGTTGCGGACGGTGCCCCTCGTGGCAGCCGAGGACACCCGCATCTC
>DASPWU010000097.1:0-5825 GCA_035637675.1 Candidatus Limnocylindria bacterium | reverse complement strand
GACAACTGCCTGGCGATCCTGACCCGCAACGGTTGGGAGGAGCTCGCCGACAAGACGGCGACCTTGCCCCTGACCAACCCCGGATCCCGCGCCTTCCAGCGCCACATCTTCGGCGGGGCGGCGGAGGTCGAGCTCGACCGTCAGGGTCGGGTCGTCCTGCCTGCCTACCTGCGGGAGTACGCGGCGCTCGACGGCGACGTGGTCATCGTGGGCGCTCGCGACCATGCGGAGATCTGGGCTCCGGCCCGCTGGGATGACGTCCGGCGGTCGCTGGAGGATCCGGAGACGCTCGCGGCGCACCTCGACGGCCTGGGGATCTAGGGCCACCACATGCGCTTCCAGGGTCCGCTCGGGATCCGTTGACGGCGATGGGAGAAGAGATGGAGGAAGGGCACCTGCCGGTGCTGGCGGAGGAGGTCGTCGAGATGCTCGCGCCTGCTCCCGGCGGCCTCCAGATCGATGCCACCGTCGGCGGCGGTGGGCACACCGAGCGGATCCTGGAGGCGACCGATCCTGATGGCCGCCTCCTTGGTCTCGACGCCGACGGGGCGGCCATCGCCAGAGTGGATCGTCGCCTCCGACCACGCTTCGGCGACCGCCTGGTCCTGCGCCAGGCCAACTTCCGGGAGCTGGCCGACGTCGCGCCGGCCGCCGGCTTCGAGGCGGTGGACGGCCTGCTCTTCGACCTCGGCCTGTCCAGCCAGCAGCTCGCCGACCGGACCCGCGGCTTCGGGTTCCGGACCGGTGGGCCGCTCGACATGCGCTTCGACGCCAGCCGCGGCACTCCGGCAGCGGAGCTCGTCGCGACACTCGACGCCGGGGAGCTGGCCGCCCTGTTCCGCCGCTACGGCGAGGAGCCCCAGGCCGGCCGCATCGCCCGGGCGATCGTCGAGGCGCGGCGGGTGGCGCCGATCGAGACGGCCGAACAGCTGGCGGCACTCGTCGAACGCGTCGTTCCCGTCAATCCCCGCGTCCGCCGTCGAATCCACCCGGCGACTCGCGTCTTCCAGGCGCTCCGGATCGCGGTCAACGCCGAGCTGGACGCGCTGCAGTCGGGCCTGGCCGCGGCGATGGACCTGCTCCGACCGGGTGGCCGCCTCGTCGTCCTGAGCTATCACTCACTGGAGGACCGCATCGTCAAGCGCTTCATCGCCGCCGAGCGCAAGGGCTGCGTCTGCCCGCCCGAGCTGCCGGTGTGCGTCTGTGGCCGCAACCCGCGGCTGCGTCCTCTGGGCAAGCCCCGAACCCCGAGCCCGGAGGAGGTCATTGCCAACCCACGGTCGCGGAGCGCTCGGCTCCGGGCCGCCGAACGCATCGCCGCCTGAGCCGGGCCGAACCCGGCGCCGCCGCCGTCCCCACCCGACCCGACGCAGAAAGGAGGAGCTCCGTGAGCAAGCGCCATCAGAGCAGCCGCCGCAAGGTCTATGGCCGCCGCCGCCATGAGATGCGGGAACGCATCGAGCGCAGCCATCCGCGTGACCTCCTCGAGTTCGACCTGGGGCCAGATACGGACGAGCGCGACGGCTTCCCGTTCTTCGACGTCGACCTCGGCACCCGCCGGCTCGGCTTCGCGGTCGGCGACTGACCCGGCATGGCTGCTTACCAGGGCGCCCGACGGCGCGAGGGCCTGCTCGGTGGCGCGGGGGAGGGGCTGCTCCGCGGGCGGCGGGAGGAGATCGTTCCTGCCGCCGCACTCCCCCGGACGCCGGGGCTCCGGCGGCGACGGGCCCGATCGGCGGTCCGGGCAGGTCGCCGCACCAACCGGGTGGGCCTGGCGCTGGGCGGCATCGTCCTGGCATTCATGCTGGCGTTCTTCTCGCTCGCCCAGAGCGTCCGCGTGTCGGCTACCGGCTACGACCTCGCCTCGATCCAGGCCCAGAGCGATCGCCTCCAGGCGACCCGCCAGGACCTGCTCACCGACATCTACCGGCTGGGCAGCGGCCCGGCGATCCGCAAGCTGGCTCTCGACCGTGGGCTGAGCCCTCTCGCCGCGCCCCTCGTCGTGCCGGCCCGCTGAGCCGGTCGATCGACCGATGCTCGGCCGGACCGACTCGCAGCGCCGACTCCTGGCGATGCTCATCGTGTTCGCGGTGGCAGGCGCGTCGCTGGTCGGCCGGCTGGCGTGGTGGCAGGTCGTGCGGGGCAGCGAGCTGGCGGCCGAGGCCCATCGCCAGACGACGATCCGGATCGAGGGGCCATCGCGGCGGGGCACGATCTTCGACCGCAGCGGGACCGTGGTCCTGGCGACCTCTGTCGACCGCTACCGGATCGTCGGCTCGCCGCACCGGCTGTCCCTGGCCGACCGGCAGGTGACGGCCCAGGGCCTCGTCAACGTGCTCGGGCTGGTCGAGAGCGACGCCGTCGAGCTGGTGACGAGGATGACCTCCGACCGCGGCTACGTCGTCCTCGCCCGCGGCGTCGACGAGGCGGCCGCCGCCCGTATTCGGGAGCAGATCGCCCGGCACGAGCTCCTGGCGATCTCCCTGGAGCCGGAGCCTCAGCGCGTCTATCCGCTCGCCGGAGGGGCGCCCGGCACGACGCTGGCCGCCCAGCTGCTTGGCTTCGTCAACCGCGAGGGGCACGGACAGTACGGCGTCGAGGACCACTACCAGGCCCAGCTCGCCGGCCAGCCCCGGGTCGTCGTGGCCGAACGCGATGCGAACGGCGACCCGATTCCCGATTCGATCGCCGTGCAGTCGTCCGGCGTTCCCGGAGCCGACGTGCGCCTGACGCTCGACGCCGAGCTCCAGCTGCAGGTGGAGCAGGAGCTGCTGGCAGCGGGCGTTGCCGACCGGGCGAAGGGCGCCTCCGCCATCGTCATGGACCCGGCAACGGGCGAGATCTATGCCGAGGCGTCCTGGCCGTCGTATGACGCCAACGAGTACCGCGAAATCGCCTCGACCGCTCCCGCCCGCTTCGTCGATCCGGTCGTGAGTTCGGTCTACGAGCCGGGCTCGGTGTTCAAGATGTTCACGGCGCTCTCCGCCTACGAGGCCGGGACCGTGACGCCGGACACGCGAATCCTGGACTCGGGTTCACTCTCGCTCGATGGCGGCCACGTCCGGATCTACGACTCGGACCGCAGGCCCATGGGCTGGCTGCGATTCGAGGACGTCGTCGCCTACTCGCGCAACGTGGGCGCCGCCCGGGTCGCCCTCGACCTGGGACGGACGACGCGCAAGGCCTCGGCGGTGCTCCAGGCGACCTGGCAGAAGATGGGCTTCGGCCAGCCCACCGGCATCGACGTATCGGGTGAGGTGCCCGGAATCGTCCACGACCCGACGGTCCGGCGGTGGCGCGAGGTGGACCTCGCGAACGGCTCGTTCGGCCAGGGCGTCGCCGTCACCCCGATTCAGCTCATCACGGCGTACGCGGCGATGGTCAACGGCGGCACGCTGGTGACGCCACACGTCGTGCTCGCCGTCGGTCAGACGGAGCAGGCCGCGGTGACGCGCGGCCGAGTGATGTCCGCCTCGATGTCGAAGGAGCTGACGCGGCTCATGAGCTACGTCGTTCACAAGGTGCCCTGGTACCGAGCCAAGACGCTCGTGCCTCATTACGTCGTCGGCGGCAAGACCGGCACGGCGCAGATCTGGGATGCCAAGGCGAACCACGGCCGGGGTGCCTGGAAGCCCGTATACAACCACACCTTCGTGGGGTACATCGGTCGGGACCGTCCGCAGCTCATCATCGCGGTGACGATCCGCGAGGCGCAGCCCCTTCATGTCAGCCAGGGCAACCTGCCGTTGGCGGTCGAGAGCTACGAGCTGTTCCGCCGAATCGCAACCGATGCCATGCGGACGCTGGACCTGCCGAGCTCCACCCAGACCGCCGCCGCCGCCCACCCGTGAGCGGCGCCTGTGCGACACTTTCGAGCGTGACCGAAGCCCTGCCACGGTCGGCGGGAGGGGCCGCTGCGCCGGCTCTCTCGGCGACGGAGCTCGCCGGGTTGACCGGCGGGCGGCTCCTGCGGACGAGCGGTCGGCCGATCCGCGGCGGGGCGGTGGATTCGCGCCTCGTCGAGCCCGGGAACCTGTTCGTCGCCCTGCCGGGCGAGCGGACGGACGGACACCGGTTCCTGGCCGCGGCCGTCGCCGCCGGTGCGTCTGCCCTCGTCGTCAGCCAGCAGCAGGCCACCAGCGAGCTGGACACGTTGGGCGACGTGACGGTGATCCTGGTCCGGGATGGTCTGACGGCGCTCGGGGCGATTGCGGCCGGCTGGCGGCGCCGTTTCAACCCGCTCGTCGTCGGGGTAACCGGCAGCATCGCCAAGACCTCGACCAAGGAGGCGGCCGCGGCCGTGCTCGGCCGGCGCTTTCGAACACTTCGCAGCGAGGGCAACCAGAACAACGAGATCGGCCTGCCGCTGACGCTCCTCCGGCTGACGCCCGAGGACGAGGCGGCGGTGCTGGAGATGGGCATGTACGTCGGGGGCGAGATCGCCGACCTGGCGGCGATGGCCCAGCCCCGGATCGGCGTGGTGACCGCCGTCCAGCCGGTTCACCTGTCCAGGATCGGCACGATCGAGGCGGTCGAGCAGGCCAAGGGCGAGCTGGTCGAGGCCCTGCCTGCCGACGGAACCGCCATCCTCAATGCCGACGATCCGCGGGTCCTCCGGATGGCCGACCGGACCGCCGCCCGGATCCTGACCTACGGCCTCTCCGAGGCCGCGGACGTCGGCGCGGACCAGGTGACGTCGGCCGGCACGAACGGCATGCGGTTCGCGCTGCGGCTGCCGGGCGGGGTCAGGCGCGACGCCGTCACGCCGGCCCTCGGCCGCCACGGCGTCCACAACGGGCTGGCCGCGGCCGCGGTCGGCCAGGCCGCCGGATGCACGCCGGAGGAGATCGTGGCCGGCCTCTCGGACGGGTGGTCGGCGCCGCATCGCGACAGCCTCATCCGGGCCGGCGAGGTGACGATCCTGGACGACAGCTACAACGCCTCCCCGGGATCCGTCCTCGCCGCGCTGGATCTGCTGGCCACGCTGCCGGCGGTGCGCCGGGTGGCAGTCCTCGGCGAGATGCTCGAGCTCGGCGATGCCCACGAGGCCGGCCATCGCGAGGTCGGGCGGGCCGCGGCCGGTGTCGCGGAGCTGCTCGTCGTGGTGGGCGACGGCGCGGCGGCGCTGGCCGATGCGGCCCTCGAAGCCGGCTTGCCCGCGGACCGCGTGCTGCGCGCTCCCGATGCCGGCGCCGCCCTGGATTGCCTGCGCCCCCGGCTCCGATCCGGCGACGCAGTGCTCGTCAAGGCCTCCCGCGGGATCGCCCTCGACGGCCTGGTCGCCCGCATGGTCGCGGAGTTCCAGGGATGACCGCGAAATGACCGGCAACACCGTCGAGCTCATCCAGGGGCTGCTCCTGGCGTTCGCTCTCGTCGTCGTGTTCATGCCCGGCTACATCCGCCTGCTGCGTTTCGTGGGCATCGGCAAGCAGATCCGCCAGGAGGGTCCGGAGGCGCATTTCCTCAAGGAGGGCACGCCCACGATGGGCGGCCTGCTCCTCGTTCTCGTCGTGACCAGCCTGGCGTTCGTCCTGGGCGCGCTCGACGCCTCCACCTACTCGCCGGTCGCGGCGCTCCTCGGGGTCGGCCTGCTGGGCTCGTTCGACGACTACCTCAATGCCCGAACGGGGATCGGCATCGGCGTGCGCCAGAAGCTGGCCTGGCAGCTGGTCGTGGCGATCCTGGCCGCGATCTACATCCAGCGCCACTTCAACATCATCGACATCCGGGTGCCCTTCGTCGGGGACGTCCAGATCGGCGCCTTCTGGTACGTCGTCTTCGCCGCACTCGCGATCATCGCCGCCAGCAACGGGGTGAACATCACC
>DASPWU010000096.1:0-8387 GCA_035637675.1 Candidatus Limnocylindria bacterium | reverse complement strand
GACGCTGTCGGTCAGGTCCTTCCAGGTGCCGGCCACGCCGCGGACGTCGGCCTGACCGCCGAGCTTGCCCTCGGTGCCCACCTCGCGGGCCACCCGGGTCACCTCGGAGGCGAAGGCGTTGAGCTGGTCGACCATGGTGTTCACGGTCTGGCCCATCCGTCTGAACGCGCCTCGCAGCGGCCGGCCGTCGATGTCGAGTGCCATCCGCTGGGCCAGATCTCCCCGGGCGACCGCCTCCAGGACGCGGCTCACCTCCATCGTCGACTCGGTGAGATCGTCGATCAGCCCGTTGATCGCTTCGACGTTGCGTTCCCACGCGCCCTCGGCCGGCCCGATCGATGCTCGCTGCTCGATCCGGCCGTCGCGGCCCACGGTCCGGGAGATCCGCTGGATCTCGTTGGCCGTGCGCTCGTTCAGGTCGGCGACGTCGTTGATCGCCTCCGCGATCCGGCCCAGCGATCCCGGCCGGCCAACCGGCAGACGGGCACGAAAATCGCCACGGCGGAGGAACCGCAGTGCGCGCAGGATGGCTTGCTCGTCGAGCCCGTCAGGACGCTGAGCCAACCCTCCGGTCAAGAGTGATTGCCTCCTCGCGCGGTGCCTGGCCTCCCGTCAGCGATTGAATCTATCGAGTTCGGCGAGCAAAGCCCAAGGCAAAGA
This sequence comes from Candidatus Limnocylindria bacterium, assembly GCA_035637675.1. Taxonomy (GTDB): domain Bacteria; phylum Chloroflexota; class Limnocylindria; order Limnocylindrales; family CSP1-4; genus C-114. Next base: position 7,727 of record DASPWU010000096.1, on the reverse strand, counting down.
TGTTGCAGTCTCGTTCACTCAGGGCGCGAAGGCATGCCAAACGCGATTCACGGCCGCCGACGGACATCGAACGTGGCGACGCCCGCCTATTCCGACCATCCGGTGGGCGGCGTGACGTGGTCCTGCCAGCGGTGCTTCGGGCGATACCCGAGCACGCTTCGAGCTCGATCGATGGCCAGGAGCGTCTCGCGCTCTTCCACGGCCCGCCGAAGCGGCACGGTCGGATAGACCTCGGCCATAAGCTCGCTGCTGGGGCGCGTCATCACGGTGTCTTCGGCGGCCACGATGCAGACCTCGGCGCCGTCAATCGGCGCCTCGAGCCCACCCCGGATCGCGGCTGCCACGTCGCGCACGTCGACATAGCCCCACAGGTTCCACTTGCGGATCCGGGGGTCGTCCCAGTACGACGGGAACGCCGCGTAATCATCGGGCTCCATGATGTTGGAGATTCGCAGGCCCACGAACGGGATCCCGCTGCGCCGGGCGGCCTGCGCTGCCATCGTCTCGCCGACCAGCTTCGACAGCGCGTACGACGATTCCGGCCGGGGCGGATGGCTCTCGTCGATCGGGGCAAATGCCGGCGGCTCGGGGTCGAACGGCAGGCCGAGGACCGTCTCGCTGGACGCCCACACGACCCGCCGGACACCGTGCGCCACGGCCGAGGAAAAGACGTTGTAGGTCGAGAGCGTATTGATCCGAAAGGTCTCGCCTTCCGGCCGGAGCCCGGGTGCGGGAATGGCGGCCAGGTGGACGACGGCCTCCGCGCCACTCAAGGCGTCGCTGCATTGGCCCAGGTCGGTCAGGTCGGTGACGAGGTCCTGGCCGTGTGCGCTCTCGTCGCGCCGCCAGTCGACGTTGAGCACGTCGTGACCCTTCTCCCGGAGGTCGGCGACCACCCAGCGGCCGGCCTTGCCGCTGCCACCGGTCACGACAATGCGCATGTGCCTGCAATCGGCTCGAGGACCCGTGTTGACGCCGTCATTGGCTGTCAAGATAACGCGGCCGGCGACGACGGGCGGCATAGGGACGTGGGAATGCGCCAGGAGGACGGTGCAGGGATGGCGATGGACGAGACGTGACCGGCACGACGGCCGCCCGGCTGCCGATCCCGCCTCAGATCCGCGATGCCGGTGTCATCGCGATCGGTCGCCGGCTCGATCCCGCCAGGGTCCTGGACGTTTCCGAGGCGGTGGCTCGTGGCGGCGTGGGTGCGTTCGAGATCACGCTCGACGACGACGGCTCGCTGGCAGTCATCCGTGACCTGGCGGACCGGTTCGGCAATGGTCATGAGCTGCTCATCGGGGCGGGCACGATCCTCGACCCCGAGTCGGCCCGTGCGGCGGTCCAGGCTGGCGCTCGTTTTCTGGTCATGCCCCACCTGGACGAGTCGGTGATCGGGTTCGCCGTGGACGAAGGGATTCCCATCTTCCCGGGGGCCTTCAGCCCGACCGAGGTCCTGGCCGCCTGGCGGGCCGGCGCCACGGCCGTGAAGCTGTTCCCCGCCTCCGGCGCGGGTCCGGCGTTCGTCCGCGAGCTGCGGGGCCCGTTTGCCGACATCGCCCTGATCCCGACCGGTGGGGTGACGATCGAGAGCGCGCCGGGCTTCATCGCCGCGGGCGCCGTGGCGGTGGGCCTTGGCAGCTCGCTGGTGGGGGGCGCCGAGGCCGGCGTCATCGAGGACCGGGCGCGGGCACTGGTGGCCGCGCTCGCGGCCGTTCGATCGGGCGGCGTCCGATGACGGACGGCCGGCGATGAGGATCACCGACGTCACCACCTACCTGGTCGGCAACCCCTGGAAGAACTGGCTGTTCGTCCGGGTGGACACCGACGAGGGCATCCACGGAGTCGGCGAGGGCACCGTCAACGGCTTCTCGGCAACGGTCGAGACAGCCATCCACGAGCTTCGGGACGCCTACGTGGGGCTCGAGCCGAGCCAGGTCGAGCTTCTCTTCCAGCGCATGGTTCGCGACGTCTACTCCGACGGGGGCCAGATCCACATGGCCGCCGTGGCTGCCATCGAGGTGGCCTGCTGGGACATCGTCGGCAAGGCCACCGGCAAGCCCGTCCACGAGCTCCTCGGCGGCCGGATCCGCGACCGGATCCCGGTGTACGCCAACGGCTGGTACCGGACGGACCGCAACCCCCAAGCGTTTGCCGAGAAGGCGCGTGACGTCGTCCGGCGCGGCTATCGCGCACTCAAGTTCGATCCGTTCGGAGCCGCCTATCGGGTGATGGATCGGTCCGAGGAGGACCTGTCGATCGCGATCGTCGCCGCAGTGCGCGACGCCGTGGGGCCGGCGGTGGACCTCATGATCGAGGCGCACAATCGGTTCAGCGCGGCAACGGCACTGCGCGTCGCCGATCGCCTCGTCGAGTTCCGGCCGGCCTGGCTCGAGGAGCCCGTGCACCACCAGCAGATGGGGGCAATGATCGAGGTCGCCCGGCGCTCGCCGATTCCGGTGGCGACCGGCGAGAGCTTCACGTCGCTCGGCCAGTTCGCCGACCTGTTGGGGCACGATGTCGTCCACATCGTGCAGCCCGAGCCGCTCTCCCTTGGCGGACTCTGGCGGACGCGGCAGGTTGCCGCGATGGCCGACGCCCATTACGCGGTGGTGGCGCCCCACAACGCACAGGGCCCCGTGTGCGGGGCCATCTCCCGGACCCTGGGTGCCTGCATCCCCAACTTCTACGTCCAGGAGTCGTTCGACGAGTTCAACGCCGACTGGACGCACGAGATCGTCGATCGGCCTGCGCTGCCCGTCGACGGCTTCGTGGAGGTGGTCGACGAACCCGGCCTGGGAATCACCGTCGACTGGGAGCGGCTCGCCGCCCATCCGTACGAGCGGGCCCACCTCCTCAGGCTGTTCAGTCCGGGTTGGGAGCGCCGCGACCAGGCATCGCATCCGCATGGCTGACCGGTCCACTGACGAGACCGCTGGCCGGATTGCCGATCGACTCGCAGACCTGATCGCCGACCGGACGATCGGGGACACCGGTGGCTGGGATGTGGTGACGCTCGGCGAGTGCCTCGTCGCATTCGTGGCCACCGAGCTGGGACCCCTGGCCGAGGCCACGACCTTCGCACGTCACGTGGCCGGCGCGGAGGCGAACGTCGCGGTGGGGCTCGCTCGCCTGGGCCACCGACCCGCGTTCATCGGGCGAGTGGGAGCGGACGGCTTCGGAACCGCCATCGTCCGGGCTCTCCGCGGCGCCGGGGTGGGCGTCGATTGGCTGGCGGTCGACAGCGGCGCTCCGACCGGTCACCTGTTCCGCGAGCGCCGGGCGCTCGGTCCGGCAGAGGTCGTCTACGCGAGGACGGATTCGGCCGGCTCCCGGCTTGGTCACGGGGACGTCGACGCCGCCGCGGCGGCGGGGGCGTTCGATCGAGCCCGCTGGCTGCATCTCACGGGCATCACCCCTGCCCTGTCGTCCTCGTGCCGATCGGCCGTCGATACGGCCGTGGACCATGCCCGCCAGCGGCGGCTGACGGTCAGCCTGGATCTCAACCTGCGGCGCAAGCTCTGGTCCGAGGAGGACGCCCGGCCGGCGCTCGCCGATCTCGCCGGGCGAGCCGACGTTGTGCTGGGAAGCGAGGACGAGGCCGCGGTCGTCACCGGGCTCGACGAGGCGAGTCCGGCCGAGTCGCTTCTGGACGCCCTGCTCGATCTCGGTCCCACGCTGGCCGTCCTGAAACGGGGCCAGCGGGGAGCGATCGCGCGCGCCCGGGACGGTGAGACCGTGACGCGCCCGGCGCTGGCCGTCGCGGCCGTGGACCCGGTCGGGGCCGGGGACGCGTTCTGTGCCGGTTTCATCGGTGCCAGGCTGGACGGAGCGGATGTCGGTCGAGCGCTGGAGGTCGGCAACGCATGCGGCGCCGCGGCCGCGGCCACGGTCGGCGACCAGGCCGGGCTACCAGACTCCATCGAGCTGGACAGGATCCTGGCGGCGTCCTCCCGCGACGCCATTCGGTAGCCTGAGCCGGTAGCCTGAGCCGGGCACCGGCATAGCGATCGGGAGGTACAGACGATGGCTGCACTCGTCCGCTGGGGCATCCTCGGGACTGGCCTGATCAACCGCCGATTCCTGGCGCACGCGGGTGAAGCCACGAACGCCGAGTTCGTCGCCGTCGGCAGCCGCACACCGGACCGGGCCGCCGCGTTCGCCTCGGAGTACGGGATCGAACGAGCGCACGGTTCGTACGACGACCTGCTGGCCGACCCGGCCGTGGACGTCGTGTACATCTGCCTGCCCAACGGCCTGCACCACGCCTGGACGATGCGCGCCCTGGCGGCCGGCAAGCACGTCCTGTGTGAAAAGCCCTACTCCCGGCGCCCGGCCGAGGTCGTGGAGGCGTTTGACGCCGCCGCGGCGGCCGGGCTGCTCCTCATGGAAGGCTTCATGTGGAGGCACACTCCGCAGGCCCGCCGCTTCATGGAGGTCCTGCCCGAGATCGGCGAACTCCAGGTGATCCGGGCCACATTCAGCTTCCGGATGGATGGCACCGAGGACGTCCGCCTGCGGCCCGACCTCGACGGTGGAAGCCTCATGGACGTCGGCTGCTACTGCGTCAGCGGGGCGCGGATGGCGGTCGGCTTCGAGCCGGAATCGGTTTACGGCGAGCAGCTCGTGGGCCCATCCGGCGTCGACGTCCGGTTCGCCGGGCTCCTGAGCTTCCCCGACGGGCTGACCGCCTCGATCGCGTCGGGCTTCGGGTCCGAGCATGCCACGCTCGAGGCGATCGGCGGCACCGGCTCCCTGTTCCTGCGCGATCCGTGGACTGGGCACGCGCCGTCGATGTGGCTCGACGACCGCGAGATCCCGATCGAGCCCGAGGACCCCTACCGGCTCGAGGTCGAGAACCTCAGCGCGGCGATCCGCGGCGAGGCCGAGCCGCTGCTCGGCAGGGCGGATGCGCTCGGCCAGTCGCACACGATCGCAGCCCTCTACCGCTCGGCGGAATCCGGCAAACCAGTGACCGTCGACCAATAGGGCGGCCCCGACCGGACCTCGGCCATCCGCGCTCGGCCTCCGACGACACGGCGCCACGGCGCGACGGCTGCCCGGGCCGGCACGGCGCCACGATGCGGCTCATGCATCGTTCCTGGCATGGCGTGCGCACAGGCCGGCATGATTTGACAGAGCGAAGCAGCCATCAAGCACGTTCTTGTCCAAACGTTGCCCAGATCGCAATCCCAGCTGGGCCTCAGGCAGGTTGGCACGGGCGTTGGGCGCGACAGGTCGGGTGCGGGAGCTCAGGACGACGCGACGACCGCCTCCAGGCCGTGCTCTTCGGGCGCCAGCTCGCCTCGCCCGAAGCGATCCCGAAAGATCTCGACGGTGCGGCAGACGGCCTGCGGAAAGGGCGTCACCGGGACGTCGCCCAGCGCCTGGATGCCGGTGTCGTCGATCGCGTCAGGAAACGGCAGCGGCTCCGGCTCGAACGTGATGAGGCCCCGAGCGACGGGCAGGCACGCCTCGATCGCCTCGACCACGGCCTCCATGCTCACCAGCGAGCCTCCCAGGTTGAAGACCCGGGCGCCGGTCAGGCCGCTGCGGCTTGCCGCGATGAGGCTCCGAGCGACGTCCTCGGCGTACTGCAGCAGTGTCCGGCCGCCGAAGCCGATCCGATACGGTCGCCCGACGACGGCCGAAAGGATCGCCTTGGTCGGGCCACTCGTCATGCCCTGGTCCCGACCCGGACCGTAGACCGTAAGCGGACGCAGGCCCACGGACGACAGGCCGTCGTCGAGCCAGTAGACCCGGGCATTGCCCTCGTTCGCCTGCTTGTAGACGCCATAGTGCGTCCGGGGATGGGCGGCAGCGTCGACGTGGAGCATCCCGTCCCGGGCATCGGCATCCGCCGCGTCGAACATCCCGATGGAGCTGGTATACACGACCGGCGCCATCCGGTCGGCCCGGCGCTTGACGGCCTCGAACACGTTGACCGTGCCCACGACGTTGACCAGGGCACCCAGGGCGGGGTTGGCCCGGGCGAACGGCACCTGGAGCGCGGCAAGGTGGATGAGATTCGTCGTGCCGTGCTCGTCCAGAGCGCGGGCGATCGACTCGCCGTCCGTGATGTCGCCCTTGACGAAGGTGACGCGCGACAGCTCGTCATCCGACATGATGAGGCGGAGGCGCTTCCGGTCGCCGGCGAGGTCGAAGCCGACGACCGGCACCTGCTCGTGCACGAGCGTTCGCACGGTCCAGGCTCCGATACAACCGAGGGCGCCGGTCACGAGGAACCGCTCGCCCTTGCCAGCCCCACGGCCGGCGCTCACGAGTTCGCCTCGGTCCGGCAGCGGTTGACGAGCCGTCCGATCCTTTCGATCTCGACGATCATCTCGTCGCCGTCGGCGAGCCAGACCGGCGGCTTCCGGAACGCGCCGACGCCCGCGGGTGTGCCGGTCGCGATCACGTCGCCGGGCTCGAGGGTGAACGCCTCGGAGCAGTGGCTGACGATCTGGGCGACCCCGAAGAAAAGATCCGAGGTTCGGGCCGACTGGCGCAGCTCGCCGTTGACGAGGCAGCGGATTGCCAGGTCGCCCGCGTCGCCGAGCTCGTCCGCAGTCACCACGACCGGCCCGATCGGGCAGAAGGTGTCGAGTGACTTGCCCCGCGTCCACTGGCCGTCGCCGAACTGGAGGTCCCGCGCGGACACGTCGTTGAGGCAGGTGTACCCGAAGACGAACTCGATGGCGCGCTCGACCGGGACGCCGCGCGTCCGCTTTCCGATGATGACCGCGAGCTCGGCTTCGTAATCGACCTGGCTGGTGAGGGTCGGATCCCAGCGCACGTCATCGCCCGGCCCAATGACGGAGCTGGCGAACTTGGCGAAGATGAGGGGCGCAACCGGCTGCTCGGCGCCTTCCTCGGCGGCATGCTCGCGGTAGTTGCGCCCGATGGCGACGATCTTGCCCGGGCGGGGAACCGGGGCCAGCAGCTCCAGCTCCGCGAGTGGCCGGCCATCCCTCCGGATTCGCTCCGGGTCGGCCGCCTTCCGGATCGCCGACAGGCCATCGTCTCCGCCGGCGATCAGCTCGCCCATCGTCCGCGGACCGCCGGGCAGGAGGTCACTGGCCGGAACGCCCCGGTCCTCGTCGACGACGGCAACCCGCTCGGCCAGACGGCCGTCCCGATACGAGCACAGCCGCATCAGCGCTCATGCCTCCGCTTGGCCTACGCTTGCCTTGGGCTCGTCGTTCAGCATACTGGGTGATGAACGAGATGTTGAACGGTACGACACCCTGCTCGCACGCGTCAATGCGGTCGGCCAGGCCGGTCGGATAGATGCGCGTGCCACGAGCCGGCCACAGCGGCAGGATCCTCCGCGTCGACCTGACCAGCGGTGCGGTCTCGACCGAAACCCTGGACGAGTCGACGGAGCGGCTGTACGCGGGCGGTTCGCTCCTCGGCACGCGGCTGCTGCTCACCGAAACGCGCCCCGGACTGGACGCGCTCGACCCGGAGGCGGTCCTCGTGTTCGCCTCGAGCGCCGTCGCCGGGCACCCGGCTGCCGGCCTGCCCCGGTTCGCGGTCGTCGGCAAGTCGCCGCTCACGGGCGGGATCGGTGCGGCACGCACGGAAGGACCGTTCGGTGCAGCGCTCAAGGCATCCGGTTTCGATACGATCGTCGTCCGTGGCCGATCCGACCGGGCGGTGACACTCGCGATCGTGGAGGGCCGGCCCAGGTCCTGCCGGCGCAGGAGATCTGGGGGCTCGACACC
>DASPWU010000095.1:0-10374 GCA_035637675.1 Candidatus Limnocylindria bacterium | reverse complement strand
AATGAGAATCAGACCGTCCATGGATGGAATCCTTCGTGTTTGTCTCTGGCAATCTCACCCGAGCCGACTCCGCGGATCGCGGGTGTCACCCGTTGATCGTAGCCTCGTATGCGCCTCGGTCGAGTCGCTTGACTCGCCATCGTCGACCGCGTCGTTACGGTTCGCGCCTGTTCACCCCACCCCGATGGGCAATACCTCCGCGGCGACGATCTCTCCGCCGGCGGTCTGCGCGGCCAGGTCGGCCCGGACCAGCAGCTCAGTAGCTTCGGTGGCAGGCACCGCCCGTGAGAAGAAATAGCCCTGGGCGAGATCGCAATCGAGCTTCTGAAGTTGGTGCGCCTGCTCCGTCGTCTGCACCCCCTCGGCGACGATGTCCATGTTCAGCTCGTGCGCGAGCGCAATGACCGCCGCCACGATGGCCGCCGTCCGCTTGTCGTCCAGGGCGGCCACGAAGCCACGATCCAGCTTCAGCGCGTCGAGCGGCAGGTAGCGCAGGTGGCTCAGGGCGTGGCTGCCCGCCCCGAAGTCGTCGATCGCCAGGCGCACGCCCGTGGCGCGGATGGTGTCGAGCACCCTCGCGGTGCGGATCGGGTCGAGGAGCGCCGTCGTCTCGGTGATCTCGAGCATCAGGCGGTCCGGGGCCAGCCGATGCTCGGCCAGCGTGCTTCGCACCCGATCGCCTACGACGTCTCCGCCCAGCTCGCTGGCTGCCACGTTGACCGCAAGGGTCAGTGGCGGCTCACCGCCGCGGGTTTCCTCCCACATGGCAACCTGGCGACACGCCTCCCGTAGGACCCAGGCATCGATCTGCCCGATCAGGCCCAGTCGTTCGGCGGCACCGATGAACGCGTCCGGGCGCAGCAGGCCTCGACGCGGGTGCTGCCAGCGCACCAGTGCCTCGAAACCGAACAGGCTCGCGTCGGCCAGGCGGAGGATGGGCTGATAGTGAGCGACGAACTCGTCGCGCTCGATGGCCAGGCGGAGATCGCCAACGAGGTCGAGTGACTCGATGGTGATGGGCGCCCTGATCGAGCGCTCGTAGCGGTGCCAGCCGGACTGTCCGTCGCGTTTCGCCTCCAGAAGGGCCAGCTCGGCGTCGCGCAGCAACTCCTCGGCCGGCTGTCGCGGCGATGCACTCAAGGCAATGCCGACGCATGCGCTCAATACGATCCGCCGCCGACCGACGCGGAACGGCGTCTGGACCAGGGCGAGCAGGCGATCCGCCGTCTCACCTGCCAGAGCCTCGGAATCGAGGCTCTGGAGGACGACACCGAAGACGTCGGCCTCCAGGCGGGCGACCAGGTCCTCGGCGCGCATGGCCTGCGCGAGCCGCTGGCCGACCTGCCCCAGCAGGTTGTCGGCCGGCTCGTCGCCGATCGAAGCTCGCAGCTCGGCGAAGCGTGCCAGGTCGAGGACCAATACGGCGAGGCTGTGCTTGCGCCAGGTGGCATGGACGAGCCCGCGCCGCACCGTGTCGAGGAACAGCGTTCGGTTCGGCAGGTCGGTGAGCTCGTCTCGGAGGCTCCGCTGGACCAGCTCGGCCTCCAGTGCCTTGCGAGCCGTGACGTCGCGCGCGAGGGCGAGCACGTACCGGCGCCCAGCTCCGGGATCCAGCGGGCTCAGCGTCAGCTCGATCTGGAGGGCCGACCCATCCCGGCCCACTGCCGGCAGCTCGAATGGTCGCCCGGAACTCACGTACCGCCCGCCACCCGTCTGACGCCAGAGGTCAAGGCCGTTCCGGTGCTGGTTGCGCAGCGCCGGCGGGACGAGGATCTCGACGTTCTGGCCGATCGCCTCGTCGGCTGAGTAGCCGAACATGGAGGCCGCGGCAGGGTTCCAGAGCACGATGCGTCCGGCGTCGTCGGCGACGACCACCCCGTCACGAAGGTGGTCGAAGAGTCCCCCAATCCCGAGTGTCTCGGCGGAGACGGTGTCTGCGTCACGCCCTCGATCGCGTCCGAGCATGTCAGGTATCCCTAGCGGCTACCAGGCTGGCCAGGCCGAGGCTGCCGCCGCACGCTTCGTGAGGGTAGTTGGGTCGCATCTGGGCCTCTTCCTCCTGACCGAACCCGTCGTTCGAGTGCGTTTCGCCCCGCGACTGCGCTTCCGCCCCGCGACGCGCCTGCTCAAAGAACGCCGCGGGCCCACGGCCCGTTACCGATCCGATAGTCAGCCCACCCGGGCGCGGATGCCGGTACCTTCGTCCATCGGCTCATACGCAATGCCTCCGTGTCGTGCCATGGTCTGATCGAGTCCTCGGGGTGCGAGGCCGCCGAATGGAGTAGGTGGCCTTTCCCATTGCCGTCCCGTGCACGCGGTCATAGGCTGCCGCTGGTGGGGAGTTCCGCGTGGCCTGACGCAGTCCCGGCCTCCGTTTCGGCCGATGTCGCGGCACGATCGGATGTCGGCTCGCGGACGAGATCACTCGTTCGGGCAGCCCAGGAGGGCGACGACGAGTCGTTCGGCCAGATCTTCGACGACTTATACCTGCCGGTATATCGCTACTTCGCGGCACGTCTCGAGACGCCCGCTGACGCCGAGGATCTGACCGCGGAGACCTTTGCCGCGGCCTTCGAACACATCGGCCGCTTCCGCTGGCAGGGTGCGCCATTCGAAGCCTGGGTCTTCAAGATCGCCCGTTCCAAGCTCGTCGATCATCACCGCTGGGTGCAGCGGCAACCGACCAGCAGCCTCGACGGCGTCCCGGAAGCCCGGCTCGCGTCCTCGGGCGATCCCTATCGCCACGTCGTCTGGGATGAAGAGCGGGCAGAGCTGCTGGCATACGTACGCAGGCTCTCGCCCGAGCAGCAGGAAGTGATCGCCCTGCGTTTCTTCGCCGAGCTCTCGGTGTCCGAGGTCGCCCACGTCATGGGTCGGTCGGTGACGGCCGTGCGACAGATGCAGTTTCGCGCGGTCACCATGCTTCGCCATCGCATGGGGTGGCTTCGATGAGGTGGCTCGGGAGGCGTCGGCTCACGGCCTCCGAGGCCTTCGACCTGGAGCTGGCGGGCGTACAGACGGGCGAATCTGTGGCGGACCTGCTGCCGGTTACGGACCTCTTGCGCGCAACTGCCAGGGGCATGCCCCCGCCAACGGCGCTGCGGGCACGGCGCCGCGAGCTGGTGGCTCGCGCGACGGCGGCGTCGCGGGAGCGGCAGGACGCCGGGCGACGCGTGCGGGTGATGAGGGCGACGGTGCTCGCCGTCGCGATCGTCGTGATGGCAACCGCTGGCGGCTTTGCGGCGACGCTCGCAACGTCCTTGCTCCATCGGCCCCCGGCACCAATCTCGCGGCCCGCACAGCTGCCTCCAGGCGATGGTCAGACGCCGGGGCCGATTGGCACCGCTCCAGCGACGCCGGTGGCGACTCCCGCTACGACGCCTGAGGCGCCGAGGACGACCCCTGGGACGCCGGTTACGACCCCAGGGCCGGTCACCACTCCGGTGGCGCCGTTACCCATCGTCACGCCCCGGCTGCCCGCAGATCTTGCCGCCGAGCTGCTCGCGGAGCTCAGGGAGGCCTGCGGCCAGCAGACGGTGCTCCCCGATCTGAACGGGCTCGACGCAGCTGCCGCACAGGCGCGCGTCGATGTGCTGATCGCGGCCTGTGAGCTGACGCCGCCGACGCTGCCGTGACGGCGGGCGTGCCCCCTATGGCGCGAGCACGGCGGAGTACACGTCCTGCGACAGCGGGCCGTTGCCCGTCCAGGAGACGGCCACGACCGTATCGGTTGAGTCGACGCCCAGATAATCACCCATGAACGGCGTGTGCCCTTCGCCTCTGGGCGGTTGCGCATCGCCGTCGATGCCGGTCTGGACGACCGTGCGCGCGAGCGTCGAGCCCTTGGCCGGGGTCTGGCCGTAGACCGCGTCCATGAGCCCGGTCGACCGGTTGTAGTCGTAGAAGATCGTGTCGATGCGACCGTTGGGAGCGATCGACATCCAGGGCATGACCTGGTCGGCAACGTCGTTCGTCAGGTTGACCTGACTCGGGAAGGACAACCCGTGGTCGGTCGATCGAGCCAGGTACATGTCCAGGTTGCCGGTCACGAAGTCGCCGGTGAGCAGGTCCACGGTTCCGTCCGCCTCGACGCCGATCGAAGCCTGCATCGACGTTCGCCATGACTCGCCGGGCAGGTTGAACGGTGCGGGCACCAGGTCGCGCACCTTCACGCTCCGAGTGAACGCGGTCTCACCCGGTCGCATCTGGCTGACCACGACGGCCTGCTCGTTCCATTCGTTCACGAACTGCCAGATGCCTGACGTGGCGTAGATCGTGCCATCGGGAGCGCCGGCCAGCGAGACGTCGAACCGATCCACCGCGTTGCGCTTGTAGTCGGCGGCGATCTCGTACGGCCCCGCGTAGGTTTGCCCGCCGTCCGAGGAGATCAGCGCGAAGGACCGAGACCGGTAGCCGTTCCACACGGTGTACGCGACCAGCGCGCGGTTGCCGTAGCGGTCGATCGTGAGCATGTTGTGGTCCTGCAGGTGGCCGAGGCTCAGGCCGAAGGTGAGCTGCTGGGCCGCCTCCCACGTCCTGCCGCCATCGGTGGATCGGCTGCTCCAGACGGCGCTGGGCTGGCTCTTGCTGGCGCCCCACGAGGCGCACGAGAGAACGGCCGTGCCGTCGTTCAGGAACCCGACGGACGGATCGCCGCCGCCGTAGTCGAAGGTGGGGTTCCCGCCGGCAGCCGTGATTCCGGGCAGCCAGCTGGTTCTCCACGTCCTCCCGCCGTTCATGGAGTAGCCGAGCCCGCACGAGTCTCCCGGCCCGTAGTCATTCCAGGCGGCAATGAGGTTCTGCGTGTTGGTGGGATTGATCGCGATGTCGACTTCGTTGTCGCCGTTGTCCGCCGGCCCGTCGTTGCTGATGTTGGCGATGGAGACGACGCTCGTCGCCAGCGCCCCGGTCGGCCATATGAGCGTGCAGATCACCGCGATCGCCACACCGAAACGCTTCATCCTGGGACCTCCTCGCGTCGGACATCCATCCCCGGAGTGATGTGATCGACTCTAGGGCCGCGAGACACGTTCGTCCATCTCGGTGCCCCCACCGGAACGCGCAGCTCGAGGGGCGACGATCGGTCCCTCAGAGATGAGCTACAAGCAGCGTACGATTGCCCGAGCCACGCAGGAGGCACGCCATGGCCGAATACGAGCGAAGCGCCACGGTCCACGCGGCGCCGGCGGCGACCTACAGCTACCTGGCCGACCCGCGCCACATGCCCGAGTACGTCGCGACGATGACCCGGGCTCAACCAAGCGACCGCGACCATCTCCACGTCGCCGCCGAAGTCCAGGGTCGGCACGAGGAGGGCGACGCGATGTTTCGTTCCGACGAATCAACGCGGCGCCTGGATTGGGGCCGCGAAGGCCATGCCTACCGTGGCTGGCTGACTGTCGGCGGTGCGGACGGGTCCACCTCGACCGTCACGATCCATCTCGAGACGCACGACGAGTCGGATCGTTTCGAGGTCGAGCGCGCGCTCGAGGAGACACTGAGCAATATTCAGCGCGCACTTGCGAGTACGTAGCGTCCGCGCTTACCCCTCGGCAGGGGCTTCAAGGATCGACCCGATCGAGGCCGGGGTCCGCTGAACGCGCGTCTTCGCGGGCCGGCAGGAACGTCCGGCTACGCTCGAAGTTGGCGACCTCGCGGCGGGCGTCGCCAAAGGCCTTCCGGCCGGCGGCGTCGTCGAGGGTCTTCTCGACGATCTCGGCTTCCTCGGCGGGCCGCACGCGCCACCCGTGGCGGAAGACGAGATCGCCGCCCAGCCAGGCGGCAACCAGGGTTCCGGCCGTGGCCGCCGACAGCAGCGGCAGCCGCAGGCGCCTCGAGCCTGCGGCGGCCAGAACCGCGACGATGCCCGCGCTGTTGATGAGCCCGTGGACCGTGGCGGGCCTCCGCGCCGGATGGTCGCCCGGTATGGTCAGCCAATCGACCCAGCCCACGACCCCGGCGGATGCGGCGGCAGCCGCAGCCGTCGCGCAAACGGCGTCGCTGAGAGGCGATGAGCCGTTGCGGCGGACCAGGTCCCTGAGCTCGACCGCCAGGGCGACCGGAATGAGAACCGCGGGCCCGTCGGACAGGATGGCGTGGATGGGATGGCCGCGGACGACCGGGTGCCTGGGCAGGTCCACGATGGCTCCTCAGCGTGTCCGGCGATCGATCATCGGGTCGTCGCGGCGGGCGCCACGACCGACGCGGCGAGATCCGCGTACTCGGCGACGCAGGTGCTCAGGTTCAGACTGTCGACGGCGTGCCGCCGGCAGGCGCGGCGCTCGATCGAACCGACCGAGCCGACGGCGGCAATCGCAGCGGCGATGTCACCGGGGTCGACGAGGAACCCCGTGATCCCGTCTTCGACGACCTCGGTCAGGCCGCCGCGGGCGAAGCCCACGACCGGGGTGCCGGCCGCCTGTGCCTCCGCGGCCACCAGTCCGAAGGGCTCGTCCCAATCGATCGGGCAGAGGACTGCGCGAGCTCGCGCCAGGTGGCGTCACAGCTCCGGCCGCGGCACGGGCCGATGAAAACGAACACCCGATGTCGCTCGGAAGCGAGCCTCCAGGGCGCGGGCGTATTCCGCGTCGTAGGCGTTGCCATAGACATCGATCTCCTGGCCCGCCCCGATCGCGATGTCGATCGCCTCGCGGGCACCCTTTTCCGGGCTGAGTCGACCGGCGAAGACCAGCCCCGCCCCGGCCGCGTCGGACCACGGTATGCGCTCGACGGGCACTCCGTTGCGGATGACCCGATCGAACGCCACGAGGGCACGCCAGCCACGAGCCTGCGACGCGGAGACGCCCACGACGATCGCCGGAGGCGTGCCGCTCCGTGCCTCGACGAGAGCTTCCGCGGCCTCGGGCTCCGGCGGGAGGTGGACCGTGTGGATCACCCGTGCCGGACCGGCGCTCGACCGGCGCAGCGCCGCGGGATCGAACCCGTGGCTGTGGACCACGTCATAGCCGCCGCGCTCGGTCATCTCGAAGACGTGGTCGAACGCGTCGGCCACCGCCGGCAGTGACGTTCGCGGGCTGCCGGCACGGAAGAGGGCTCCGTGGAGTGTCCTCGAGTCGACCCCGGTGTCGATGACGTTGGCCCCGTCGATGCGCGAACCCGAGGCGGCGTAGACGTCGACGACGTGCCCGCGCCTGGTCAGCCCCACGGCCAGATCGGCGGCAAGGGCCTGCGATCCGCCCTCCTGCGGCTCTGCAATCGGCGTCACCAAAGGGGCAACGATCGCGATCCTGAGCGGTCGATGACTGCGTCCCGTCATCTGCCGATGCCGCCTGACGGCACAGCCGGGGCGGTGCCTAACCGACCTCGTCGATCGCGAACTGCGCCTGTTCGCCGACGGCCACTTCCACAGATTTCACCGGTGGGTGGCGGCTCATGACGTCTCCGGGCCCATCGGGCTGACGAGCTGGAAGTAATTGTCGTCCGGGTCGGAGAACGTGGCAATCCACGACCCGGGGGCCTGCTCGAAGCCGTAGGGCTCGCGAACGACGGTCGCCCCGGCCGCCTTGAACCGTTCGAAATCGCCCTTCACGTCCGGGCTTTCGATATTCCAGATGATCCGGCCCGGCTGGGCGTTCCGGCCTTTGACCTGATCGTGCGGCCCGACCGTGATTCCGCCCGAGCCGATCAGCCAGCCGGTGTACCCGCCGTCGTCCCAGCCGGGCGTGCCGAATAGGCGCGTGTAGTACTCCACGAGTCGCTGGGGATCCTCGGACCCGATCAGGATGCCATTGAAGTTCATCTCGCCTCCTCTCGATCCACGTCATGGGCGGAGTCCGCTGGGGAGGCTCATTATCCCCCGTGAACGAGATCCAGACGGGAGGCCGCTACGCTCTGACGATCCTTGCGTGGTGCATTCAGGACCCGTGGAGGTGAGGATTGAGGCTCGTTCCTGGTGTCCTCGTCGCGACGATCGCCCTTCTCGGTGGCTGCGGCCCGACGCCGCCCGCGTCGCCGCCGAACCCGGCAAGCGATACCGCAACGACGGTTCCCACTGCCTCCGTCGCCTCGGCGCCTGCCGCACCGGATCTCGCGACCCGACCGCTCGTCTTGTTCGCGCCGCTGCCGCCGCTCCGGCTCGGTCTGCCGTTCGCCGACGGATCAGCCGACTACTTCGATCTCTTCCCGCCCGACGCCGCCTGGACCTCCGCCGCTGGTCACGTCCATGTCTTCGTGATCTATGCCAGCTGGGTCATGAACTCCGCCACGGAGGAGCAACTCCGGCAGGTCGTCGAGGGCACGCGGGCTCGCGGGATGGCGCTCGGCCTCGAGATGGGCGGCCTCATGCCCAAGGATGGCTGCGGGATGGGCGTGGAGGGCTTCGACGCCGGTCTGGAGCCCATCCAGAAGATCGAGGCCGCCGGCGGCACCGTCTCGCTGCTGTCCCTGGACGAGGTGTACGCATTCGGGCATGTCTTCACGGGGCCGAACGCCTGCCGGTGGTCGCTGGATCGCGTCGCGGCGGAGGTGGCGGGGTTCATTCGCATGGTGAAGGCGGCCGAGCCGGCGATGCTCATTGGCGACACCGAGCCACTCTGGAGCGACGTCTCCCCGGCCGATCTCGGGGCCTGGTTCGACGCGTACCGCCAGGCGTCCGGGGCGCCCTTCGACTTCGTTCACCTTGATGCCGACTGGACACTTGGCGACTGGCCGGACCGCGCCGTCGCCGCGACGGCCCAGGCCCGAACGCGTGGCATCGCCGCCACGCTCATCTACAACGGCGGCGCAGCAAGATCCGACTCCGAATGGAATGAGCTCGCGCGGGCGCACATCGACGCATACGAATCACGCACCGGCGGCGAGCCAGACCACCTCGTCTTCCAATCGTGGATGGATCACCCGGACCGGGTCTTGCCCGATTCCGATCCGACGACCTTCACCGGTCTGATCCGCCAGTACTTCGCGCCGCGCAGCGTCATCGCGCTGGATCCCGTCCAGGTGGACGCCGACGGCCGGCTGCGGATCTTCGGGTCGCTGCGCACGGCCGGCGGCGATTCGATCGCGGGCGGAACGATCGGGCTGACGGCCACGCCGATCGACGGCGCATACCAGGTCTCGGGTCTCAACGGACGGGTCCCGGCTGGCGCCACCACCGCCGTCATCGGGTTGCGGGCCAATATCGAGGAGGCCGGACCCGGCCCGGTCCACCTGAGCCTGTACGAGCTGAGCTACACGCAGGGGACGTCGCGGCGGAACCGCGTTCCGGATCCCCGATTTGCGGGAGGCCTGGCCCGCTGGCCTCCTGACGGTTCGGCTCGGATCCGCATCCTCGCGAGCGACCATGGCTCCGGGCGCATGCTGCGGATCGACGCGACATCCAAACAGAGCCTGCTCATCACGTCCGCCGAGTTCGCGGTCACCGCCGGCGCTGCCTATCGCTTCTCCGCGGCGATTCGCGTTCCTGCCAGCTCGGCCGGCAACGCGTACCTCGCGGTCATCTTCCTCAAGGGCACCGAGATCGCCCGAGAGCGGATGGAGCTTTCGCCTCGGCCGATCACGCTGGGCCGGTTCACGACGACGACGGTGTCCGGACCATTCGTCGCCGATGGTCTGAAGCTCGAGCCCGGGAGGTATCGTCTCCGCGTCAGGTACTTCGGCGACATCGACCACTGGCCGTCGACCGCAGAGACGTCCATCACCGTCATCTGAGGTCGCGACCAGCGCCAGTACCACGCTTACGTTCGGCAGCGGGGACACGTCTGGCGCAACCTGTCCCGCGTCCGTTACACCGTTGGGGCCGCGTTACTTCACCCGGAATCTCAGGTGGGTGACGCGCGGGGCGGCGATCGTGCCGACCAAGTCGACCTCGGGGAGGCGGTCTGCAGGTATGTCGAAGACGCGCTCGCCGTCGCCGAGCAGGATCGGGACGAGATTGATCAGCATTTCGTCGACGAGGCCGGCGGCCAGGTATTGCTGAGCGGCATTCGCGCCGCCTCCGAGCGACACATCCTGGCCGCCCGCCGCACGCCTGGCCTGGTCCAGCGCCGACTCGATCCCGTCGGTCACGAACGTGAAGGTGTTGCCTCCCTCGAGCTCGAGCGGCTTACGGGCGTGATGGGTGAGCACGAACACCGGATGATGGAACGGGGGGTCGTCGCCCCACCAGCCGTTCCACGGCTCGTCCTTCCACGGTCCGGGTCCGCCGCCGAACATGTTGCGGCCCATGATCGTGGCGCCGACATTCGACTGGGTCTCCGCTATGACCTGCGTGCTGGCGTTGACTTCGCCGCCGTCCAGCCCCTGTGGCCCGCGCCACATCGCCAGGGGATACATCCATTCATGCAGGCGCTCGCCGCCGACGCCGAGCGGGTGATCGACACTCTGGTTCGGGCCCGCCACGAACCCGTCGAGCGACAT
>DASPWU010000094.1:0-5040 GCA_035637675.1 Candidatus Limnocylindria bacterium | reverse complement strand
TCACGACCCGGCCTTGCCGCTGTAGTAGTCCTGCGCCCGAGCCCAGGCCCCCTTGCCGCATTCCGAGCCGATCTTGCGGCCCGTCAAGTCATCGGCCGGGATGTGGATGCCGCCGTAGAGTCGCGAAATGCCGGCAAGGTCGGCCGCGTCGTAGTAGGTGGCCCACTGCAGGGTGACATCGCGCGTCGGGCCGGCCTCGACCTTGAGCGAACCGGCCTTCGTCGTCCACTCGTCGATGCCGCCCGGGAGGTACTCGCTGCCGGTGAAGCCCGTCAGAACCTCGGCCGACGCGCGGCTGAACGTGCTGTGACCCGACACGAAGCCAGGGAACGAGGGCGTGACGAACGTCGGGACCTGGTAGGGGACCCAGTTCGCCGCGAGAATCCAGGCCACCCCGCTCGTCTGGGTCTTCGGGTCGGCCGGATTGCCCGACCAGGCATGGATCGCGATCTGGCCGTCGTGGCCCCTCAGTGCGGCATGACGCCCGCCGGGGGCGGTGGTCTGCTTCGTGACGAGCTCGACCAGGCCGGGGACCAGCGGGATGCCCTCCGGGTCGTACGAGGGCAACGACCGGTCGGTCGACTGGCCGCGTCCCGCCAGGTACCGGATCATCGAGATCGGCCGCACCGAGTCGTAGCGGCCCTTCAGGCCCCATGCGGCGATCGCCGCATCGTGCTCGGCACCGTTCAGGGCGAGGTACAGCTTGACGTCCCACTCGAGCCGGTCGACGATCGGCCCGCTGCCGCCGATCCGGAGATTCGGGGCGAGCTCGTCGGAGACGGTGTTGGCCATCACGTTCCAGTGGCCGGGCGGCGTCTCGGACTTGGGGCCGTCGGCCCAGAACTCCGTCAGGGCACGGGCGAAATCGCCCTTGTTGACGAGGTCCGGTGCGTAGGGCTTGCCCGTCGCCGGATTCACGGGGTGGCCCCGGCCGTCGTTCGTGCCGAGCGTGCTTCCGCCACGCGCGCCGGGCGAGATGTCGATCATGGGAGCGCCCCGGGGGTCCAGCTGGCTGCTGTCGCGGATGACCTCGATCGCCTGGTCCTTGTAGGCCTGGTCGGTGGCGGCAACGCCCAGCTGGGGCGGGGGGCCGGGGTCGATCGGCACTCCGGCGGCGTCCGGCTCCGGCAGCGCGAATCCCGTGACATGGCCCCAGTGCGGCCCGATCGCCTGCTGCACGCCGTTGTCGATCGGGATGCCGTTCTGCGAGATCATGTGGGCGAGCTGCAGCGGCTGCCAGCGATTGGGATCGGTCATCGTCGTGCCGGGCTTGGCCACGACGAGCGGCCCGTTCACCGGCTTGTAGGCTGGGTCCGCGTAGCCGTTCGCCTCGTTGGACCCGTCCGTGAGCCCGAACGCAAGAACGGCCTTGGCGATGCGGTTGCCGAGCGCCGCCGGCGAGTCACCTTCGGTCGTCGTGACGCCGATCGGGTAGCACAGCGCGTCCATGAGATCGTTGAATTCGGACAGCGACTCGCTCGCGCCGACGGCCTTGATGTAGCGCGTGCTGAGCACGCGGTACGCGGCGTAGCTGATCGCCTCGGCGCGGGCTGCCGCGACGTTCCCGGCGGTTGCCTTCTCCCTGGCCAGGTACCCGGCGGCCCGGGAGTCGTACGCGGCCCATGCATCCCACATCGCCGCCGAGGTGTGGAACAGGTTCCTGGCGTGGACGGTGGGGGCGGGCAGGGCGCGCCGGATGGCGTCGAGCAGCGCCTCGTCCCAGCGCCGAGCCACCGACCAGTCGGGATGGTCCGAGATCGCCGGGCAGGGCGGAACCGTGGACCACGGCCGGACGACGACGACCGCGGCGATCACGACGGCGGTCGTGGCGAGGCTCGCTACCAGGATCGCCCAACGCGATCGGCTCCTCGGCATGCAGCCCTCCTCGGATCGTCGCGCCGCCGGGTCCCGCCATGCACCCCTTGCCCGGACCCGAAGCGGTCGACGACTGCCGCGATGCTACCGCGATTGCCGGTCGTGCCGGACTCGGCCCGGCCGGGCTCGGAGCGTCGCGTCGCCCGATCCACGCCCCCTCGGTTGCGGCTGGTGCATTAGACCGCAAACGATCGTGCACGCAGCCTGTCGCACCGCGACGATTTCGTGGCCACCCCCCGCGGCCACGCCCGTCGGATGCGTCTTGTGCCCGCGGCCACGCCCCTCAAGTTGCGGCTGGCGCATCAGACCGCCCGCGACCGTGCACGCAGCTCGCCACACCGCGACGATTTCGCCGCGGCATCTCGCACGAATGTGCTCGGTGTGGTGCGTGAAACGCAACTCCCGCCGAGGCGATGGCTGATGCGCTGCACTGCCGTCATCGGACTCCATCGAACGGATCACGGTGCCGTACACTCCGCAGACACCGAAACCAGCACATGAAGCGGTTGGACCGGACGTCCTGACCATGCAGGACCCTGCGAACTCATCGAGCCGACGGCTCGCCGGCGGCAGAGGCGCAGAAGCCGGGCATGGACTCAACCGGCGCATCGACTCGAGGGGAAGGAGTAGCTGACGGGCAGACGCAGGGCTCGATTCGAGGGTGAAACCAGCAACTGAGGAGGAGGAAAGATGTTCTATCGCCGAGTGGCGGCACTGGCGGCGGCGGCCGCGATCATCACCGGAGCGTGTAGCACCGCAGGGACCGCCGCACCGAGCGGGGGAGGCGGCGGAGGGGCCGCAGGTTGCACGATTGGCTTCTCGTGGAACAACTACACCGAAGAGCGCTGGGCCAAGTGGGATGAGCCCGCCGTCAAGGCGGCCATCGCGGCCGGCGGCGGCACGTACATCTCGAACGACGCGAAGTCGTCCGAGGCAACCCAGGCGACCAACGTCGAGAACCTCATCTCGCAGGGCGCCAAGGTCCTGGTCATCCTGGCCCAGAACGGGACGGCCATCAAGCCGTCCGTGACCAAGGCCGTTTCAGAAGGCATCCCGGTCATCGCCTATGACCGGCTGATCGAGGATCCGGGCGTCCTATACGCGACGTTCGACAACGTCGAGGTCGGCCGCATGGAGGCCCGCGAGATCTTCAAGGCCAAGCCCAAGGGCAACTACGTGATCATCAAGGGCAACAAGGCCGATGCCAACGCCGACTTCCTACGCGGCGGCTACGAGGAGATCATCGGCGCGGCAGTGAAGGCGGGCGACATCAAGATCGTTGGCGAGACCTACACGGACGACTGGAAGCCGGCGCTCGCCCAGACCGAGATGGAGCAGTTCCTGACGGCCAACAACAACAAGGTGGACGCGGTGCTGTCCGAGAACGACGGCATGGCCGGCGGCGTCATCGCCGCGCTGAAGGCGCAAGGCCTGGCCGGCAAGGTGCCGGTCTCCGGCCAGGACGGCGATGCGGCCGCCCTGAACAATGTTGCGCTCGGGAACCAGACGGTCGACGTCTGGAAGGACGCCCGTGAGCTGGGCAAGGCAGCCGGTGACGCGGCCATCGCGCTGTGCAAGGACAAGGACGTCAAGAAGGTCGCGAATACCACGCAGTTCGATTCGCCGGGCAAGAACAAGATCACCTCGATCCTGCTCAAGCCCCAGCCGATCACCAAGGACAACCTCAACGTCGTCCTGGACGCCAAGTGGATCACCAAGGACAAGCTCTGCCAGGGGGTGACCGCCGGGTCCGTGCCCGCCTGCGCGTAGTCAAGTCCACAGTCGGTTAGTAATCGGACTGCCCGGCGCCCCGCTCACGGGGCGCCGGGCATCGCACTAGACCGTTCCAACGAGGCGTGACAATGACTGAGGCCTCGGCAGCCGAACGTCCCCCGCGGTCCATCGGACAGCGCTTGCGCGACCCGTTCCAGCGCGTGCGGGGCGCGGTGCCTTCGCTCGAGATCGACGTACGCCTGCTCGGCATGATCGCCGCCCTGGCGGTGATCTGGATCGGTTTCAACGTCATGTCCGGCGGGCTGTTCCTGACCGCCCGCAACCTCTGGAACCTGTCCGTCCAGACATCGGTGGTGGCCGTCATGGCCACCGGGATGGTCCTGATCATCGTGTCGCGCAACATCGACCTGTCGGTCGGGTCGATCCTGGGCTTCACCGGCTATCTGATGGCGATGCTCCAGGCGATCTGGATCCCCACCACGTTCGGACTCGGGTTCGACCAGCCGTACACGTGGATCGTCTCGCTGGCCATTGGCCTCGTCGTCGGGGCGGCCATCGGCGGGTTCCAGGGTTTCATCATCGCCTTTGGCCGGGTCCCCTCGTTCATCGTGACCCTGGGTGGGCTCCTCGTCTGGCGCGGCCTGATCTTCGAGCTCGCGCAGGGCCAGACGATCGCGCCGATGGACAAGACGTTCTCCCTCCTCGGCGGCGGGCCCACCGGCGCCATCGGCGCGATACCCAGCTGGATCTTCGGATTGGCCGCCTGCGTTGGAGTGATCTGGTCGTTGTGGGCCGGCCGCCGACGCCGGCGCAAGTACGACTTCCCGCTGCGGCCGATGTGGGCCGAGGTGACGCTGGCTCTGGGCAGCTCGGCGCTCATCCTGGGTGCCGTGTGGGTGGCCAACAGCTACCCCTGGCCGCCCAGCCTCGCAACACAGTACGCCCAGACGCACGGGATCACCGAGCCGCCGGGTGGCCTCCAGATCCCGACCGGTATCGCCATCCCCGTCCTGATCATGCTCGCCGTGACGATCGTCATGACCTTCATCGCCACGCGGCGAAGGTTCGGACGCTACGTCTTCGCGATCGGCGGCAACCCGGAGGCCGCCGAGCTCGGCGGGATCAACACGCGCCGGACGATCATACTCACATACGTGCTCATGGGTGCGCTCTGCGCGATCGCAGGGGCCATCCAGACCGCCCGGCTCGACGCCGGCGTGACCAGCGCGGGGGTCCAGACCGAGCTCGACACGATCGCGGCGGCCGTCATTGGTGGGACGTCCTTTGCCGGCGGGATCGGGACGATCCCCGGCGCGGTGCTCGGCGCCGTGGTCATGCAGTCGCTCCGCTCCGGCATGGTCATCCTGCGCGTGGACTCGCCGATCCAGGACATCGTGGTCGGCACCGTGCTCGTCACGGCCGTGGGGCTCG
>DASPWU010000093.1:0-25919 GCA_035637675.1 Candidatus Limnocylindria bacterium | reverse complement strand
GGTGGGCGGCACAGGTCGTCCGCACCCGGGACCATCGGGCGGGTCGCGGGGCCTGTGCGACCCGCTATCCTCCCGGCGTGACCGAGCACGATCAACTCTCGCGCGAGCTCGTCGCGACGTGGGATGCCGGTGCGGCGACGTACGATCGGCTGCCCCGCCACGGCATCCTCCATGACGACGAGCGCCGAGCCTGGCGCCGGCTGGTGGCGGCCATCCTGGGCGACCCGGCCCACGCCGCGGTTCCGAAGCTGCGAGTGCTCGACGTGGGAACCGGCACCGGGGTCCTGGCGCTTCTCGCGGCCGAGCTCGGCCACGACGTCACGGCCGTTGACCTGTCGCCGGGCATGCTCCGTCAGGCCCGCCACCACGCCCTGGACACGGGCCTCGCTGTCACGTGGCTGGAGGGAGACGCCGCTGCGCTCCCGGTCGAGCCGGACTCGTTCGACGCCGTCGTCTGTCGCCATCTCGTCTGGACGCTGGCGGATCCGCAGCGCGACATCGCGGCATGGCGGGGTCCGCTCCGGCCGGGTGGCCTGATCGCGGTGATCGACGGCTGGTACGAGTGTCAGCCGATTCCGCTGCGGTGGGTAGCCCGGGCGGCGGGCCGGCTCGTGAAGGGCGGAGCGGGCAGCGACGCCAACGAGCACCCGTACCGACCGGACCAGCTGGCCAGGCTGCCCCTCGCCCGCCAGTCGGGCACCGCCGCCATCGCCGACGCAATGGTCGGCGCCGGCCTGACCCACGTTCGCGTCCGGCCACTCGTCGAGATCGAGCGGGTCGAGCGCTCTCATCAGTCTCCCGTCGAGCGCCTCGCCGATCCCTGGCGCCGCTACCTGGCCACGGGCCGATCGCCGCGCGAGACCTGACCGGGGTCAGCCGGCGTTGCCGGAGCCGCGGTCACCCGCCGCGCCGGAGCCGCGGTCACCCGGCCGGCCGGAGCTGGAGACGGCTACTGCCCGAACGACGGGAGCGGGAACGGCAGCCCGGTGCCCTCGCCGACCTGGTCGGCCGGAGGCGCCGCGATCGACACCGCGCCGTCGTAGCTGGCGGTCATGGTCACGGTGACGTTGGCCTGAATGCCCGCCCTTAGCCCCAGGGTCATCTTGGCCGTTCGCAGGTCGTTCTTGCGGGTCCACACGTCGACGGTGATGTCGGCCGTGCCCGCCGACGGCAGCGGCGCTGGGGACGCGAGCTTGGCGAGGTCCTCCGGCGACAGGTGGATCGAGACGTGATAGCAGTCCACGTCCCCGCACTTCTCGTCGGCGAGCTTGGTCGGCGGCGAGGGCAGCTTCGCGAGGGCCTTGTTGATCTCGTCGATCGCGACCTGCGGGTTCATCGACGCGCCCGCGCTCGCGGACGCCGCGGGAGCCGGGATCGCGCCCGCGGGGATCGGGATCTTGGAATACTTGGCGTTGCCCTGGGCGAGTGGTCCCGTGAGCTTGTAGTAGATCGCCCCGTCGGCGACGATCACCTCTCCGCCCGTATTGAGGAATCCCGGGGCCAGGCCGGTCGCCTTCAGCTTCTGGCCCGCCACGTCGACGTCGAGCGTGGCCGTCGTGCCGGCCAGGTCGAGCTGGCTGTTGGAGCCGCTGCCGGTCGGGTCGAACGCGACCTTGCCGCTGATGTCGAACTTGAGCTGGATCGTCTTGACGTCTTTGAGCGCCAGGGCAGACTTCGCCAGGATCTCCTTGGGGTCCGTCAGTTCCGGCGCGCTCGGCGCGCATGCCGCGACAACAACGGCGAGGACGGCGGTCAAGGCGGCGAAACGACGAAGCATGAACATCTCCCCTGCGGCCCGGACCGCGCCAGCGTCCGATTGGTTCGAGGGTGCCGGAGGTACGGCCTCCTGTCAAACCGAAGGGCAGGAAACGGAAAACGGCCCCGCGTCGTTGACCCGGGGCCGTTCCGTGTTGCGTCGATTGGGGGACTAGAAGTCCATCCCTCCGCCGCCGTGCTCGTGGCCGCCGGCGGCGGCCTTCTCCTTCTCCGGAAGGTCGGTGATGAGCGTCTCGGTCGTCAGCACCATGGCGGCGATGGACGCCGCGTTCTGGAGCGCCGACCGGGTCACCTTGCGGGCGTCGACGATGCCCTTGGCGAACATGTCGCCATATTCGCCCTTCAGCGCATCGTAGCCGTGGCCGGCCTTGAGGCCCTTGACCTTCTCGACGACCACCTCACCTGGCTCGCCGGCGTTGTCGGCGATCTGGCGGGCGGGCGCTTCGAGGGCCTTGCGGACGATGTCGACGCCAACGGCCTCGTCACCAATCAGCTTGACCGCGTCGAGGGCCGGGATCGCCTGCAGGAGCGCCGTACCGCCGCCAGCCACGAGGCCTTCCTCGACGGCCGCCCGGGTCGTGGACAGGGCGTCCTCGATCCGGTGCTTCTTCTCCTTGAGCTCGACCTCGGTTGCCGCCCCGACCTTGATCACGGCGACACCACCGGACAGCTTGGCGAGGCGCTCCTGGAGCTTCTCGCGGTCGTAGTCCGAGGTCGTCTCCTCGATCTGGGCCTTGATCTGGCTCATCCGGGCCTTGATCAGGTCGGGCGAACCGGCTCCGTCGACGAGCGTCGTATCGTCCTTGGTGGCGACGACGCGGCGGGCGCTGCCGAAGTCTTCCGGGGTGACCGAGTCGAGCTTGCGGCCGATCTCCTCGCTGATGACCGTGCCTCCGGTGAGCACGGCAATGTCGCGGAGCATCTCCTTGCGGCGATCACCAAAGCCCGGCGCCTTGACGGCGAGGACGTTGACCGTGCCGCGGAGCTTGTTCACGACGAGCGTCGCGAGGGCCTCGCCATCCACGTCCTCGGCGATGATGACGACCGGCTTGCCCAGCTGGACGACCTTCTCGAGCGCCGGCAGCATCTCCTGGACGCTGGAGATCTTCTTGTCGGTGATGAGGATCTTGGGATCCTCGAGGACCGCTTCCATGCGGTCCGGGTTGGTCACGAAGTAGACCGAGATGTAGCCCCGGTCGAACTGCATGCCTTCGGTGTATTCCTTCTCGAGACCGAGCGTCTGGCCTTCCTCCACGGTGATCACGCCGTCCTTGCCGACCTTGTCCATCACCTCGGCGATGATCTCGCCGACCTCGGGGTCGGCGGCGCTGATCGCCGCAACGGCCGCGATCTGCTCCCGGCTGTCCACGTCGACCTTGTGCTTCTCGAGCTCGGCCACGATCGCCTCGACGGCCTTCTCGATGCCACGCTTGACACCCATCGGGTTGGCGCCGGCGGTGACGACCCGGAGGCCCTCGCTGACCATCGCCTGGCCGAGGACGACCGCTGTCGTCGTGCCGTCACCTGCCACGTCATCCGTCTTGGTGGCGACCTCCTTGAGGAGCTGTGCGCCCATGTTCTCGAACGGGTCGTCGAGCTCGATGTCGCGGGCGATCGTCACGCCGTCGTTGGTGATCGTCGGCGAGCCGAACTTCTTGTCGAGGACGACGTTGCGGCCCTTCGGGCCGATCGTCACGCGAACGGCGTCGGCGAGCCGATCGATGCCTCGCTTGAGCGACCGCCGAGCGGTCTCGTCGAAGATGAGTTGCTTTGCCATAGGTGTGTCCTGTCCCTCCTGGGTGAACGGGCGCCGGTCGGCGCCGCTTGACTGGGTCGCCTGGGTGATCCGCGGGGTCCGGAGCGTCAGCCGCTGACGGTCAGCTCTCGACGACCGCGAGGATGTCCTTCTGGCTCACGATGAGGAGCTCCTCGCCCTCCAGCTTGAACTCGGTCCCGGCGTACTTGGCGTACAGGACCTTGTCGCCCTTCTTCACGTCGATCTGCTCGCGCTTCCCGTCGTCGAGGATGCGGCCGGGCCCGACGGCGAGGACGGTCCCCTCCTGGGGCTTCTCCTTCGCGGTGTCGGGCAGCACGATGCCGCTCTTCGTCATGTCCTCTCGCGGGGTTGGCTCGATCACGACGCGATCGCCGAGCGGGCGAAGCTTGGTAGCAGTGGCGGTAGCGGTGGCCAAGGTGCGATCCCTCCTTGACGGCGTCGCGCCGTCGGCTGACAGATGGGCGCCGGGGCGAGCCGTTCAGCCCGGCGGCAACCCGAGGTTCCGGTGATGAGCGCATCGCCAGGCTCGGAGACTCCACGTCCGCTGTTCTGCCCGGTCCGGATCGCCGGACCGCGTGGCGGATGGGCTCGTTGCCCGCTAGCACTCTCTCTGTGAGAGTGCCAACATCGTAGCGGAGCGGGCTCGCCAGTGTCAAGCCTGCTCGGCCCGCTCTTCTACCGCGGACCCGTTCCCGCTAGGGCTGCTGAACCTCCACCACGACCCGGTCCGGCGCCGTGAGCCTGCTGACGCGCACACAGCCCGGACCGCGTATGCCGGCGATCCAGCCCAGGTGGCCCTCGAAGTTGTCGAGCAGCCGCACCTCCTGGATCGCCGGGGCGATGGGCTCGAGGTCAGCCGGCCCGCTGTAGACGGAATTGCCGGCCTCATCGGAAACCGTCATTCCCCGGAAGACGATCGACAGGAATCGGTCGCCCGCGATCGTCACGGGCGCTCCCGAGCCTGCCTCGGCGAATGGCGGGGTGGCGGGACGCATCTCGCCGGTCAGAGCGGCCGAGTTGCCGCTGGGGGGCCCGAACGTGAACGTGATCCGATCCACTCCCAGGCCGGACTCCACCGCCAGGTCGACGAGCCGGTCGCTGGGAACGGCTCCAGCCTGGACGGACGTCGGACAGCCCTGAATGGTGACTGGCTCGCCGCTCAGGGAGGCGGCGCTGGAGGCGGGCGCCGATGGCGTGCTGGCGGTCGGCGCCGCGGGTGAACCGGGCGACATCCCGGGGCTGGCGCCACAGGCGGCGATGGCGATAGCGAGCCCGCCGAGAACGAGGGCGCGCATCGAGGCCATGGCCAAATCACCCGGTTGCGGAAGGATTGCCCTCCTGTGGACGCAACCGACCGGCCGGCCGTTGCAGGACGGAGTCGTAGGCGCTGATGAGGCCCTCACCGAGCGCCTCGGGGTCCTCCCGCCGCTGCTCCGCCAGCCAGCCCGCGGTGATCGCGACCCATTCCGGCTCGTTGCGACGGCGCGGCGCCCCGGGCGGCGAGAGGAAGGGGGCATCGGTCTCCACGAGCAGCCGCTCGGCGGGCACGAGCCTGGCGACGATGGCGCTCGCCTCCTCGCCCGGCCTGAACACGAGACCGCTGAAGCTGATCGCGAGCCCCAGCTCGAGCATCGCCTCCGCGTAGTCGACGGGCCCCGAGTAGCTGTGGACGATGGCGGGCGCCCGGCCGCCGAACGCCGCGAGCGCCGGCCGCTCGCCGAAGCCGGCCCCGCGCAGCTCCGCCAGCAACGTGTCCTGGGCATCACGGCTGCCGTCGGCCGAGCGGCAATGAAGGATGGCCGGCTTGCCGGTCGCCAGGGCAATGGCGAGGTTGCGGCGGAGATTCACGAGCTGCGCTTCGGGCGGCGAGAAGCCGCGGTCGAAGTCGAGCCCGGTTTCCCCGATCGCGACGACGCGGGGATCGGCCGCGGTCTCGACGAACCAGGCCCAGGCAGCGTCATCGACGTTCGCCGCGTCGTGGGGATGGACACCGACCGCGGCGTCCAGCCAGGGATGCCGCTCGGCCAGGGCGAGCGCGCGCTCCCCGGAAGCCCGGTCCCAGCCGGGCACGAGGAGCCGGTCGACGCCGGCCAGCCGTGCTCCGCCGAGCACGAGGTCGGCGTCGGCGTCGAACCGGTCGGCCTGGAGATGGCAGTGCGAGTCGATCAGGCGCACTGGGCCATGCTACGGGCTCCCGTCTGTCCGGCGGGCGCACCGATCGAAACGACGTTCAGGCGGTCGCCGATTCGACCTCGAGTCGGGGGAACAGCGGCTCTGGGCTGGCGACCCGACCGGCTTCGTCGGCGCGTGCGCCCCAGGCAAGGTCGTCGAGGAGCGGTGGGCCCCCGTTGCCGTCGGCGCCATACGCATACGCGTAGCCCAGCTGGGCGAGGATGCGGGGGGCCGTGGACGGCAGGAACGGCGCCGAGGCGAGCGCAAGCAGCCGGCACGCCTCGACCAGGTCGCCCAGGACGTCGCGCAGTCGCGCGGCCGCGGCGGCGTCCCCGGCCCTGGAGGCCTTGGCCAGCTCCCAGGGCTTCTCCGCATCAACGAACCGGTTCGCGGCGCCCACGAATTCCCACAGCCCGGCCAGCGCCTCGTGCAGGAGGAATCCCTCGATCGCCCGGTCGCAGATGGCCGGCAGTTCCGCCCAGTCGCCCGCGAGCGGACCACCGGCGGGCGGCGGCCGCTCACCGTCCAGATAGCGGTTGACCATCGTGATCGTCCGATTGACGAGATTGCCGAAGTCGTTGGCCAGGTCCGCGTTGTAGCGGCGGACGAAGGACTCCCAGGACACGTCGCTGTCGCGGTCGAACGGGACCTCGCGGAGCGACACGTAGCGTGCCCCGTCCGAGGTGAGCGCAGCGACCACGTC
Source organism: Candidatus Limnocylindria bacterium (assembly GCA_035637675.1). GTDB lineage: Bacteria > Chloroflexota > Limnocylindria > Limnocylindrales > CSP1-4 > C-114. Next base: position 19,491 of record DASPWU010000093.1, on the reverse strand, counting down.
GATCGGGTCGAAGAAGTTGCCGCGACTCTTGCTCATCCTGTCGCCCTGCACGAGCAGCCAGCCGTGGACCCAGACGAGCTTCGGCAAGGGCAGGCCAGCGCTCATGAGCATCGCCGGCCACATGATCGTGTGGAGGCGATTGATGTCCTTGCCGATGATGTGTACGTCGCACGGCCACCAACGCGCGAAGGCCTCTGGATCGTTCGGAAAGCCGGCGCCGGTGATGTAGTTCGTCAGCGCGTCGAACCAGACGTAGACGGTCCCCGCTGCCGGGTCCCAGGAGCCGTCCGGCAGCTGCGCGCTCGACCCATCCTCCCGGATCGGGAAGGGGATGCCCCACGGAGCCTTCTCGCGACTGACCGAGAAGTCCTCCAGGCCGCCCCGCAGGAAGCCCAGCATCTCGTTCTTGCGGAACTCGGGCTGGACCCAGTCGGGGTGGTCGGCGTAGTAGCGGTCCAGCCGCTCCTGGTAGGCAGACAGGCGGAAGAACCAGTTGCGCTCGGTCAGCCACTGCAGCTCGACCGTGGGGTGGTTGGCGCAGTGCGTCCCGCGGGCATCCTCGATGAGCTGCGAGGTGGGGATGAAGCCCTCATTCGGGCAGTACCAGCCCTCGTAGTTGCCCACGTACAGATCGCCGCTGGCGTACGCCCGGCGGATCATCTCGTGGACGGCGGGCAGGTGATCGGCGTCCGTCGTCCGGATGAACCGATCGGGGCTGATCTGGAGAGCATCCTCGGCGGCCCGGAACAGCTCGACCATCTCGTCCACGAACTGCTTGGTGGGCTTGCCCTGCTCCGCGGCCGTGAGCGCGATGTTGACCGAGTACTCGTCCGTGCCGGTCAGGAATCGCGTGTCGACGCCCTTCATCCGATGCCACCGGGCGATCGCGTCCGCGCCGATGACCTCGTACAGCGTGTGCAGGCCCGGCCTGTTGTTGGCGTAGGCGATCGAGGTCGTCAGGTAATAACGGTCCCGGGCAGGCATGGGAGGGCGATGTTAGCAAGTGCCGGCAGCCATGACCGCGCGCAGCATGATTGGGGCCGCGTCAGGTCGGCCTCGTCCCGATCGCCAACAGGTTGTCAGCCGGCCGCTACCGTCAGGCCGGCTTGGGCCCGGTCAGGTCGGCGGCGATCCTGGCTCGCCGGTGGGATCGGGCATGACCGCGTCGGCCGAGGTCACGGGCTCCGAGCCGGCTGCGTGGCCATTGCCCTCCGGCGGCTTGCGCAGGTCGGCCGCAAAGTCGCGGCTCTTCGCCGCCACCCGCTGGCCCACGTCACCGGTCACGCTGGCGGCCTTCTGGGCGATCGGCCCGGCCGCGTCACCAGCCTTGGCCGCCAGCTCGGCGGCCTTGGCGGCCACCTCGCGCAGCGTCGGCCCGGCGGCCGTCGCGACGTTGTCGATCATCGTCTGAAGCTGGGCCAGCCACGCCGCCGCTCGTCCCTCGGCGGCGCCGGATTCGTAACTACGAGGCTCGGTCGGCTCGGGGCCGGGCGGTGCGTCGAGGGCGTCCCTCCGGTCCACCATGGCGTTCCTCCATTCGTTGAGTCATATGAACCTTTCCACTGAGTCTACGCCGCCTGCGCCCAGCGGGCCGGCGCCGGGCCCGTCAGCGGCCTTCCAGAGGGCTTACAGCTGGTCGGCCTGCGGCGGATGCCACGTGGCGCGTCAGTGACGGAAGTGCCGGACCGCGGTGATGAGCATGGTTGCGCCGGCGCGATCGACCATGGACACGACCTCGGCGTCCCGGATCGATCCACCCGGCTGGACGAACGCGGTGACCCCGGCGGCCAGGCACACCTCCACCCCGTCGGGGAACGGATAGAAGGCATCGGAAGCGCAGGCCGCCCCCACCGTGGCGCCCTCGCCCGAAATCGTCCGGGCCTTCTCCACCGCCTGTCGCGCGGCGTCCACGCGCGAGGTCTGGCCGCTGCCGAGCCCGATGAGACGGCCGTCGCGAACGAGGACGATCGCGTTGCTCGTGACACCTCGGACCAGGCGCCAGGCGAGCTCGAGGTCGGCGCGCTCGGCGTCTGTCGGGGCTCGTCGCGTGATCACCGGCCAGAGGGTGGGATCGTCCGGCTCGGTGTCCGGCGAGCCGAGGAGGACCGCTCCCCCGGCCGTGCGCACGGCACCCAGCGGATCGGGCGCCGGCGGCGGGTGACCGATGGCGGGGTCCTCGACCAGCCGCAGGTTCTGCCGGGTGGCCAGGACGTCGCGGGCGCCGGCCTCGAAGGACGGCGCGACCACGACCTCCAGGAAGATCGAGGTCAGCCGCCGGGCGAGCGCCTCGTCCACCGGTCCGGTCACGGCCACCACGCCGCCATAGGCCGACACCGGGTCGCCGGCCAGCGCTGCCTCCCATGCTTCCAGGAGCGTGGGTCGCTCGGCCGCGCCGCACGGGTTCGTGTGCTTGACGATCACGCAGGCGGGATCGCGCAGAGCGCGCGCCAGGGCCGCCGCTGCCGAGGCGTCCAGGACGTTGTTGTAGGACAGCGTCTTGCCCTGCAGAGGCGCCGCCCCGGTGGCGAACGGGCCGTCGGCGGCCGTCGTGCCGGGCCGCCGGTAGCGGGCGGCGAGCTGGTGCGGATTCTCGCCGTAGCGGAGCGTCTCCACCTTCTCGAGCTCGATCGTCAGGCTCGGCGGGTACCGATCCCGCGAGCGAGGCAGGCCCGGCTCCGGTGGCAGCTCGATCCCGGCGTTGTCCATCCGGCAGGGCAGCTCGGCGGCGATCCGCGCGTCGTAGGCGGCGGTGTGGCGGTAGGCTTCGATCGCCAGGGCGGCTCGCAGCCCGAGCGGCACCGATCCCGTGTCCCGGAGCGCGTCCAGAAGCGCGTCGTAGCGCTCGGGCGAGGTCACGACGGCCACCGAGGCATGATTCTTGGCCGCCGCCCGGACGAGCGAAGGGCCGCCGATGTCGATCTCCTCGACGAGCGCGTCCAGGCCGATCCCGGGCCTCTCGGCGGCGGCCGCGAACGGGTAGAGGTTGACCACCACGATCTCGAACGGCGCGATGGCCGCGGCGGCAAGCTGGCGCCGGTGATCGACGCGCCGCCGGTCGGCGAGGAGGCCCGCGTGGATCCGCGGATGGAGCGTCTTCACCCGGCCGTCGAGCATCTCCGGGAAGCCGGTCACCGCTGCGACATCGGTGACCGGCAGCCCGGCATCGCGAAGCGCCCGGGCGGTTCGGCCGGTCGAGACCAGCTCGAAGCCGAGCGCGACCAGGCCCCGGCCGAGCTCGACGAGCCCGGTCTTGTCGAATACCGACAGGAGCGCCCGTCGCGGAACCGGCAGTCCGGCTTCCGCCCGCTCCACGTCGACGCCCGTCCGATGACCGTCCCTCGTCACGGCGCCGGCCAGGACGAGCGCGATCGCGCTCGGCAGGAGTCGGTATTCGACGGCCCGGATCCGCGCCTGGAGGCTCGCCTCGTCGTCGTCGCCCAGGACCGGCACGGCCTCCTGGACGAGGATCGGTCCACCGTCGAGTGTCTCGTCCACGAGATGGACGGTGGCCCCGCTGACCTTGACCCCGGCGGCGAGGGCGTCGCGCACGCCGTGCCTGCCCGGGAATGCCGGCAGGAGGGAAGGGTGGACGTTGAGGATCCGGTCGGGAAACGCGGCCAGGGTCTCCGGGCCCACGATGCGCATGTAGCCGGCCAGCGCCACCACGTCCGCTCTGCTCGCCCGGAGGGCCTCGGCCATCGGCTCGTCCGCGCCGCCGGGCACGAGCGCCGTGTCGATCCCCTGCTCCGTGGCCCAGTCGATGGCCGGGCAGTGCCGATCGGCCAGGACGAGGACGACGTCCCCGCCGAGCTCGCCCCGGCGAGCCGCTGCCGCGATCGCCCTGAGGTTGTTGCCCATGCCGCTGACCGCGACCGCGATCCGGCCACTCATTCCAGCGGACCCTCGCGGTAGCGCTCGCCGCCGAGCGTAGAGAGCGGCCGCACCTCGCCGACGAGCCAGGCAGTGAATCCATCGGCGTCCAACGCGCCCAGCGCCGTGTCGACCGCCGACGGCGCGACGACGACGATCATGCCCAGGCCGCCGTTGAACGTCGCTCGCAGCTCGGCGTCGGCCAGGCCGCCCAGATCGGCGAACAGCCGCATGATCGAGGGCATCGGCCAGCGCGTGGGATCGAGCAGGGCGCCCAGACCGGCGGGCAACGCCCGGGGCACGTTGCCGGGCAGGCCGCCGCCGGTGATGTGGGCCACACCCCGGAGGTCGGTGCCGGCCGCCTCGAGGGCCTTGCGCAGGCGGAGGATCGCCGGCGTGTAGATCGCGGTCGGGGTCAACAGGACGTCGCCCAGGGTCGCCAGCTCCAGCTCCGGCTCCACCGCGATCGCCGCGGTGCGGCCGGCATCGCCCAGCGTCCGCGAGAGCTGTTCCTGGTACGGCCGCTGCAGATCCAGGTCCCACTGCGCGATGAGCGTTCGCACGAGCGAGAAACCGTTGGCGTGGAGCCCGGTCGCGGCGATCCCCAGGATGGCGTCACCGGCCCGCGCAGCCTTCCCATCGAGCAGCCGATCGCGTTCCACGACCCCGACGCAGCAGCCGGCAAGGTCGAACTCGTCGGCCTCCAGCAAACCTGGATGCTCGGCCGTCTCGCCGCCGACCAGCGCACAGCCGGCGGTCAGACAGCCCGCCGCCACGCCGCCGACGAGCTCGGCGACGTTGCTCGGGTCGAGCCGCCCGACCGCGACGTAGTCGAGGAAGAAGAGCGGCGCTGCGCCGCTGCACACGACGTCGTCCACGCACATGGCCACGAGATCGATGCCGACCGTGTCGTAGCGGCCCAGGGCGGCCGCGATCGCCGTCTTCGTCCCCACCCCGTCGGTCGACGACACCAGGACGGGTTCGCGATAGCCGGACGGCACGGCGACCGCGGCGCCGAAGCCGCCCAGGCCGGTGATGACCTCCGGCCGGTGGGTGGACTCGACGGCGGCACGCATGAGCTCGACCGCCCGGTCACCGGCGGCGAGGTCGACGCCGGCGGCCGCGTAGGCGCGAGTCCGATCAGCCATGCACCTCGACCGGCGCCTCCTCCAGGATGAACTTGCGGCTCGCCGCGTCGTAAGGCACGGGCTCCGGATAGCGGCCGTCGAAGCAGGCGAAGCAGAACCGCTCGTATGGAAGGTCCAGCGCCGCCAGCACGCCCTTGATCGACAGGTAGCCCAGGCTGTCCGCGCCGATGAAGTCGCGGATCTCGTCATGGGACTTGGAGGCCGCGATGAGCTCGGTCTCGACCTGGGTGTCGATGCCGTAGAAGCATGGATGGTAGATCGGCGGCGCGCTGATCCGGACGTGGACGGCCTCGGCGCCGGCCTTCCGCAGGAGCGAGACGATCTGCTTGGTGGTGGTGCCGCGCACGATCGAATCGTCGACCACCGCGAGCCGCCGGCCGCGGACCACCTCGCGCAGCGGGTTGAGCTTGATCGTCACGCCCCGCTGGCGCATCGTCTGCGACGGCTGGATGAACGTCCGGCCGCTGTACCGGTTGCGGACGAGCCCCTCCCGGAACGGCAGACCGGACGCCTCCGAGAAGCCGGCCGCCGCCGGCGCCCCCGTGTCCGGGACCGGCATGACCAGGTCCGCCTCGGCCGGGTGTTCGCGGGCCAGCTCCATGCCCATCCGGCGCCGGGCCTCGTAGAGGTTGCGACCCTCCATGTAGGAATCGGGACGCGCGAAGTAGATGAGCTCGAAGACGCACAGCGCCGGGTGGGCTTCGGCGAACCGGACCGAACGCGGCTCGTGGCCCTCCTCCAGGATGACCATCTCGCCCGGCTCGACGTCCCGCACGTATTCCGCCCCGACGATGTCGAGGCCGGCAGTCTCCGACGAGAGGCACCAGCCGTCCGCAGTCGCCCCGTCATCGCTCCACAGGGCCGGCGCGTTGGATCCGAGCGAGCCGGCCGGCAGGCGGCCCAGCACCAACGGGCGAAAGCCGAAGGAGTCGCGGACGCCGATCACCCGCCGCTCGTCGAGGACGACCAGGCTGTATGCCCCGCGGACCGTCGGCAGGACCCGCAGGAGGGCGTCCACCGTGTCGGCGGCCGGCTCGTCGGCCAGCAGGGCCGTGAGCAACTCCGTGTCCGTCGAGGCCGGCAGGCGCGCCCGTCCGCCCCGGAGCCGGCCGAGCAGCTCCCGGGTGTTGACGAGGTTCCCGTTGTGCCCCACCGCGATCGCCCGGCGCGGCCCCAGCCGGAACGTGGGCTGGGCGTTCTCCCAGACGGTCGACCCCGTGGTCGAGTAGCGGCAGTGAGCGATTGCCAGCCGGCCGCGGAGGCTCGGCAGGCGGCGCTCGTCGAGGACGCTCGAGATGAGCCCCAGATCCTTGTAGAGCATGAGCTGCTCGCCATCGCTCACCGCGAGCCCGGCCGACTCCTGGCCGCGATGCTGGAGGGCGAACAGCCCGAGCGCGGCCACCGCCCCGGCCTCCGCTCCACCGGCGTCGAACGAGGCCGGCAGGACCGCTCCGAAGATGCCGCACATGTCAGCCGTCCTCCGGACCGGCAGCGGGAATCTCGCCGAGGGCCCGGGCCAGCCCCTGGTCCCAGGCGTGGCGGAGGTCGGCGACGGCCACGTCCAGGGCGTCGGCGATCCGCGACCCGCGCTCCTCGGCCGCGCCGGTCGCGCCGTGGCCGGTCAGCTCGATGACCAGCCGCTCACCGCCCACCACACCAAGCGGCTCAACCGGCAGGCCGAACTGGCGGGCCAGCAGCATGAGCGCAGGCGCGTGCCGCGGCCGGGCCGTGACCACGAGCCGGGACGGGCTCTCGCCGAACAGCTCGACCGCGGGCGACCCGCCGACCGGCAGCCTGAGGCGCGCGCCGAGCCCACCCCAGATCGCGCCTTCCGAGATGGCCACTGCGAGGCCGCCGCCCGAGACGTCCTGGGCCGACGCAACGAGACCGCGGGCCACGGCCTCCCGAATCCACTCCTGCAGGGCGGCTTCGCGCTCCAGGTCCAGGCTCGGCGGACCGTCCTCGGACGCCACTCCGGCCAGGCTCGCGTAGGCGCTGCCGGCCAGCCCGGGCGTCGCCTCACCGACGAGCGTCACCATGTCTCCCTCCAGGGCGAACGCCGGCCCGACGCGGGTTCCGACATCGTCCAGCAGGCCGACCACCCCGATCTCCGGCGTCGGCGCGATGGCGCCGCCGGGGGACTCGTTGTACAGCGAGACATTGCCGCCGGTGACCGGAACCCCCAGTGCTCGGCACGCGTCGCCCAGGCCGCGGACGGCCTCCTTGAGCTGCCAGAACGCCTCCGGTCGGGTCGGGTCGCCGTAGTTCAGGCAGTTGGTCACGCCCAGCGGTCGGGCGCCGGTGATCGACACGTTGCGGGTCGCCTCGGCCACGCTCAACGCGGCACCCAGCCAGGGGTCGATGCTGCCGACGGCCTGGTTCGCGTCGGTCGAGGCGACCAGCGCCTTCGACGTGCCCTTGATGCGGAGGACGGCCGCCCCGTGCCCGGGATCGGCCACGGTGTTGGCCTGGACGGTGCCGTCGTACTGGTCGGTGACCCAGCGGCGCGAGGACAGGTTCGGGCTGCCGACGAGGGCGAGGAGGACCGCCCCCGGATCCATGCCTCGTTCGGGCAGGGCGTCGGACGGCTCCCTGGCCGGCCCGGGGGCGGGGGCCGACCGTCGCCGCGGTGGCGGCGCGGCGAGTCGATCGTGGACGATCGCGTCGGATGCAAGCGCGCGCGCCGGGATCCGGGCCAGCTCACGCGCCCCGGGCCGGGCGTGGCCGGCGGCATCCAGCCCCCCCTCCACGACCGCCACGTCGCCATCGTGGGTGACCCGGCCGATCACGGCGACCGGCAGGCCCCAGCGTTCGCACACCTCACGGACCGCCTCTACACGGTCGGGCCGGACGATGGCGCACATCCGTTCCTGGCTCTCGGAGATCATGACCTCGAACGGCGCCATGCCCGGCTCGCGACGTGGCACCGCATCGAGATCGACCAGGATGCCCGTACCGGCCCGGTCGGCGGTCTCCGACGTGGCGCAGGTGATGCCGCCGGCCCCCAGATCCTGGAGTCCCTCAACCAGGCCCCGCTCGATCAGCTCCAGGCTCGCCTCGATGAGCAGCTTCTCCGCGAACGGATCGCCGACCTGCACCGACGGCCGCTTCGACGGGTTGTCGTCCGTGAACGTGGCCGAGGCCAGGACCGACGCCCCGCCGATGCCGTCCCGGCCGGTCGCCGAGCCGAACAGGAGGACGAGGTTGCCCGGCCCGGGCGCGTGGGCCAGGGTGAGCCGTTCCAGCCGCAGCAGCCCGATTGCCATGACGTTGACCAGGGGATTGCCCTGGTAGCTCGGGTCGAAGACGAGCTCGCCGCCGACGGTAGGCACCCCCACGCAGTTGCCGTAGCCGCCGACGCCCCGAACGACGCCCTCCACGAGATGCCGGGTCCGCGGATCGGCCGGATCGCCGAAACGCAGCGCGTCGAGCACGGCGATCGGTCGCGCGCCCATCGTGAAGACGTCGCGCAGGATGCCGCCCACGCCAGTGGCCGCACCCTGGTACGGCTCCACGGCGCTGGGATGATTGTGCGACTCGATCTTGAACGCGACGGCCAGACCGTCGCCGATGTCGACGACGCCGGCGTTCTCCCCGGGGCCGGCCACGACCCCCTGCCCGGTCGTCGGGAGCGTCCGGAGGAGCGGGCGGCTGCTCTTGTACGAGCAATGCTCGCTCCACATGACGCTGAACATCGCCAGCTCCAGGTCATTCGGGGTCCGGCCGAGCCGGTTCCGGATTGCCGCCAGCTCGTCGGCCGTGATGCCGAGCGAGCGATGCAGGGGAACGTCCGTCGCCTCGGCCGGCCCGGAATCGGCCGATGGGACGCCGGCGGGCATCATCTCCTCGACGGTCACGGTGCGGCCACGACGACGGCGCCGCCGGAGCCGGCTCGCTCGGCCGCCGACTCCACGAGCGAGCGGATGAGGAGCATCCCATCGTCGGAGCCGAGGATTGCCTCCGCCGCGCGCTCGGGGTGGGGCATCAGGCCGGCCACGTTGCCGGCCTCGTTGAGGACGCCGGCAATCCCCCGCAACGAGCCATTGGGATTCGCGGCGTCGTCGCCGGTCCAGGCCGGCCGTCCGTCCGGACGGGCGTATCGGAAGAGCACCCGGCCCTCCGTCTCCAGCCGGGTCAGGGTGGCCTCGTCGGCGTAGTAGCAGCCCTCGCCGTGAGCGATCGGCATGCGCAATGGGTGGCGATCGGGAACGCTCCGGGTGAACGGCGTGTCCAACCGTTCCGGCGTGATCTGGACGTCGCGGCCCAGGAAGCGCAGGCCGCGGTTGCGCAGCAGGGCGCCGGGCACGAGGCCCGCCTCGGCCAGCACCTGGAAGCCGTTGCAGATGCCCAGGACCAGCCCGCCGTCGCGGGCGAATGCCGCGACGCTGCGCATGACCGGGCTGAACCGGGCGATGACCCCGGCCCGCAGGTAGTCGCCGTAGGCGAAGCCACCGGGCAGGACGACGGCAGCCACGCCGCCCAGGTCAGCCGCCTCGTGCCACAACGGGATCGCCTCCGCGCCGGCCAGCTCGAGCGCGTAGAGCGTGTCCCGGTCGCAGTTGCTGCCGGGGAAGACGACGACGCCGATTCGGGTCATCGGACGGCCTCGAGCGGCGCCACCGCGCCGAGCAGCTCGATCGCGTGGACCTCGATGAGCGGGTTGGACAGCAGCTCAGCCGCGAGCCGCTCCACCGTCGCCCGGGCCTCGGGCTCTTCGGCCGCCGTCACGCTCAGCTCCACCCTCCGGCCGACGCGCACTGCGGCAACGCCCTCGACCCCCAGGTGGGGCAGGCTCTGCTCCACCGCACGACCCTGCGGATCGAGGATGCCCGGCTTGGGCATGATGTTCACCGCGTACCGGAAGGATTGCTCTGGCCGCACGTCGTGGCGGCGGTCCCCGGGCGCCTGCGGGCGATCGTCGTTCATTGGGCGATCGAGTCCTCCGCCAGGTACCGGGCGAAGCTCGCCCCGGTGATCTTCTCGTAGGCGGCCACGTAGCGCTCTCGTGTCCCGGCCACGATCTCGGGCGGGAGCTCGGGGCCGGGCGCCGTCTTGTCCCAGTCCTGCCCCTCGAGCCAGTCCCGGACGAACTGCTTGTCGTACGACGGCTGCGGATGACCGGGCTCGTACGCCGCGGCCTCCCAGAAGCGGGACGAGTCGGGCGTGAGCACCTCGTCGGCCAGGACGAGCCGACCGCGAGCGTCGGTCCCGAACTCGAACTTCGTGTCGGCCAGGATGATGCCGGCCCGCTCTGCAACCGCGGCGGCGTACCCGTACAGGCGGAGCGCGACCTCCCGGATACGCTCGGCCAGGTCCGCGGCGGCCGGGTCCGCGCCGAGCCGCTCGACCATGGAGTCGAACGTGATGTTCTCGTCGTGGGCGCCGATGTCGGCCTTCGTCGACGGGGTGAAGATCGGCGCCGGCAACCGCTCGCTCTCCTGCAATCCGTCGGGCAGGCGGATCCCACACAGCTCGCCGGTTGCCTGGTACTCCTTCCAGCCGGAGCCGGCCAGGTAGCCCCGGACGATGATCTCGATCGGCAGGATGTCGACCTCCCGGCAGAGCATCATCCGTCCGCGAAGGGTCTCGGCCGCGGTCTCGTCGTCGTCCCGGGAGCTGTCCGAAGGCCGGACCACGGCCCGCCGCAGCGCGGCCGGCAGCTCGGCCGGATCGGTGGCGATCAGGTGGTTGTCGACGATGCCCTCGGTCTCCGCGAACCAGAAACGGGACAGGCCGGTCAGGACCTTGCCCTTGTCGGGGATCGGTGTCGGCAGGACCACGTCGAAGGCAGACAGGCGGTCCGAGGCCACGATGAGCAGGCGGTCGTCGCCGAGCCGGTAGAGGTCGCGGACCTTGCCGGAGCGGACGAACAGATTAGCGAGCGACATGGGTTCTCCGGTCCAGGGTGTCGAGGCGGGCGATGATCGCGGGCACGTGGCGCAGCGCGGCAGTGTCGTCGAAGCAGGCGTCCAGCGCCGCCAGGGAAAGGCGCTTGGCGACGAGCGGATCGAGCGCCAGCAGCTCGCGCAGCGGCCGGCGCTCGTCGGCGGCGCGAAGGGCCGCTCGCTGGACGATCGCGTAGGCCTCCTCGCGCGAGCAGCCCGTCTCGTCGACGAGGGCGACGAGGACCCGGCTGCTGGCGTGCAGCCCCAGGCCACGCTCGATGTTCTCGCGCATGCGCTCGCCGCGGACGACGAGACCCTCCATGACCGACGCAAACTTCACGAGCATGTAGTCGAGCAGGATGGTCGCGTCGGGCAGGATGACCCGCTCCGCGCTGCTGTGGCTGATGTCGCGCTCGTGCCAGAGGGGCTGATCCTCGAAGGCCGTTTGGGCGTAGCCGCGCAGGAGGCGGGCCAGGCCGGCGATCCGCTCGCAGACGATCGGGTTGCGCTTGTGGGGCATCGCGCTGCTGCCGGCCTGGCCCGGCCGGAACGGCTCCTGCAGCTCGCCGATCTCAGTGTGCTGGAGGTTCCGGATCTCGGTCGCGTAGCGCTCCAGCGAGCCGCCGGTGATCGCGATCGCCGCAAGCAGCGCGGCATGCCGGTCGCGCTGGACGATCTGGGTGCTGACCGGATCGACGTGGAGCCCGAGCTCCGCCAGGACGTCCGCCTCGACGTCCGGCCCGACGTGGCTGTACGTGCCGACCGGCCCCGAGATCTTGCCGGTCGCGATCTCGTCGACCGCCGCGGCAAGGCGGCGCCGATCGCGATGGAGCTCGAACGCCCAGCCGGCGAGCTTGGCGCCGAGCGTCGTGGGCTCGGCGTGGACGCTGTGGGTCCGGCCCATCATCACGGTGTCCGCCTCGGCCCGGGCGCGGCGGACGAGGATCGCCAGCAGTGCGTCGCAGTCGGCCAGCAGGCGCTCGCCGGCCGCGCGCAGCTGGAGGGCCAGGCCCGTGTCGACGACGTCGCTGCTCGTGAGCCCGAGGTGGAGGTAGCGGCCGTCGGGGCCGACCGTCTCTGCGACCTGGGTCACGAAGGCGATCACGTCATGGTCGGTGGTCCGCTCGATCTCGGCGATCCGGTCGACGTCCACGGTGGCCCTGGCCTCGATCGCCGCCACCGCGGCAGCCGGCACGAGGCCGCGGGCGGCCTGGGCCCGGCTCACGGCCTTTTCGACCCGGAGCATCGCTTCGAAGCGCGCCGGATCGGTCCAGATGGCGCCCATCTCCGGGAGCGTGTAGCGGCGGATCATGCGGGAACCCGCTCGGGAACGACCGCCGCCGGCAGGTCGGCGGCGATGTCTCGGCGCCGCTGGGCGCCAGCGAACGAGATCGCGTCGGCCGCCCGCTCCGCTGCCGCCCGCGCCGATGCCATGTCTGGCCCGCGCCCCACTACCGTCAGAACCCGTCCACCGTTCGTTTCGTATCCACCCGCGGCGGCCCGACGTGTGCCGGCATGGAAGACGAGTCCGCCCAGACTCGTCGCCTCGGCCAGGCCGGCGATCGCATCGCCCTGGGCGGCGACGGTCGGGTAGCGGCGGCCGGCGAGGACCACCCCGACCGTCGCCGACGAAGACGCCGGCAGCAGCCGATCGGCGATCCCCAGTGCGCCGAGGGCGGACGCGAGCCTTCCCCGCGCCGCGGCGAGGAGCAGCGGACCCAGCGGCAGGAGCAGGCGAGGCAGGATGACCTGCGTCTCGGGGTCGCCGAACCGGGCGTTGCACTCCAGCAGCACGGGTCCGTCGTCGGTCAGCATGAGGCCCGCATAGAGCGCTCCGGTGAACGGCGTGCCGCGCCGGGCGAGCTCGGCAAGCAGCGGATAGTGGACCGTTTCGACGACCTGGCGGGCCAGGCCGTCGGGTATGTCCTGCAGGGGCGAGTAGGCGCCCATCCCGCCGGTGTTCGGTCCGCGGTCGCCGTCCAGCAGGCGCTTGTGATCGCGCGCGGCCGGCAGCGCCACCGCGTCGCGCCCGTCGCACAGCGCGATGAGGCTGGCCTCCCGCCCGACGAGCCGCTCCTCGACGATGACCCGCGGCGATCCAGTAGTCGGATGGGCATCGTCCGCGCGGGGCTCCGCGAAGATGTCCCGAAGCGCCGCCTCGGCCTCCGCCAGGTCCTCGCACACGGTCACGCCCTTGCCCGAGGCCAGGCCGTCGGCCTTGACCACGATCCCGCCGCGAGTGGCGAGCCCGGCGGCAGCTTCGAGCGCCGGCTCCAGCGCCGAGAATGCCGCGCCGCGGGCCATCGGAACCCCGGCGGCGCCCGCCACCTCCCGGCAGAAGGCCTTGCTGCTCTCGATCCTGGTTGCGGCTCGTGACGGGCCGAAGGTCGGCACGCCGGCGGCTCGCAGGGCGTCGGCAACCCCGGCCGCCAGGGGCGCCTCCGGCCCGATGACAGCGAGCTCGGCCGCCTCACGCCGCGCCAGCGCCACCAGGGCCGCGCCGTCGGACGCGTCGACCGCCGCCGCGCGATGGACGCGAGGCTCCGTCGCGATCGCCTCGCTGCCCGGCGCGGCGATCACCCGGTTGATGCCTGGCTCGGTCGCCAGCTTCCAGGCGAGCGCGTGCTCTCGACCGCCGCCGCCGATCAGGAGGATCCGGGTGGGCATGACCGGGAGGCTCATCCCGGTACCACCGGCTGGTGACGCATCGGGCGCCAGGCACGCTCGATCGTCTGTGTCCGCTCGGGGCCGACCGACAGGAGAACGATTGGGACGCCGGCCTGTTCCTCGATCGCGGTGACGTAATGCCGGGCGTTCTCCGGCAGGTCGCGCAGCGTGCGAACGTCGTGGATGGGCTCCGTCCAGCCCGGGAAGTCGCGGTAGATCGGGATTGCCCGCTCCAGGAGGCCGGCCTGCGATGGCCAGGCCTCGATGCGTCGCCCGTCGATCTCGTACGCGACGCAGAGCCTGATCGGATCGATGCCAGACAGGATGTCGATCTTGTTGAGCATGATCGAGGTCACCGAATTCACCGCGACCGCGAACCTGAGCGGGACCGCGTCGAGCCAACCCACGCGTCGTCGTCGTCCCGTGGTGGTCCCGTACTCGTTGCCACGCGATGCGATCCCCTCGCCGATCTCGTCGTGCAGCTCCGTGGGGAACGGTCCCGAGCCGACCCGCGTGGCATAGGCCTTGGTGACGCCCATGACCTCGTCGACCTGGAGCGGTCCGATGCCGGCACCGGCGCATGCACCGGCCGCGATGGCATTCGATGAGGTGACGTAGGGATAGCTGCCGTGGTCGATGTCCAGGAGCGTCCCCTGGGCACCCTCCACGAGCACATGGTCGCCGCGGCGCAGAGCCGCCTGGACGAGCCACGTGGTGTCGACGATGTGCGGCCGGAGCCGCTCGCCCCAGCCCAGTGCCTGTTCGACGAGCGGCTCGGCCGACGGGCTCGCTTCGGCGCCCAGGCTATCGAGGACCGCCCGCTTCTCCTTCAGCACTCGGACGAGCTTGCGCTCGAGGACGGCGCGATCGAGCAGGTCCTCCATGCGCAGGCCGGTCCGGGCGGCCCGATCCTCGTAGGCCGGCCCGATGCCCCGCCCGGTGGTCCCCACCCGGCCGTTGCCGAGCGACGCCTCTCGGGCCGTATCGAGCGCACGGTGATAGGGCAGGATGACATGTGCGGCGCCGCTGGCCCGCACCTTGGTCGTGTCGATCCCGCGCTCGGCGAGCATGTCAAGCTCGGCGATGAGGGTCTCCGGGTTAACGACCACTCCGCTGCCGATCACGGCGGTGATATGCGGGTACAGGACGCCGGCCGGGATCAGGTGGAGCTTGAACGTCTCGTCGCCAACGACGATCGTGTGCCCGGCATTGTCCCCGCCATGGCCGCGAACGACGAGCGTGACCGGCTCGGCCAGGAAATCGGTGGCCTTGCCCTTGCCCTCGTCACCCCACTGGAGACCCACGATCACCGTGGCCGGCATCAGGGCCGCCTCCTGGCCCGTGGGATGGAACCGGTCGCGCCAACGAAAAAGGCCCCGGCCCATCGGCTCGGGACCTGGATAGACTCTACCTGTGCCTCGCCGGAGATACGGCGATGAGGCTGGCCGAAGGTGCGCGTCCGTCTCTCGGGGCGAACGGTGCGCCTTCCTCGAGCGATCTCGTTCTCCTTCGCGGCGGGCTCGGCCCGCGGGTTCGAGGACGGGCGGAGTATAGCAGCCGGACCGGCCGGCCCGTGGTCGTTCCGACGCGTCCCGCGTTTGCCGGAAGCGTTCTCGACAAAATACGAGCCAGGTTCGTGAGGGCGTCGGTTTGTGCCGGCCACTGCCGGGCCGCACGGGCCGGCGCTCGCCGGCCCGACCCACGCACGAGCGCTCGAGTGTGCCACGGCTTCACGCGGCGCTGGCCTGACACTTACGAGCCGTGTTCGTCAGTGGCACGACTCTCCTGCCAACGACGAAGGTGGCTCGTATCTGGCACGCAATCGATCCTCAAGGGGCCGAATTGACGAGCCTGGCTCGTATCTGGCGCGTATCAGTGGAGGCCGGCCGTGGGACGTACGTACGGCGTTCGTATCTGACCAGCCGGCAGGCACGGGCATGCGCATGGGACCTCCGGCGATCGCAACCCGTACGTCCGGCACGGTCGGCCGGCCGGATCGCGCCGATACGCTTGACGCGTGATGCGTCTCGTCGGGGCGCTGGGACTCGTGGTTCCAGCCGCGCTGTTCGCCGTGCTCGTCGGCGTGCCCTCCATCCTCAACCGCTCGGCCGGCGAGTTCGGTTACGCGGTGCTGGCGGCGGTCGCGGCGGGCATCATCGGGGTATGCCTCACGACGGCCCTCATGTGGCTGTACGTCCGTGTGCGGCTGCTGGCGATCATCGAGGCCGCGGAGCACATCGCGGCCGGGCAGCTGGGCATGACCCTCGAGCCGCACGGGCCCGGGGTCTTCCGTCGATTGGGGCGGGCCGTGAACGACATGTCCGCGGCCCTGCTGGAGAGCCACGACGCGGCAACGGTCGACCGGCTGACCGGCGTCGCCAATCGCCAGGCGCTGCTGGCTGCACTGTTCACCGAGGTCGAGCGGGCAACCCGCTACAGCCGCCCGTTCTCGCTCGGTTTCATCGACATCGACCATTTCAAGCAGGTGAACGACACCTACGGCCACAACGCCGGCGACATCGTCCTGCGGGGCGTCGCCCAGACGGTTCGCTCGCACCTGCGGGCGACCGACACGATCGGCCGCTACGGCGGCGAGGAGTTCATGCTCCTCCTGACCGAGACCGGCGTCGACGAGGCGGCCGTCCTCGCAGAGAAGCTGCGCCTCCTGGTCCAGCGCCAGAAGTTCGCGGTGGAGGGCAACCCTGTCCTCAGCGTGACCGTCTCGATCGGCATCGCGGGCGGCCAGGGCCAGCTCCTTCGGCTGGACGCGCTCGTCCGGGACGCCGATGCGGCGATGTACTCGGCCAAGTCACTCGGCCGGAACCAAACGTACGTCTTCGCCGAGCCTGACGATGACGCGCGTGTCCCCCGCGCTCCGATCTCGACCGGCGGTCGCAGCCGCGCCCAGGAGGTCGGACGGGCCGCACGCGACGCCGCCCAGTCGGCGCTCACCGCGGTCATCTCGCCGCTCTCGCACTATCGCGGCCAGCCGTCGGCGCTCATCGCCTCGATCGTGGTCGACCTGGCTCGCCGGCTCGACCTTCCTGAGGCGGAGGTCGACCGGATCCGCCTGGCGGCCCTGCTCCACGACATCGGCAAGGTGGGGCTGCCGGAGGAGATCCTGGAGAAGCCCTCCTCGCTCACATCGGCCGAGTGGCGGGCGGTCGTCCAGCATCCTCGCATCGGCCAGCTCATCCTGGAGCAGGCGACCAACCTGCGCGAGGCGGTCCCGATCATCCTCCACCATCACGAGCGATTCTCGGGCCGCGGCTATCCCTACGGACTGCGCGGATTGGAGATCCCGCTCGGGGCGCGAATCGTGGCCATCGCCGACGCCTACGACGCGATGACCCACGACCGGCCCTACAAGCGGGCGATCAGCCACCAGGAGGCGATCCGCGAGCTACAACGCCACGCTGAGACGCAGTTCGACCCGGAGGTCGTCCAGGTCTTCGTCGACCTCTACGCCGACCGCGAACCGGTGCCCGATCCGCGGATCGCGCTCATGTCGGGCCTTGGTTTCCTGGGTGACGCTTCGGGTCCCAATCCGGGTGCGGCCATCCACACCCGTCGGCGGCGACGGCGACGTCGACCGGACGCGCCGGGCAGCCACGGCGCGGCGGCCCCCGGAACCGACGCCTCCGCGGGCTGACGCTTCCTCGGCGGGCTATTCCTGCCCGGCGCCCTCGGCCGGCCGGTTCAGGGCCTGTGACTCCCGCTCGTCCGCGGCGGCCCGTTCCAAGGCCTGAGCCTGGTCGTGGCGGATCGAAGCCTCCACTTCGTGCCCACTCCGGATTGGGCGCAGCTCAGTGTTTTCTTCTTCGAGTCTTTTCGCTTCTGTTTCGGCCTCGGCGGCATCGGCCTCCGCCTTGGCAGCCAGCTCGTCCTCCTTAGCAGCGCGTTGGAGGGCCTGCTGGGCGTCGTCCTCGAACTCGGCTCGGCGGTACGGGTTCGCCGCGGCCTCCTTCGCGTAGTCGCCGGCGTTGTCACGAGCCAGCGCAGCAAACTCGTGACTGCGCTGCGCGATCTCCAGGTCCTTGTCGTGCCTGGCGCTGGCAGCCGCGATGGCGGCATCGTTCTCGTTGATCGCCTCCTGGTTGTGCTGCTCGAGCTTCTCGGCGTTTTCCGAGAGGAACTCGGCGAACCAGGCGTCGCTGTCGAGCTGCTGGGCGGGGTCAGGCTGGGGCGTCTGATCCTGGGCGTCGCCGAGCGCGTCCGCCTCGGCTTCCGGGTCGCCCATCGCTTCCTCCTCGGCCGGTTCCACTACGAACCAAACGTCATACGACCAACCGGCGGGTCCATCCTATGCCCGGCTCGATGTTTGCGATAGTGCGAACGGGCCGAGTGAGCGCGCGACACGTCGCCGGTGACCCGGGGCCGAGGCGGCGAAAGCGGCGGTGAAGCGTCATTCGCTAGGGTCCACTCGTACCCGCCGTGTCGTTCCCGCCACGCAGGACCGGCCCGATCCCCGTCGGCCGGCCGAGAAGGAGAAACGGACCGTGAACAAGGTCCTTCTGACCGGGCGCCTCACCCGCGACCCGGAGCTGCGCAGTCTCGCCAGCGGCAAGACCGTCACCCAGTTCGGGATCGCGACGAACGCGTACCGGACCAATGGGCAGGAGAAAGCAGAGTTCCACAACGTCGTCGCCTGGGACCGCCTTGCCGAGATCTGCGGGCAGTATCTGGGCAAGGGCCAGCAGGTCGCGATCGAAGGTCGCCTCCAGACCCGGTCGTGGGACGACGACCGTGGGCAGCGGCACTGGAAGACCGAGGTCGTCGCCACCAACGTCGAGATGCTGTCCGGCCGGCGCAAGAAGGACTACGACGCCGAGACGGCGGCCGATGCCCTGGTGGCGCAGGCCGCGCGCCTCGGTGAGACCCCGGCGGGCGACTCGATTCCGGCGTCAGAGCCGATCGCCGACGGCGAGCTGGGTGACGACGCGGCCCAGGAGGCGGACGACGAGGCGGTCAACGCAGCCTGATTGGGGCCTCCTCTCTACGGCGGCGGGTGACTTCCCCTCGCGCCCGCCGCCGTCTCCTGACCCGCGTGATCCGGGGCCTCGTACAGGGTGCGACGCGGCAGCCCGCTCGAGGCGGCCACACGGCGAGCAGCCTCGCCTCGCGCCACACCCTCGCCGACGAGTCGCTCGACCTCGGCACGGGCTGCCACGAGTCCCTCGTTGGCTGCCACCGTCGTGGCCGATGCGGCCGTCCTCCCGGATTGCGCGCCAATGACCACGACGAACTCGCCCCTGAGCGTCAACGTGCCTTGCCGGGCCAAGGTCGCCAGCTCGCCGACCGCACCACGGACGATCTCCTCGTGGATCTTCGTCAGCTCGCGGCAGATCGCGATCGGCCGTTCGGGTCCGCAGGCGGCCGCCAGGTCCAAGAGGGTGGTAGTCACCCGGCTGGGCGCCTCGAACAGGACGGTTGCCCGCTCGTCGGCCGCGATCCGCGCCAGGCGTTCGCGCCGCTCCCGGCCCGACCGGGGCAGGAACCCCTCGAACGACCAGCGGGGCCCGGCCAGCCCGCTCGCGACGAGCGCCGCCAATACGGCCGATGCGCCGGGGACCGGCACGACGGTGCCGCCCTCCCCCGCCCACGCTCGGACGAGCTCCTCGCCCGGGTCCGACACCCCGGGCGTGCCGGCATCGGTCACCAGCGCGAGGTCGGCGCCTCCGTGCAGATGATCCAGCAGTGCCGGCAGCCGGGCCGCGGCATTTCGGGCATGGAAGCTCGTCAGCCGGGTGGCGATCCCGTGGCGATCGAGCAGCCGGCGGGAGATGCGGGTGTCCTCGGCTGCCACGAGGGGCACCGTCCGCAACACCTCGAGCGCCCGCAGCGTGACGTCGGAAAGGTTCCCGATCGGCGTGGCGACGACGTACAGCCGGCCCCCCGGTGTCGCCCCCGCCGGTCCGGAC
>DASPWU010000092.1:0-35648 GCA_035637675.1 Candidatus Limnocylindria bacterium | reverse complement strand
GGATTCGTCCAGCGCCCGGCCCTCGGCGAGGCCAGCAGCGAGCGCCCCGTTGAACGAGTCCCCCGCGCCCGTGCCGTCCACCGCTGCGACCGCGAGGCCTGGCACCGCGACGGCCGGCGCACCGCCCGCGGGCACGAGCAGCGCGCCCCGCGATCCCAGCGTGACGACGATTGCCTCCGAGATCCGGGCGCGGTCCAGGAGGCGCCGCGCGATCTCCTCGGGCTCGTCTCCACTGGCCGGCCCGACGTTCTCGATCCCCGCGGCGGCCGCCGTCGCCAGCAGCTCCCCGAGGTTCGGCGTGAGAACGTCGACCAGCGCGAGCTCCGCCTGGCTCGTGCCCTCGGCCGGCGCGGGATTGAGGATGATCCGCCCGCCGGCGGCGCGACCGGCATCGAGCGCGGCGTGGATCGCCTGGACCGGGATCTCGCGGCTGACGAGGAGGATGTCGCCGGCCAGCGATCCGAGACGTCCCAGCGCCTCGGCGACGGCCCCAGGCGTCAGTGCCCCGCTGGCTCCGGGCGCAACGCTGATGAGGTTCTCGCCCATCGCATCGACGAGGATGAGCGCCACGCCGGTGGGCTCGCCAGCGATGGTCGCCAGCGCGGAGACGTCGACCCCCTCCGCGCGGACGGCCTCCCGCGCATCTTCGCCGAGGTCGTCGTCCCCGACCGCACCCACGAGCACGGTCGGCCGCCCGAGGCGCGCCGCGGCCACGGCCTGGTTGCCGCCCTTGCCGCCGTGGTGTCGCTCGAACGTCCCGCCCCCGACCGTTTCGCCCGGCGCCGGCAGCCGCCCGCCGCGGACGACGAGGTCGACGTTCACCGACCCGACGACGACGACGCGGCCGCTCACGGCCGCTCCAGGCTTCCTGGCTCGCGCACGCGGCTGGCTACGAGCCCGTGACGAACTCGCCGCCGTCCACCCCGATGACATCGCCGTTGATGAAGTCCGTCCCCTCCCCTGACAGCGCCACGATCGCGTCGGCGACGTCCTGGGGTGTCGTCATCCGACCGGTCGGATTGCGCCGGGTGGCCGACTCGATGATCAGGTCGTGCTCGGGGATCTTCATGAGCGCCGGCGTCATCGTGACGCCCGCCCGGATCGCGTTGGCGGTGACCCCGGTGCCCTGACGGGCGAGCTCCATGGCGAGCTGCCGGATGTGCGACTCGAGCGCGGCTTTCGCCGAGCTGACCACCCCGTACGAGGGCACCACGCGACTCGAACCCTCGGACGTCATCGCGTAGATCTTCGAGCCCTGCTCCAGGAACCCGCGGCGATACAGGTCCTGGACCCAGTAGACGAGGCTGTTGGCCATCACGTCCTGGGTCATCTCCATCTGCTTGCGGCTGACCGCCTCCTTGGGGTCGCCGGCGATGAAGGGCACGAGCGTCCCGAAGGCAAGGGAGTGCATGACCACGCGGACGTACGGATGGCGGCCCTCACTCCGGCTGCGTTCGAAGCGCTCCGCCAGGCTCGCCAGCGCCCCTGCCCGCTTCTCGTCGTCGGCGGCGTTCATGTTGACGTAGAGCGCCTCGCTGCCCTCGTCGACGATCCGCTGCCTGACCTCTTCGACGTGCTGGAGCGCGGCCCGGAAGTCGAGGTGGATGCCGCAGATCCGGTAGCCCGCGCGGGCCAGCGCGATGGACGTCGCCTCGCCCATCCCGGATGACGCCCCCAGGATGAGGGCCCAACGCTCGCGATCGTCCGTCATGCGGTTGCCTCCAGGCGATTCGCGCCCAGGCGATGCGCGGCGCGGTCCAGCCGAGCGAGTCTAGCAGTGGCCTTTGCGACCACGTGGCCCACGCGTGCAGCGCTGCACGGGTCGCGTCAGACCACCCCGCGGCCACGCAGGTCGCCGACCTCGGCCGGCCCGTAGCCCAGCTCTGCCAGGACCTCGTCCGTGTGCTCTCCCAGGAGCGGCGGCGCGAGCCGGATCGTCGCCGGCGTCGCCGAGAGCTTGAACGGCACGCCGACCTGACGGATCGGGCCGAGCACGGGATGGGCTACGGTCGCGTCCATGTCACGCGCCCGGGATTGCGGCAGGGCGAGCGCCGCCAGGACGTCGTTGATCCGCCCGCAGGGGACGTCGGCCGCGGTCAGTCGCTCGATCCACGCGGCGGACGTGTCGCCGGCCATTCGCTCGGCCAGGATCGGCCGGAGGTCATCGCGATGCGCCACCCGCTGGTGATTCGTCGCGAACCGGCGCTCTGTGGCCACCTCCGGCAGCCCGAGCGCCTCGCAGAACCGCAGCCATTGCCGTTCGGAGCCCACCGCCACCACGATCTCGCCATCGGCCGTCGGGAAGGTCTCGTACGGCACGATGTTCGGGTGCGTATTGCCGCGTCGGATCGGAGCGGCGCCGGTCGCAAACGCGTTCTGGGCCTGATTGACGAGAGCGGCCAGGGTGGACTCCAGGATGGACACGTCGATCCGCTGGCCACCTGGCTCGCTCATGTGCCGTTCCCGGCCGGCCAGCCCGGCCAGGACCGAGATCGCACCGTACAGGCCCGTCACGACGTCGGCGATTGCGACGCCCACCTTGGTCGGATGACCACCCTCCTCGTCGGGGAAGCCCGTGATCGACATGAGACCGGCCTCCGCCTGGAGGACGAAGTCGTAGCCGGGTCGATCGGCGCTCGGGCCCTGCGGGCCGTAGCCGCTGATCGCCAGGTGGATGAGCCGCGGGTTCAGGCGCTCCAGTGCGGTGTCATCAATCCCCAGGCGGGCAGGCGTCCCCCGCCGGAAGTTCTCCACCAGCACATCCGCCCGCTCGACCAGGCGGCGGAGCACTGCTCGTCCGTCCCTGGCCCGCAGGTCGAGCCGGATGCTGCGCTTGTTGCGGTTGACGGCGAGGTAGTAGGCCGCCACTCCGGGGTCGTCCGGCGACAACCGGCCGGCACCCACCCAGGGAGGTCCCCAGGCCCGCGTCCCGTCACCCTCGGGCGGCTCCACCTTGACTACGTCCGCACCCAGGTCGGCCAGCAGCATCGTGCACAGCGGGCCGGCCAGGACGGTCGAGCAGTCGGTGACGAGGATCCCGGCCAGCGGGCCCGGCGGTGTCGAATTGCCGGAGCGTGAGCGGTCGGGCGAGGCGGGCATCGCGGCGATGGTAACGGCCAGGATGATGGTGCCGCGAGCCCGGCCCGGCCGCATCGGTCATAGGATTGCCCCATGAACGATTCCGCTCCGAATCCCGGCCTGCCGCTGACCCTCATGACGGTCCACGCGCATCCCGACGACGAGACGATCACCACCGGCGGTGTCATGGCAAAGGCGGTCCGCGACGGCCACCGCGTCGTGCTCATCACCGCCACCCGCGGCGAGCAGGGCGAGATCGTCGTGCCCGACATGGACACCCCGGACAACCACCGGCGTCTCGGCGAGATCCGGATGGGCGAGCTGGAGGCGGCGATGGCCGTGCTCGGGGTGACCGAATGGGACAACCTGGGCTACCGCGACTCGGACATGAAGGGTCGCGTCGGCAACGTGGACCCCAGATCGTTCGCCCGCGCCGACTTCGACGAGGCGGTCGGGCGCCTGGTCTGGTTCATTCGCCGCCATCGGCCGCACGTGATGACCACATACGACGAGTCCAGGGGCTACGACCATCCCGATCACGTTCGGGTCCACGAGATCTCCCGGCCGGCCTTCGACCGCGCGGGTGATCCGGCCTGGTACCCGGAGCAGCTCACGCCCGAGTCGGCCGGCACGGGCCCGGCCGCCGAAGACGGCGGCGTGGAGCCGTGGGGGCCACGCAAGCTGTATGAGCCGGCGTTCCCGGTCTCCTTGTGGCGGACGATGTTCGAGCGGCTCGAGGCTCGAGGGGAAGCCAATCCCTGGGCGCCGTCCGCCGATGCCACCCCCGAGGAGCATGCGGCGTTGGAGGAGCAGATGGCCCAGGCGATGGCCGCCGACGAGGCGATCACCACCCGGGTGGACGTGTCGGCGTTCCTCGACGCGAAATGGGACGCGCTCCACCGTCATGCGACGCAGATCGGCGCGGAGTTTCCGCTCGTCGTCATGGGCCTGGACGGGTGGCGTGAGTTCTGGTCGAGCGAATCGTTCATCCTGCGGGCGTCGCGGGACGTGGACGTCCGATTGCCGGAGACGGATCTCTTCGCCGGCCTGTCCTAGGGGACGCCTCGGGGCCGAGCGTCCGCGCACCCGGCGGCCCGACTACCAGGGCAGCAGCTTCTTCGAGGCGTCGTACAACTGACCGAGGACCACCCGGCCGTCGCCGGCCGGATCCAGGAAGTTCGGCTGCGCACCGTCCAGGATGATCGTGGGGTGGAGCCTCACCTGGGCGAGGCGGCGCCCCGTGAAGGTGAGCTCCAGCAGCAAGCCCTCTGAGGTGGGCTCGGACCAGGTCTGGTCGAACACGAAGTTGCCCAGCGCGTACCAGATGGGCCGGCCCTTGTAGACCTCCATCGCCCCGACCCAGTGGGCATGGTTGCCGATGACCATGTCCGCGCCCGCGTTGAGGATCGAGCGGGCAAGGGCCTGCTGAGCAGTGAACGGGGTGGCCCGGTACTCGTTGCCCCAATGCGGGTAGACGATGACCACGTCCGCGCCGGCGCGGCGTGCGGCGGCGATGTCGGCCCTGGCTCCGGCGACGGTAAGCCGGGCGCTGCCGGGTGTGCTGGAGCCCGCGGTGTACGCGCCGGCGATCGTGTCGTAGCCCAGGATGGCCACGGTCAGCCCGTGGACGCTGATGAGCGCCGGCCGATGCGCCGCGGCGGCATTGCGGCCGGCTCCGGCGTGCTTGATCCCGTACCTGTCGAGGTTGGCGACGGTCTGGACCACACCCGCCCGGCCGGCGTCACCGATGTGGTTGTTGGCGATCGACACGGCATCGATGCCGGCATTCCGCAGTCCGGCGATGAGGCGCGGATCGGCCGAGAAGACGGTGCCCTCCGTGTGGTACCGAAACGCGTCGATGGCCGGGTTCTCGAAGTTCGCCACGGCGACATCGGCGCCGGACAGGAGGTCGCGTACGGCGCCCCGGTCGCCGGTCCGGCGGGTGATCGGGATCGGCCAATCGAACGATGAGCAGCATCGCCGGCCCGTGATCTCGGCCGTGCCCCCGTCGAATGGAAAGTCGACGCCCTTGCCCAGGATCGTGGTCTGCTTGTAGACACCGCGGTCGAGCAGGATGTCCCCGCCCGCCACGAGCGTCCACGTCGCGCGCGGATCGAACGGTCGGGCGTCACCCGGCAGGTGGGCGACGAGCTTCCAGCCCGCGCTCGACGTCTCCCGATCCACGCCGAACAGCGACCGCCCCGTCCAGCTCAGGGCGCGGACCGCGGGCGACACCTGGGAGGCGCGGAGAAAGCCGAGCCGTCGGCTGTCGGCCCCCAAGTGGCGCTCAAGGACCTTCACCGACGATGCCAGGGCGAGTCGCGACGGGTCGGCCGGCCGTTTCACGCCGAGCGCGGCGAGGATTCCGTCCGCATCCGCAGCAACCAGCTCCAGGCTCCGCCAGCGGGTATGCGTGCCCGCGAGGACGGCCCGGACGCTATCGATATTCACGTTCCGGACGGTGGAGCGGAAGTCGACGACCGGCACGATGGGCACGTTCGCCACGGGCAGCGGTGTCGCAGACTGGCTCGGCGCGGGTGAACCGGCAGCGGTGCCGGACGGACTGCTCGACTCGATTGCCGCCGTCGTGGGCAGGACCGTCTGTCCGCCAGGTGGGCTGGCCAGGCCGACGTTTGCCGCCGGGCCGCCCGCGAAGAGGGCGAGTGCCAGCAACGGCACGACGGCAACCGCGAGCAGGAGGAAGAACCGGGGGGTTGAGAGGCGCCTCACGTGGGCCGATTGTGCCATGGCCGGGCCCTGGACCCTCGTGTACCGTCCAGCGCCTCGTGTACCCTCCGCGAAGCGTGACCATCTCCGGGGCCGCCACTCGTATCGTCGTCCTCCGCCGGCTCTTCGCCGAGCCGATCCCGATCGGCCGGCGCCAGTTGCCACCGCTGGGGCTCGTGGTCCTGGCGACGGTTGGCGCGCTGCTCCTGGCGGTCGTCGCGACTGGCCATTGGGCCCAGCCCAACGACGAGCACGCCTACTGGCTGGCGGGCCAGCGACTCCTGCACGGCCAAGCCCTGTACGAGCCGACGGCGAGCGCGAACACGCCGTTCGCCTATTGGTATCCGCCGGTTGTGGCGCAACTCGTGGCGCCCATCAGCGCAATCCTCCCGTCGGAAGCCTTCAGCTGGGCCTGGCTGGCGCTGCTTCTCGGCTGCACGTGGTGGCTCGCCGGCAGCCGGCCGCTGCCGTTCCTGGCGCTGATCGCGTTCCTGCCGGTCGCCACGGAGCTGTGGTTCCGGAACGTGCACCTGATCCTCGCGGTGCTGGTCGTCCTGGCGATCCGGCGCTGGCCGATCCTGTTCGCGGTCGGCGCCGCGATCAAGTTGTCGCCAGGGCTGGGCATCGTCTACCTGGCGGCGCGCGGCCGCTGGCGGGACGCGGCTATCACCGCTCTCGCGGGGGCAGCCATGCTGGCGGTCAGCGTGGTCCTGGCACCCGATGCCTGGGCCCAGTTCGCGGAGGTGCTGCGCGTGCGGGGTCCTGCCGACGCCTCGTCGTTCCTGCTCGTGCCGTACTGGGTCAGGGCCGGGCTCGGGCTCGCCCTGGCCGTCATCGCCGGTCGCCTGCGGCCGCGACTGGGTGAGCCACTCCTCGTGGTGGCTCTCGTCGTCGCGCTGCCGACCCTGTGGTTCACGGCGCTGTCCATGCTGGCCGCCCTCGTGCCGATCGTCCGCCGCCCGTCGGATCGGCTGGAAGCCTCAGCGGTCGCCTGAGGATCACCGACGTCCGGCGGCCCTGACCGTCCGGTCGATCGCCCCGAGCAGCGACGTCGAGTCCGTTGTGTCCTGCGCCAGGGACCAGGCCATGATCCCGGAGGCCGTGCGCATGGCAAGCTCGGTCTTGGCCTTGATGGTCGGGATGCCGTTGTAGTTGACGGTCGTGCCGAAGTAGTCCAGCGCATCCGCGTTGGGCGCCTCGGCGCTGGTCGCCACGAGCTTGCGATACGGGACCTCCACGGGTCGGCTGTAGAACGGAACGCCCAGGACCGTCTTCTCGCGCGGCAGGCCCCGCGCACTCCAAAAGGTGAGTGACGACTCCGCGAAGCTGTACGGCGAATGGGTGGGCCCGGGTCCGTCGTAGGCCATCACGTTGATGAAATCGACCAGCGGGAAGACCTCGGGGACGATCCCCTCCGCGGTGGCTCCCGCTGCGACGACGGCCGCGGTCAGGAGCGCCGGGCGGGGCAGCGCGGCGCGCAGCTCGCCCATCAGGGCCAGGTAGTTCGAGGCAGATGGTCCACGGTCCGGGTACTCCCAGTCGACGTCAACGCCGTCGATCCCATGGTCCAGGACGAACCGACGAAGCAGGCCAACGAAGGCGGCTCGCGCGGTGGGTTCCGCGGCAAACGCCTCGAACTGGGCGTCCCAGCCCCAGCCGCCGACCGAGATCAGGACCTTGACACCGGCGGCGTGGGCGCGCGCCGTCAGTTCATCAAGCTTCCACGGATTCGCGAGCTCGGCGACGGACCCGTCGGCGTTGGGAATGAGGAATGCGTAGTTGACGTGTGTCAGCTTGTCGAACTGAACCTGGCCCGCGTTCCCGTCAACGTCACCGACATAACCCACGATCCGGAATGCTTCGGCCGCGGCGGTGCCAGCCGCGGCGGTGCCAGAGGCCGTCGCGGACACACGAGGGGCCGCCGTGCCAGCGGGCACCGGCGCGCATCCGGCCATGAGTGACGCAACCACCAACCAGCGCACGGCGACGCGGTTGGGCCGGTGAACGGTGCGCGTCGGTCGCCCCGGCATGTGGTCTCCCGCTGAGCGGCCGCGACAGGCTGACCGCGAACGGATTATGGCTGCCGGCCGCAAAGGAACGCCCCGTCCGGGCGGGGGACGGGGCGTAGGTGGAGGCGATGCTGGCGGACCCGACCGGATTCGAACCGGCGATCTCCAGCGTGACAGGCTGGCATGTTGGGCCGCTACACCACGGGTCCGCGGGCGGCGAGTCGGCAGGATAGCAGGTGCGGCCGGCGTTGTCCCTATTCGGATCGGTCGGGCGATCCTAGCCAGGCGGCGGCTCGAACATCACCCAATCCTCTCCGAGCTGACCGAGGAACGCGACCTGGCGCCCGGTCTCGCGATCGTAGACCGTGACCGACGCCGGCTGATCCGTGCGCGCGCCGGCGGAGTCGACGGACGCTATCCCGGAGGCATAGACGAATCGGCCATCGGCGCTCGTCGCGATCGACACGAAGTCGGCGGCGGGTGGCCAGCGATCGAGCACATCCACAGTCGCCGTATCCAGGACGAGCACCCCGGCCGAGCCGCCCTCCACTTCGGTGAAGTCCCTGGTATTCACCGCCAGGAGGTACAGGCGCGAACGGTCGGGCGAAAGGGCCATCGCGGGCTCGAGCCAGACCTTGGCGGCCGCCGTCGGAGCGATCCAGCGCCCCAACGCTCGCCCAAGGCTTGCCACTGGATCGGCATGGGCAGCCCCACCGGACGCGAGCCTGGCTCGATCGATGACCCGGCTCGTGACCTCGCCGGTCCGGAGGTCCACGCGAGCGATCGTCAGGCTGAACGGATCCCACAGGTACAGGGCATCGCCGATCCTGTCCATGAGGCGACCCGCGATGTGCGTGTCGGGGAACGTCCGCATGAGGTCGATGTCGCCCAGCGCGTCGCCGTCGAGCGTGACCCGACGGAGGAACATGACCCCGGCCTCGTTTGGGCTGATGCAGAGCGCGAACAACGTCCGGCCGTCGACGAACGAGGCGAAGGTGTCACGGCAGTCCGGGCCGGAGAGCGAGTCCCTGCCGGCCCGCAGGCGGCGAGGCGTCCCGACCTCCAGCCCGGCGATCGGCGCCGACCAGTAGGCCGTGCGCTCGATTTCGCCGACCGACATGACGGATGCCTGAATGAGCACGCGGCGCCCGTCCGGTGAGACGACCATCTGAGGTGACCAGGCATATCGAGCGAACGTGGAGCCGTCGGCCTCCACGTGGGATGACGCGGTCCACAGCGGAAGGCTCTGGACGACCCGTCCGGCGGCGAGGTCCACGACGTCCACGCCGACCGTCCATCGAGGCGCCTGCCGGGTCGCCCGACCGAGCAACAGCAGTCCACTGCTCGGATCCACCGCGGTCGTGATCGAGACCGACTCGCCCTGATCGCCCGAAACATGGGGATCGGGCCGGCCGGTGTATGCCGGGAGGGGAATGTCGCGAACGATCGTGCCGTCAGCCGAGGTGTCGCGCAGGTGGATGACGACGCGCTCCAGGCCGCGGCTCGTCGAGCGCTCCAGGCACACGCATCGGTAGGAGCCATCGCCGAGCTGCATGAGCCGGTCGGCCCAATTCGCCGTGAGGGCGGGCCCGATCCGGCCGGTCGCCAGGTCCAGGATGCGGTCGGCGCCGCCGTGGACGATCAGCTGTTCGGACGGAGCCGGGGAGCCGTTCAGACGGACGACCGGCGGCCCGGTCGTGGCCCGCTGGGTGGGCGCCGGCCGGGGTGAATCGCCTCCGCCTCCCACCCCGTTCCCGCTCTCCGGAGCCCGTTTCGCGGGCGTCAGCAACTGAGTCGCGGCGAGGGCGAGGAGAACCGTGCTGGCGAGGGCCAGGAGCGCGGCACGAGCCAGTCGCCGGGCCCAGCCGGGATCGGGATGCGGAACCGCCACGATGATCGGTCCGGTCTCGTCGCCTCCCGCCGGGGATTCGGCCGCGCGGCGGCTCGGCCGGTCCACTCCCATGTCCTCGCTCATGCTGCTGGTACACCGCGCGCCCGGTCTCGGTTCCGGCCCCAGGAGCCCGCCCGGGTCGCGGTCACGGCCCGGGCGCCGAGACCTCTCCTATACTCGGCCGATGGAGCTCATCGACCTCCGGTCGGACACCGTCACCAAGCCCACCGACGAGATGCGCCGGGCGATGGCGGCAGCCGATGTCGGCGACGACGTCTGGGATGAGGACCCGACCGTGCATGCCCTTCAGGACCGGGCCGCCGAGCTCCTGGGCAAGGAGGCGGGACTCTTCGTCGCCAGCGGAGCGATGGCCAATCTCGTCGCCCAGATGGCCCATCTGGCCCGCGGCCAGGAGACGATCGCCGCGGCCTCCAGCCACATCGTCATGGACGAGGCCGCGTCATACGCGGTCGTGGTCGGAGCGAGCGTGCGGGTCATCGCCGAGCGAGCGGATGGGACGATGGATCCGGCGGCGATCGCGAGCGCATTCCGCGATCCGGCCGACGTCCACGAGCCGATCACCGGTCTCGTCGCGATCGAGAACACCCACGCTCACTCGATGGGCCAGCCGCTGACTCCGGAATACACGCGGGCGGTCGCCGCCATCGCGCACGACCGCGGCGTTCCCGTCCACGTCGATGGGGCACGGTTCTGGAACGCGGTCGTGGCCCTTGGCGTGAGCCCGACCGAGCTCTCGGGACCGGCCGACAGTATCTCCTTCTGCCTGTCCAAGGGCCTCGCCTGCCCGGTCGGCTCCCTGGTCGTGGGCAGTCGCGACTTCATCTGGCGGGCCCGCCGGGCGCGAAAGCTCGTCGGCGGCGGCATGCGCCAGGTCGGGATCCTGGCCGCCGCCGGCCTGATCGCCCTCCGCGATGGCCCGGGGGGCATGATCGAGCGGCTGGCCGAGGACCACGCCAACGCCCGGCGGCTGGCCGAAGGCTTGAGCGGCCTGGACGGCATCGTCTCCGCGGGTGACATCGCCCAGCCCCAGCCGGGGCCGCTGGACCCCGGTCGCGTCCGGACGAACTTCGTCGTGTTCAAGGTTCGCGGCGACCGCGCGGCCTTCCTGGCTGCCCTCCGTGCACGCGGCGTCCTGATGGTGGAATATCCCCATGGACAGATCCGCGCGGCCACCCACCACGGGATCTCGGCCGCCGACATCGACACGACTGTCGGCGCCGTGCGTGCCGCATTGGCCCACAACGCTTTCACTCGATCGTCTGGTGTGTCCCCCGTCGCCGCAGGGCCGGCCTGAGGGAGCGACGGCCACCGACCCGCCCGGCCTTGGCCGGGCCCAGGAGGAACCGTGACCGAGTCGAGCCTCTCCGAGGTCGCCCTCACCCGGCCGGCCCGCGCTGCCAACGCCGGGCCGCTGGACGATCGGCTGTACGACCTCGTCGAGACGCGCTTCCGGCGGCTGGTCCGGGACAACCCCGTGGTCGCGACCGCCACGGGCATACACACCGAAGACAGCCGCCTGGGCGACGGCAGCCGCGACGCGGTCCTCCAGGAGATCGCCGCCGACCGCGAACATCTGGCTGTGGTGGAGGCTCTCGATCCCGCCGGCCTGTCGGAAGCGGCCGGGTTCGAGCGAGACCTGGAGACCCACAATGTCCGGCGCGCCCTGTTCGAGGCGGAGAGCGTCCGGATCTGGGAGCGTCGCTCGACGGCCATGGACACGGTCGGCGACGCGCTCTTCCTCTTGTTTGCCCGCGATTTCGCCCCGCTGGCTGAGCGGCTGGAATCGATCGCCGGCAGGCTCGAGGAAGTCCCGGCGTTCCTGGGCGCCAGCCGCACCAGGGCCGTCGTACCCCAGGTCCGGCTCTGGCAGCAGCTCGAGATCGACACCGCGGGCGAGCTCCCCGTCCTGTTCCGGGACATCGAGGCGGCGGCACGGGACGTCCTCGGGGCTCCGGAGCTGCGGCGCCTCGAGCGCGCCCTGGCACTGGCCCGCGATGCCGTGGCCGGGTATGCCGAATGGCTCGGCGGAAGCCTGGCCGCTGGCGTGGACGATTGGGCCATCGGACGCGACCGCTTGGATGAAGCGGTCGCGCTGCGCCGGTTCGACGGCCTGGACGCCGACGCGATCCTCGAGATCGGCTGGCGGCAGCTGGCCGACGCGAAGGCGGCGCGAGTCGCAGCCGCCCGGGAGATCGATCCCACGGCCGAGGAGGCGGCCGTGGTCGAGCGGGTCAAGGCCGACCACCCGGCCACCTTTGAGCAGGCGCTCGAGGCGTACCGCGAGGCCATGGTCCGGGCCCGCCAGCACCTCATCGATCGCGGGATCGTGAGCGTCCCACCGGACGAGCGGATCTCGGTGATCGCGACGCCCGACTACCTGCGCAACATCATCCCCTTCGCGGCCTACTTCGACCCGCCAAAGTTCGACCGTGATCCGACCGGCATCTATGTCGTCACGCCGTCGGTGGGCGACGCGGCCGGGGCCATGCTCGAGCACAACTACAGCTCGATCAGCAACACGAGCATTCACGAGGCCTACCCCGGTCACCATCTGCAGCTGTCGGTGGCGGCACGGCACCCCTCGCTCACCCGGCTGACCACGGAGGCCCCCGAGTTCGTCGAGGGCTGGGGCATGTATTCCGAACAGATGATGCGCGAGCAGGGCTTCGACGTGGAACCGAAGTTCCGGCTGAGCATGTACACGGACGTCATCTGGCGGGCCTGCCGGATCGTGCTCGACGTGCGCATGCACCGGGGCGAGATCGGGGTCGACGAGGCGGTCCGCTGGCTCGCGGAGCAGACGAGCTTCGAGGCGCCGAACGCTCGCGCCGAGGTCCATCGCTACACCTACACCCCCACCTACCAGCTCTCATACCTGCTGGGCAAGGTGCTCCTGCTCCAGCTCCGGGCCGACGAGCAGCGCCGGCTGGGCGGCGCGTTCAGCCTGGGGGCGTTCCACGACGCGCTTCTCGCCAACGGCAGCCTGCCGATCAGCTTCCATCGCCGGCTGCTGGCCGGCGAGGGCCAGGCGCCGGGGCAGGCCTGAGCGGCATGGACGTGATCCCCTCGATCGATCTGGCCGGCGGGCGATCGCGAGTCGTCTACTGGCCGGGCGTTGCCGCCGGCGTGGGCGCCCCCACCGACCGGCCCGAGCGGATCGTGGCGCAGTTCGTCGGGCTCGGCGCCCGGATCGTCCACCTCGTCGACATGGACGGCGCACGGGCCGGTGCGCCGGCCAACCTCGAGGCGGTCGGACGGATCGCGGCGACCGTCGCGGTGCCGATCCAGATCGCCGGCGGCCTGGAGGCGGCAGACCATGTCCGACTGGCGTTCGCCGCCGGAGCCACTCGAGTGGTCCTCGCGATGAACGTCGTGGACGATCCGGACCGCCTGCGCGAGTGTCTCGACGTCGCGGGCGACTGGCTGGCGGTTGGTCTCGATCCCCGGCCGGAGCGGTTTGCGGCGTTTCCGTGGCGGCGGCCCGTTGCGCCCACAATCGATGGCCTCCTCGGCGAGCTCGCCCATCGGGGCGTGCGACGGGTCGTTCTGTCGCATGGGGGTGATGCGGCCGGCGCCGAACATCTGGCCAGCCTTGGCCGACAGCACGACCTGGACCTGCTCGTCGCCGGCGGGGTGTCCGACCTCGACGGCATCCGTCGGCTCCGTCAGGCGGGGATCACGGGACTCATCCTCGGAGAAGCCCTCCTGTCCGGAGCCATCGATTACCCCGCCGCCCTGGAGGCCGCCGCATGACATTCGGTCGTCAGTCCGTGCCGATTTGGCTGATCGTGCTCGCGATCGTGGGCGGCCTGGTCACGAGCGCGTGCTCGCAATCCGCCTCGTCCGCTCCGTCCGGAGCCGTTCCGAGTGGGGCGACTCAGTCGGCCCCGTCGGGAGCGGCCTGCCCCGGATCTGCGCCGGCGCACGCGACCGCCGGATCGGTGGCCACGCTGACCGTGGAGACGCCCAAGGGGACGATCGTCATGAGGCTGGAGGCGGACCTGGCGCCGGCGGCAGTGGGCAACTTCCTCGCATTGGCCAGGTGCGGCTACTACGACGGCGTCGTATTCCACCGGCTCGTCCCCGGCTTCGTCATCCAGGGCGGCGACGGGCAGTTCGGCAAGAGCACCGCGCTCGACCGGAATCGGGTGGGCCAGGGTGGTCCGGGCTACACGATCGACGACGATCCGATCACGGCTCCATACGGTCGCGGCGTCGTGGCAATGGCCCGCACCCCCCAGCCGCATTCGGAAGGCTCCCAGTTTTTCATCGTCCTCGCCGACACGGCCCGCCCGGCGCTCGAATCCGCCAATACCTACGCGATCATGGGCCACGTGACGTCCGGGATGGACTTGGTGGACGCGATCGCGGCCATGCCCAACAGCGGCGAGCCCAATAACGCCGCGCTCGATCCCGTGCCCATGACCAAGGTCACCGTCAACACCCCGTAGCCCGAGCACATCCACAACCCGAAGGAGAGATGTCCATGACCCGCGCCACGATCGCCACCGAGCTCGGCCCCATCGAGATCGACCTGTATGACCAGTCAGCGCCAAAGGCCGTCGCCAACTTCGTGGACCTGGCCGGCAAGGGCTTCTACGACGATGTCGTCTTCCACCGCGTGGTCCCGGGCTTCGTCATCCAGGGCGGAGACGGGCAATACGGCAAGAAGCCGAAGCTCGATCGAAGCAAGGTCGGAACAGGCGGTCCCGGCTACAAGTTCGAGGATGAGCCGGTGAAGGGCGATTACGTCCGCGGCGCGCTCGCGATGGCCAACGCCGGGCCCAACACGAACGGAAGCCAGTTCTTCATCTGCACGGACGACCTGACCGGCAGGCTGCCCAAGAACTACACGTTGTTCGGGCTGGTGACGAAGGGCATGGACATCGTCGATCGGATCGTGTCGGCGCCACGCGACGGCCGCGACCTGCCCAAGGAGCCGGTGGCGATGACCTCGGTGACCGTCCACGACAGCTGAAACAGCGGCCTGGCGGGCGCGCTCGCCGGCCAGAGGGAAGGTTAAGGAATTTACACCGGAAGTTTGAACAAAACCCTTGGCTTTCTCGCACCGGAGCGGTACAGTTATATGCGCTGCGAGAGCGGCCAGCTGCCCCAGCACCAAGGTCATGGGTAGGTAGGGTCAGGGTAGTCGGTGCAGCCGACGTGATAGATGCCCTTGGGGCGATGGCAGAAGGCGTCCCGCTTCGGCGGATCGCACCTTCACCGGGACAGCACCGGAGCGGTTCCCTCGGGAACCGCTCCGTTCTTTGTGGCTCGTGCGTCGGACTCCAGGCGCATTCCGTTTTCATCCACCGGTCGGCCGGGCCGTGGGACGAAAGGGCATCCGCTTTCGGCCCATCCGGGTCATGCGCGATCGCAGACGCGTGTCTACGATCCGAGCACCGCATGCGCACGCGAGCGCAGGAGGAGTCCGATGGCCTCGCAATTGACGTTCCCCTACGCGCCCGCCGACGATCCGATTCGGCCCGCGATCTTTGAGCCACGTGTCGGCGT
This sequence comes from Candidatus Limnocylindria bacterium, assembly GCA_035637675.1. Lineage (GTDB taxonomy): Bacteria > Chloroflexota > Limnocylindria > Limnocylindrales > CSP1-4 > C-114. The sequence continues at coordinate 20,408 of DASPWU010000092.1, read as the reverse complement.
GGGCGTCTATGATGCCCGCGAACCGGAGCGCGACATGGAGATCGTCGATGAGATCGGCACGTTCGCCGAACCGATCCCGGCCGCCGGCGCCACCGAATCGGACAGCTTCCCCGTCGACCTGCCGGTCGGAAGCTGGTTCGGCTAGGCCCGCTCGCCGCGGGTAGGAGCCAAGGACTCCGCCGAGACTAGGCGCGCTGGGCCATCGCCAGGGCACGCTCTCGCTCCACGAGGACCCGCCGCAGGATCTTGCCGGATGCCGACTTGGGGATCGCGTCGATGACCTCCACTCGGCGGATGCGCTTGTACGGCGCCACGTGCTCGGCCACGTACGGCATGAGCTCGTCGGCGTCGAACCCCGCATCGGCGAGCACCACGAACGCCTTGGGGATCTCGCCGGCCTCCTCGTCCGGGATGGGAATGACGGCGGCATCGGCCACGGCGGGGTGGCGCAGCAGGAGCGCCTCGAGCTCGGCCGGCGGCACCTGGTAGCCCTTGAACTTGATGAGCTCCTTGAGCCGGTCGACGATGAAGAAATAGCCGTCGGCGTCGACGTGGCCGATGTCGCCGGTGTGCAGCCAGCCCGCGGCGTCGATCGTCTGCGCGGTCGCCTCCGGGTTGCCGAGATAGCCCTGCATCACCTGAGGGCCACGGAAGCAGATCTCGCCGTCTTCACCCGTGCCCAGCTCCTCGGAGGTCGTGACGTCGACGATCCTGGCCTCGGTGTTGGGAGCAAGCGTTCCGATGGAGCCCGGTCGGGCCATGCCCGGGCGGTCAGAGGTGATGACGACCACCGGGCTCGTCTCGGTCAGGCCATAACCCTGCATCACCATGCAGCCGAGCCGGGCAGCGCAGGCGTTGGCCAGGCTCGCGTCGAGCGGCGCTGCGCCCGACAAGATGAGCCGCAACGCCGACAAGTCGTAACCGTCCACGGCAGGCTGCTTGGCGAGAGCCAGGACGATGGGCGGCACGAGGAAGGCGCGCGTGACCCGACGCTGGGCCATGACCTGCAGGAACGGCTCGAGCTCGAACTTCGGCATCGTGACGATCGTCGCGCCACGCCTCAGCCCGAGGTTGAGGATGACCGTCATGCCGTAGATATGAAAGAAGGGCAGGACCGCGATGAGCGTCTCGTCCTCACGAATGTCCTGTCCGGCGCCCGTCTGGAGCAGGTTGGCCACGAGGTTGCGGTGGCTGAGCATGACGCCCTTGGGGAAGCCGGTGGTGCCGCTCGAGTAGGGCAGTGCCACGAGGTCGGACGGAGCGATCGAGACGGGCGGCGGCTGGGCATCCTCGGCCAGGAGCGAGGCGACCGGCGTCGCGCCGTTCGCCTCCCCGAACACGAAGACCTCGCGAAGGCCTGCCACCCGGGCGGGCTCAGCGGCCCGGTCGAGGAAGGGCGGCACCGTGATGAGGAAGCGGCTTCCGGAGTCGCGCAGCTGACGCTCGATCTCCTCGCTCGTCGCCAGCGAGTTGATCGTCGTCACGACCGCGCCGAGCGACGCGATCCCATGGAACGCGACCGCCCACTCGGGCATGTTGGGGGCGAACAGGGCGACCACGTCGCCCTGCGAGACGCCACGTCGGGCGAGACCGCCTGCCATCCGGCGCACGCTGTCCGCCAGACCGGCATATGTGAGGGTCCGCCCACTCGGCCCGTCGACGAGGGCGGGCTTGTCGCCGCGCTCGGCGGCTTGCTCCAGGACGAACGCCGTGAGGGGCTGGTCGGGGATCGACACGTCTGGGTAGGCGTTGCGCAGGATCATCGCCGTGCTCCTCCTGGTCCGAGATCGCATTCTGCGCCCGAATCCGACCATCGGAAACAACGAATCGCAGCCGGCCCGGATCCGCTATCGCCGGCCGGTCCGGATCCGCTATCGCTGGCCGTAACGGCGATGGATGAACTCATTCATCCAGGCGATATCGCTTTCGGGAACCGGCCGCGGCCGGCCGAGGTGGCGGGCGAGCCAGGCAACGTGGGCGCCCTCCTCCACCGCGGTCGCCGCGTGAAAGGCCTTGGGCAGTGTCTCCCCGACCGCCATCACCCCGTGGCTTGGAAGCAGGACGGCGCGCTGGCCGGCGAGCGCCGCGACGAGACGTGGGGCCGCCTCCGGGCTGCCCGGCGGAACGTAGTCCATCAGCCCGACCGCCCCTCCGAGGTAGCCCGCGGCCTCCAGGAGCAACGGAGGAATCGGTTCGCCGACCGCGGCGAATGCAGCCGCGTACGGCGAGTGGGTATGGACCGCCCCGTTGACGTCGAGGCGGGCGCGGTAGATGGCCACGTGGCTGGGCGTATCGACCGACGGCGTCAGGCCAGGCCCCATCGGCTGCCCGTCGGGGTCGACCGCGACAAGATCCTCCGACCGCAGTGCCTCGTAGTCGACGCCCGACGGGGTCACGAGGAACCGCTCCGAGCCCGGCTCGCGCACGCTCAGGTTGCCCGACGTGCCGGTCACGAGCCCGGCCGAGAGCATCCGCCGTGCGAATCGCAGGAGCAGCTCGCGCAGCGCGAATTCGCCGTCCATCACCCTGGTCCCCGATCCTCGTCGTTCACGCTCACACCGGTCCAGCTCGCCGTTACCGAGACCGCGACGGCGTTAGGCCAGGCCGGTGTCGCCGCGCACCGGATTCTCGTCATTCTTGATCGGTCCGGTGCAGTCCGGGCCGTTTGGAGCGGCCAGGTAGCCCGGATGCGCCCCTCGACACAGGACCCGGCCGCAGGAAGACTCGTGCCCGAATGCGCACCGGACGCATCACATGAGGGTAGGCGTGTCAGGTCGACGTCGGATTCCAGGGAGCCGTCGGGCTCGCCCGATCGGAGCAACGTTCGCGGTCGTGCTCGTCGCGCTGCTCGCGGTCGTCCAGCGGCCAGGGCCGGCTCAGGCGGCCGGCGGGTCCGTGAACCTCGACCAATGGGCCTCGCTCGCCAACGCCTGGCAGAACGGCAACCTGAATGGCAACAACGCGCGCTACCCCGAGGGCGGGATCGTCCCCTTCCGGCTGGCCGTAGAGGGCCTCGCAGCAGGCCGCCACACCATCCACATCAATTACGACTTCACGGCGGGCGGCCACAAGGCGTACGACTTCCTGGCCACCTGGAGCGGTTGGGTCCACCCGAATCCCTGTGGCGCGAGCGGCGGCGGCATCTCGTCGATGTGCCCGTCCCTGCCAACATCGAGCTCCTTCGCCTTCCCGGCCGATCCCTTCGTGGCGAACGGCCTGTCGGTCAACGCGGCTGAGGTGTACTCCGGGGTCGCCCGCCGGCTCACCATCTGGGGCGGCACCATCACCTCGATCAGCCGGGCGATCCACACCGGCTCGGTGAACGGCAACAGCACTGCCGACTACCTCGTCACCTTCCGGTCGACAGGCTCCGCGGTTCTGCTTGCCTGGGGCGGCCATCTTGCCCAGTCGGCGTTCTGGGATCGTGCGGCGGGTGGGGCGCGCGATGGCGCCGGGGAAGTGTCCGGCGCACCGTGGCACATGCGGACACTCAATCTCGATGGCGCCGGCGCCAAGAACCAGGACCGGAGCATCCAGCCGAGCGCCATCGTCGGCGAGCTGCCGCCGTTCGCGCTGGCGCCGAAGCCGCCGGCCACCCCGCCGCCCGCACCGGGGGGCAATCCTCCCGCCGCGCCGGGGCACAAGCCAAAGGTGACGTCGCCGCCGACGACCACGATCGCGGGACCCGCGACCGATGGCGGAGCGGCCCCGGGGGTCGTGGCCTTCGTGGTTATCGCCGGTTTGGCCGTCCTGCTCGCCAAGTCTCGTCGGCGGCGGCCTGCCCGTCGATAGCACCGCACTGCTCAGTCGGAGGTACTGATGGCGCCCTCCAGATTCACTCGCATGGGCGGCTTCGGGGCCCTCCTCGGCGGCATCCTGTGGCTCCTGACGCTGGCCCTGATCCAGTTCGTTGCGGCCGCGCCCGTGGTCCTCATGCCCGCCACGATCCTCTTCGTCGTGATCGGCTTCGTCGCGCTCCAGGCCCGGCACGCCGGCCGCTCCGGTGTCCTCGGTCGGGCGGGCTATGCGATCGGACTGATCGGTTGCGTGCTGATCGTCCTCGGCAGCATCTCCCAGGCGGACGTGGCGGTATCGGTCCTGGGCGTGCCGTTGGGTCCGTGGCGATTCCACGGCCTGGCGCCCGGCGCCGTCCTGTTCGGTGTTGGCGCGGCCATGTCTGCCCTGTCCGCGATCTGGGTCAACGTCCTGCCCCGGCTCAGCCCGGTGCCGCTGCTCATCGGCGGCCTCGGTCTGGCCACGGCAGGCTCACTGACGGTCGCCCGGCAGATCCTCGAGGGCGCGTCGTCGGACGTCATGCCGTTCGAGGCGCTTCCGCTCCTCGGGCTGTGGGCGGTGTTCGGCGCCAGCTGGTTGTGGCTGGGCTTCCTGATGATGTCGGAGCGTATCCCGGACACGTCCTGGCGCTAGGACGCGCGTTCGGGCGCAGCACCGTCTCGGAGCGTCTCGCCTGATCGCTTGGTGTTAGCCGAAAGGCGAACCGCCACTCGCACGTCAGGCCTCCAGGATGCGCTTGAGATTGTCGAGGGTCATCACCTCGGAGGCCATCGTCCTGGACACCATCCCACCCATCAGCAGCCTGGTCAGGCCGCTCAGCTCCGTCTCCAGCGACAACGTCAGGCGAGTGCTGCCGTTGTGGGGCTCGAACTCGTACCGGCCCCGAGGACGAACGGGCCCGGCGATCGTCTCGAACGCCAGGACGCGATTCGGCTCGAGCACGGTCACCCGGTAGTCCGCGGCGATCCGGCGACCCATCGGACCGCGAACACCCTGTCGATAGGTCGTGCCCACCCCGTCGCCCGAGATTCGCTTGATGTCCAGGACTCCCGGCCGCCACTGTGGGCAGTTCTCGCCGTCGGCGACGAAGTCGAAGACCGCCTCGACGGGGCGCCGGATCGTCACCGTATGTTGCGCCTGCGGCATTCTGCAATCCTCCCATCCCCATCCGGATCGAGCCATTGTCCTCGTCCGCTGGCGCCTCGGCCAGCCGTCGACCCTCTGGTGCCCGAGCGCAGCCGGTAGCGATGCCTGACGAACGTCAGGATTGCACCGGACCGCCCGGCACCGTACCGGCGACGGGGCCACCCTAACGTTCGTACCATGGCGAAGCCCCCTGCCCGTTCGTAACGTTGCGTGCGGGCAACCAGTTCGTATTCGCTGCTGGCGGCGAGCGGTCTGCCGGCAATCACGAACACGGGGCGATCTGTGCACGATCCTTGGGGCTGGCCAGCCTGGTACCTCGCGGTTCTCGGCCTCTATGGCCTGCTGCTGCTGGGCCTCGCCGCCTATGACGCCCGGCATCAGCGCATCCCGAACGTCGCGGTTTATCCGGCCCTCGCGGCCGGCCTCGCCCTGGCCCTGGCTCAGCCGGTCGGGCAATGGTGGTCGTTCGTGGGGGCGGGGCTGCTGGCCGGCGTGAGTCTCGGCCTGTTGGCGCTGCTCACGGGCGGCATTGGACTCGGCGACGCGAAGCTCGCCGCCCTGATCGGCATCGTCATCGGCTGGCCGGCGGTCCTGGTCGCGCTGTTCGCGGCGTTCGCGATCGGCGCGGTATCCGGCGTCCTCCTCATTGCCATGGGCCGGATCGGCCGCCGACAGCCGGTTCCGTTCGGGCCCGCCCTGGCCGCGGGAGCCATGGTTGGCTTCCTGGGCGGGCCGGGCGTGGTCCGCCTGCTCTGGCCGGGCCTGGCGTGAACGCCCTCGCCGCCGGGCCGGGCAACCGAATCGGGTCCCCCACGGGATCGATGGTCGGGGGATCCGCGATGCCTCCGGCCCATCGCCTCGGCGACCTGCTTCTCGAGGCCCGGCTCGCCACGGCCGCCCAGATCGAAGCGGCGCTCGCGGCACAGTCGACGCGCCGCCGCCGGCTCGGAGAGATCCTTCGCGAGGACGGCGTCCTTGACGACACCACGCTCGCCGCCGTGCTGTCCGTCCAGCTCGACGCGCCGCTCGTCGACCTGCGCGAGCACCCCAGCGATGAGGATGCGCTGCGGGCGATCAGCGAGGCCGATGCGCGCCGCCTGTCGATCCTGCCGCTCGCCCTGCGCGACACGCGCCTGTTCGTGGCGACCGAAGACCCGGGCGACCGGGCTTCGCTGGAGGAGGCAGCCCGGCTGAGCGGCCGCCGGATCGAGCCGCTCCTCGCGTTCCGGTCGGAGATCCACGACGCCATTCCGCGGCGCTACCGGGTGACCGGCGACCTGGCCGTCCAGGTCTCGGCATTCGCCAGCCGCAAGTCGGAGCCCGCCGTCCCGGCTGCCGCCCGCGAACGGGACGCAGCGCTGATCGAGCTGAGCGCCGCACCGGTGGTCCAGATCGTCAACCTTCTCGTCACGCAGGCCCTGCGCGACCGCGCGAGCGACCTCCACCTCGAGCCGCAGATGCGCGGCCTGCGGGTGCGGGCGCGCGTGGACGGCATCCTGCGCGACGTCGTCGAGCTTCCGGCCGACCTGGCCCCCGGCCTGGTGAGCAGGATCAAGATCCTGGCCGAGCTGAACATCGTCGAGAAGCAGCGCGCGCAGGATGGCCAGATCACGCTGGACATCGAGGGCAGGCCGGTCGACATCCGGGTCGCCACGATGCGGACGATGTGGGGCGAAAAGGTCGTCCTCAGGCTCCTGGATCGGGCGCGCACGTTCCGCCGGCTCGACCAGCTGGGGTTCCCGCCTACGGTCCACCCGGTCTTCCGGTCATTGCTCGACTCGACGTTCGGCATGGTCGTGGTCGCCGGTCCCACCGGCAGCGGCAAGACGACAACGCTGTATGCCTCCATCAACGAGATCGACCGCGTCGCGCTGAACGTGACCACGATCGAGGATCCGATCGAGTACACGTTCGAGAACGTCAACCAGACCCAGGTCAACGCGGCCGCGGGAATCAGCTTCGCGACCGGCCTGCGAGCGATCCTGCGCCAGGATCCCGACGTCATCCTGGTCGGCGAGATGCGCGATCGCGAGACCACCGAGATCGCGGTCCAGGCGGCCCTGACCGGCCATCTCGTGCTGTCGTCGATGCACGCCACCGACGCCGCCAGCGCCCTCCTCCGCGTCCTGGAGATGGGCGTCGAGCCATTCCTCGTCGCGGCCAGCGTCACCGGTATCGCGGCGCAGCGCCTCATGCGACGGATCTGCGTCCACTGCCGGCTGGAGATCGAGCCGACGGTCGAGGAGCACGGGCTCTTCCTCAATGCCGGAATCGCCGTCCCCAACGCGCTCTGGGTGGGCCGCGGCTGCACGTACTGCGGCGGAACCGGCTTCCTTGATCGGATCGCGACGTACGAGCTGCTGCGTGTCACGCCCGAGCTCCGCCGGCTCATCAGCCGCGGCGTCGGCTACGATGAGCTGCGCACCCAGGCCATCACGGACGGAATGATCCCGCTCCGCACCGACGCCCTGCGCAAGGCCGCGGCCGGAATCGCGACGACGGCCGAAGCCCTCCGCTGCGTGGTGGCCGCGTGATCGGCCTGCGGAGCGTCCGGAAGGGCCGCGCCGCCCGGTCCGACGACGGCGAGACCCCTCCGGCCCGCCCGACCGGGGCGAAAGGCCCGGGATTCATCGAACGCTCGTTCCCGAGCCTGTTCTCCGTCAGCAAGACGGAGCTGCTCGTGTTCAGCCGCCAGATGGCGACATTCATCCGGGCCGGCGTGCCGATCCTGGACGGCATCGCGGTCGTCCGCGAGCAGACGAGCTCGCGGGCCTTTCGGCGCACCCTGGACGCCGTCGCAGCCAGCCTCCGTGAGGGAGAGCTCCTGTCACGAGCCCTCGCTCACCATCCCGCCACCTTCTCACAGCTCTACATCGACATGGTCATCGCGGCAGAGGCGTCGGGCGAGCTCGACACGATCCTCGATCAGATCTCCCTGTACCTGCAACGGGGCGATGCAACGAACAAGCGCATCCGCCAGGCGATGACCTACCCGACCCTCGTCCTGGGGCTGGCGATCATCGTCGTGTTCATCCTGATCACGTTCGTCCTGCCGTCCTTTGCGCGCCTGTTCGCCGATTTCAAGGCCGAGCTGCCGCTGCCGACGCGCATCCTCCTGGCGCTCGGCTCGTTCGGCGAGCGCTACGGAATCTCGACGGGCATCGTCGTCCTGGCGCTGCTTGCGGCCGCCTATGTTGTGCGGGCGGCGGGACCGGTTCGCCGCTTCCGCAATCGGGCCGTCCTGCACGTGCCGCTGATCAAGGGGCTGGTCAAGCTGGGCATTGCCAGCCGCTTCGCCCGCATGATGAGCATCCTCCTGCGGGCGGGCGTCCCGATCGTGCAGGCGCTCGAGATCGCGGCCGCGGGCACCGGCAACGAGGTGTACCGACGGGGCCTCGTACCGGCCCGGGAGTCGCTCCTCGAAGGCGAGGGCCTGACCGCGCCGCTGATCCGCAGCCGGCTGTTCGGCCCGCTCCTCCTGCAGATGATGAAGGTCGGCGAGGAGACCGGCACCCTGGATCGCTACCTCGAAGACGCGGCGAACTTCATGGACGACGACCTGGAGTACCGCACCCGGCAGATGACGACGGTCATCGAGCCGCTGATGATCGTCGGCGTTGCGCTCATGGTCGGCTTCGTGGCGCTGTCGGTCGTCACGCCGATGTATTCGATCCTCCAGCAGATCCGCTGATGCTGCGGCGAGCCTCATGGCGGGCCTGGCACGACGAGCGAGGCGGGTCGCTCGTGGAGGTGCTGGTCGCCGTGACGCTCCTCGGGCTGGCCCTGGTCGTCCTCCTGGGGTCCTTCTCGACGCTCGCGATCGCGAGCCGCAACGCCGAGCGGGTGGCCCTGGCACAGGCAGTATCGCGGGCCCAGGCCGCACGCATCAAGGCCGCACCGTACCAGGCGGCCGGTGACTACAGCGCCTATTACGAGACACTGCCCACCGGCCTGTCGCGTGCCGTTGCCACGACCTGGTGGGATGGCGTGTCGGCGTGGTCGGGGAGCCAGAACGCGAACGGGCTCCAGAAGCTCGTCATTACGATTTCCAGCGGGGGCAGCACGGCGGCCCGCGTGGAGCTCGTCAAGGCCAACCGATGAGCGACCTTCGCCGTCGCCGGCCTGGACGGGCGGCCGGGCGGCTGCTGTCGGACGAGTCCGGCTTCAGCCTCCCAGAGCTGCTGGTTGGCGTCGCCATCTCGGCGATGATCATGGGCGCCGTCTCGACCACGATCTTCACGGCCAACGACCTCCAACGGCGGGCCGCCGACCGCAACAGGATCGCCGGAGCGCTGGCGGTCATGGCCCTGGACCTGGACCGCGACGGGGCGATGGCGACGGCCACCGCGCCCGCCCTCAGCCAGACCTCGTCGACGTCCTGTGCGACGACGATCGACCTCGGCTTCGTCGAGGCCGGCGGGAGCGTGCGCTACCGGACGGCCGCGGCAGCGGCCCCGGACGGTCCGCTGGTGCTCCAGCGCGTCACCGGTGCCGGCTCTCGGGACATTGCCCGCAACCTGTCCAGCTGCACCTGGCTCTCCGAGCGCGATGCCGGCGGACGGTGGACGCTCCGCCTCGACGTCACGCTCACCGGCCCGAGCGGCGAAACGGCCTCGCAGACCGTCCGCGCCGCGCCGCGCCTGTGGTGAGGAACCAGCCATGAGGATCCTTCGCCGCGTCCACCATGACGAGGCCGGCCAGTCGCTGGTCATCGTCCTGTCTCTCGTGACGTTCCTGTTCCTGCTCGGCAGCGCGCTCGCGGTCCAGGCGTCGACCGCCCTCCGCACGTCGGCGGCCGGCGACACCGAAGCGGACGCCCTGCACGCGGCTGACGCGGGCGCTGAGCTTGGTATCTGGTGGCAGCGCCAGGGCAACGCCGGAAATCCGCCGTCCATCACCGTCAACGGCCTGACCGTCACGACCACCGTGTCGAGCACGCTGGCGGCCGTCAGCGGGACCGGCTGGAAACAATGGGGCTTTGGCGGCCAGAGCCTGGGCGCATCGAGTGAACCGGGACCCGCGACGGCATCGTCGCGCTGGTCGCCCTTTCCGACCGTCACCCAGGGCGCAACGGTGGCCAGCCCGAGCGTCGCCGACGACGGCTACGTGTACGTCGGCGGTTCCAACGGCCTGTATGCGTACGCGCCCGACGGAAGCCTTGCCTGGAGCTTCGTGTCGGCGGCCCAGAGCCCGGCGCTCGGCGGCTTCATCGGCAGCCCGGCGATCGTGACAACCGGTGGCGGAGCCAAGATGATCGTGGCCGCCACCGACGGAACCGCGACCACGGCGTCGACCGTCGTCGGGTTGACCGAGAACGGGACGAAGACCGGTGTCAGCGTGACCTGGTCGTACAGCCTGGGAAACGGCGCCGGGATCGGATTCGTCGGCGGGCCGAAGGTCAACACGGCCGGCACCCGTGCCTACATCGCGGCCCGCAACTCGACGGTCTACGCCCTGTCCACGGCCGGCAGCGGCGTGATCGCGCCGCTGTGGAGCGCGGCCACCGGCGGAGCTGTCACCACGGCCGTTGCCCTCAACACCGCCCAGGACCGCGTGTACGTCGCCACCTCCACCGGCATCCTCCGCGCCTACAGCGCCACCACCGGCGCCCAGTTCTGGACCCGCAACGTGTCGGCCGGTGACGTCCTGACGGCGCCCATCTTCGCGACGGTCGCGGCGCGGGACCACGTCTACACGGCCAGTGGAGCGGACAACCGGATCTACGCGACCCGCGACAGCGGTGGTTCCGGCAGCGCCGACTGGAACGTCAACCTGGCGGCCAACGCGTTCAGCGTGCCCGCCGTGCTGGTCTCCGGCGGCCAGACGTTCCTCTATGTCGCGACGGACACGGGTGGCATCCACAAGATCGAGGACACCGGCAACGGCCGAGCGATCGGCTGGATCTACACGCCGTTCGCGAGCGGTATCCGCTCCAGCGTGGTCACGGATTCTGGCAATGCCATCTACGCCGGCAATGAGGCGGGCACGCTGATGCGCATCGCCGACGGCGGCGCCACCGCATCCACGACCTGGACCTCCGCCCTGGGATTGGGTGCCGTCCGCTCGGGGCTCGCGGTCGGCGTGGACAACGACCTGTACGCGGTGACCACCGGCAACCGGCTGCTGGCTGCCGGCCCGGCCGCGACACCAGCGACCGTGACCGTCACCGCGACCGCCGGATCCGCGACGGTGACCACCACCTACCCCAACGCCGGCGCCGGGTCGCCCAACCTGGCGACCTGGACGACCACGAAATAGTCGGGTCTCCGGCAGGACCCGGTGTGGTCTTCAGGCAACGGCTCGACGGCTCGACCCGTCCGAACCCCACTCAAGGCCCCCGGACCGGCGCAGAAATTCTCAGCCGACCGGGACCATCGTCCGGTATCGGACGCACATCGATCGGGCGACGATATGGTCACCTTCCGCGATGAAATCATTTGGAGTCGAACTGCAATGATCGGATCACTTCGCCGGGCACACCGCGACGAACGCGGCTTCACGCTCGTGGAGCTTCTCGTGGTCGTGACGATCCTCGGGATCCTGGCGGCAGTCGTTACGTCCAGCCTGGTCGGGCTCACAGCAACGGCGAACACGAACGCGTGCAAGACCGAGCTGAGCACGGTCCAGACGGGGATGGACGCGATGCTGGCCAAGAACAACATCACGACGGTCGCCGCCCAGGGCACCGCGACGAACACGTTCTCGGCGCTGCCAACGGGTGCCGGGACCGAGCCGCTGAACCCCAACTACTTCCGTCAGACGACGACGAAGGGCACATACACCTGGACCGCTTCCGGGCTGGTGACGCAAGTCACCTGTTGACGCCGGCCGGCCGCCTGTCGGCTGGCAACTAGATCCCGGCGACGAAGGCGCCTCCGCTGCGGGGGCGCCTTTCGATTCGGGGCCGAATCGGCACGTGGGCGCCGTTCGGCTCGAGCGGTCGCCGGGACCGGCGATCGATCAGACCATCACCTCTTCGGGCCGGAGGGTCGCCCGACCCGCAACAGCCGGGCTGATGACACCTTCCTGAACCAGCCGCCGGAGATCGGCCTCCAGGGTCCGCATGCCCGCGGCACTGCCCGTCGCGACGACATTGCGGAGCTGGTTGGTCTTGCCCTCCTTGATGAGGTTGCGCACGGCCGGCGTCGCCACCATGACCTCGAATGCGGCGACGCGCCGCGTCTCGTCCGCTCGCGGCAGGAGTCGCTGATGAAGCACGGCCAGGAGCGTCTGCGACAGCTGCAGCTGGACCTGGCGCTGCTGGCCGGTGGGGAAGACGTCGATCATCCGGTCGATGGCCTGCGCCGTGTCGTTCGTATGCAGCGTGGCGAACACCAGGTGGCCCGTCTCGGCCAGGGTAAGCGTCGCGGTCACGGTCTCCAGGTCGCGCATCTCGCCGACCAGGACCACGTCCGGGTCCTCGCGGAGAGCCGCCCGCAGGCCTCGCGCGAAATCGAGCGTGTCCGAACCCACTTCGCGCTGAACGACCATCGCCCGCCGATGGCGGTGGACGTACTCGATCGGATCCTCGATGGTGATGATGTGGACCGCCTGCTCGCGGTTGATGAGGTCGATCATCGCGGCCAGGGTGGTCGACTTGCCGGCACCCGTCGGGCCGGTCATGAGGACGAGCCCATGGGGCCGTCGGGTCAGCTCGGCGCACGCGTCGGGCGCTCCGATATCCGCCAGGCTCGGGATCTGGTACGGGATCAGTCGCAGGGCGCCGGCGATCGTTCCGCGCTGGAAGAAGAAGTTGGCTCGAACGCGGGCGATCTCACCGAACGAGAAGCTGAAGTCGATCTCGCGCTGAGCCTGGAACTCGTCCCAGCGACCCCCGACGAGGGCGCGGGCAAAGGCCGCGGTGTCGTTCGGGGTGAGCTGGCCGCCATCGAGGGGGAGCAACTGGCCGCCGATTCGGGCGGTCGGGGGCCGTCCCGGTGCGACGAGCAGGTCGGAACCGCCACGCTCCGCGACCGCTCCCAGGAGCGCGCTGATGTCGTCGCGGACGGGCTCGCTCACGGTGAGGGCTAGTGTACAGTCGCTCTCGTGGGCGCTGTGCCGGTCCTCGTGATCGCGCCGGACGAACGCTGGCTGCGGGTCCTGGAGGTCTCGCTCAAGCTGGGCGGCTTCGTGCCGATCGCGCGCCGTTCGATCGACGAGGCGAGCCGATTCCGCTCGGGAGACGAGCGAGCTCCGGTTACCGTGCTCGACTTGGGCGCCGATTCCCGGGCGGCCGACCTGGCGACCATCCGCGACCTGCTCGGCGATCCATCAATGCCAACGGTCGTCATCCTGCCCCAGCGGCTCGACGCCATCCGCGATGAGTTCGAGCGAGCCGGCGCGTCCGTCGTGGTGCGGCCCTATCAGCCATCCACGCTGTACGCGGCGATACGGGCTGCCATGCCGGACGACAGTCAGGCCGCGTCGCGCGAGAGGGAAGGCCCGCCGGACGGCGGCAGCGGTTAGCCGGGCGGTCCTGGTGGTCCCGCCCGGATGCGATGACGCAGCGCATCGACTGTCGGGTCGTCCCAGTTGCCATCGATCCACCAGCTGGCCCCGGCGTCGGCGTACGGCCGAACGGTCGCTCGGCCGGCGACCGGATCGTCGGCCGGCGTGGAGCCCTGGACGACGATGTCGAAGCGTTCGGCGCCCAGGTCGCCCGGCCGCTCGGCATCGACGCGACGGACCATCTCCGTGATCTCATCGACCGCCTCGGTCTGCGCCAGGATCCCGTCCCAGCGCAGCGCACGCCGCATCGAGCGCTCCGACGACAGGATCCCGACCACCCAGATCGGGATCCGCGGCCGCTGGACCGGCGTCGGCCGGAAGGTCATGGCCGTAAATCGATAGTGCCGCCCCTCGAAGGCGAATGGCTCGCCCGACCACAGCCCGTCCAGGATCGCCAGCGACTCGTCGAGCAGCTCGGCCCGCGTGCGGGCATCGGTCGCCTCGCCCACATGGCCGAAGCCAGCGTCGTCGAGCGCGCCGAGGCCCACCGGCAGGATCAGTCGACCACCGGACAGTCGGTCGAGCGTCATCGTCTCCCGTGCCAGCTTCCACGGCCGGCGCCGGGAAGGCGGTGTCAGGATCAAGCCGAGCCGAACGCGCTCGGTCCGCAGCGCCATTGCCGCGAGCACGACCCACGGGTCGTACATCTCCGCGTCGCCGATCGCGATGGCGTCGTAATAGAAGACGCCGTCCCAGCCGGCCGATTCGGCCTCCGCGGCCAAGCCAGCCATCACCCGGGGATCCCCGGCGTTCACGATGATGCCGTACCGCATGTGCCGTATTGAACCCGGCTCGCGGCGCCGCTAATTCCCGGTCGCCGGCGGAATGTTGTGGTTGAGCCGGAACAGGTTGGTCGGGTCGTACCGTCGCTTGACCGCCCGCAGCCGGTCCCAGGTCGAGCCCGGGTACGCTGCCCGGACCCGCTCCTGGCCCTCGTCCGCGAGGAAGTTGACGTACGCGCCGGCGTCTCCCTGGCGGAGCGCCTCGTCGAACTGGCCGAGCCAGCCCTCTCGAACGAGCCGGTCCTCCGGGCCCTCGTAGAACGCGGCGAGGCTGACCAGGATCCGGCTCGTGCGGTGGGCGAAGGCCGTTGATTCGGCCGGGATGCGGGCCACCTGGCCGCCCAGGACTCGAAGCTGAGCCACGCGCATGGTGGCGTCGGACGACCGGAGGCGGTCGATGATCGTTTCCGCGACGTCGCGATCGACCCTGTCCAGGAACAGCGTGTGCGCGATCGCGGTCGGATGGTAGGCCGCGTCCTCCGGCGGGTAAATCTCCGGGTACGGAATCGGCCGAACCATGTCGACGATTGGGCTCGCGAGGGCCCGGAACGGAGCGACCGCACGCTCGCCCGCGGCGGTCTCACCGGCGTACGCCATGAGGGCCATCACGACGAGCGCGCCGTGATGCTCCGCGGGCACGAACGGCATGGGTGGGGCGGGCATCACGTTGGCGATCGTCGAGAGCTCCTCCGGCGCGGCCTCGGCCAGCGCGATGAAGGAGCCGAGGACGTCAGCCGTCGCCGGCAGCATGAGCATGCCGCCCACGATCGTATCGACCTCGTGGAGGCGGTACTGGAAGCGAGTCGCAACACCGAAGTTGCCGCCCCCGCCGCGGATCGCCCAGAACAGCTCCGGATGGGTATCGGCGTCGACGCGACGGAGGACTCCATCCGCCGTCACGACGTCGGCAGCAATGAGCGAGTCGACCGTGAGGCCGTGCTTGCGGACCAGGTAGCCGACGCCGCCGCCCAGGGTGATGCCGCCGATCCCCACCGAGCCGGTGTCGCCGAAGCCGATGCCCAGGCCGTGAGCGCCCGTCGCCGTGCTGAATTCGGCCGCGGTCAAGCCTGTGTCGGCCCAGGCGGTGCGTCCGGCCACGTCGATGTCCAGCGTCTTCATGTCGGTCAGGTCGAGGACGATCCCGCCATCACACACGCTGTGACCGGCAAGGCTGTGGCCGCCGCTGCGGACGGCCAGCGGCAGGCCGGTCTCCCGAGCGAGCGAGACGACGCGTGAGACGTCGGTCGCGTCCGCGACCCGCACGATGACCGCCGGCCGGCGGTCGATTCCGCCGTAGAACACGGTCCGCGCCTCGTCGTATTCGGCATCGTCCGGCGCGATCACCCGCCCGGTGATCTCGGCGCGCAACTCTGCGATCGAAATGGTGGCGGGGCTCGAAGCCGAAGTCTGCATGGGAAGACCTCCTTGAATCTGTTCCTGCTCGTCAGACCGGCGTCCGGACAGAACTCATCGGTTCTGGCGGCCGGCCTCGTCGATGCGGGCATCGAGCACGCGCGCCTCGAGGTATCGCCGTTCGGGGATGCTGGTCGGGCGGCGTGCCGCGCTCGTGAAGGTACCGGAGCCAGCGGCTTGCCGTCCGTTGCGCTCCGCCCACGATTGGAGCGTCTGAGCGATGATCAATCCACCATCGCATGCACCACGGAGGAACGACATGCGATTCCACACGACGATCCTGCAAGCCGGCGGGACGGCAACCGGCATCCGCATCCCGGACGAGATCGTGGAGGCGCTGGGGGCCGGCAAGCGTCCCCCTGTCCTCGTCACCATCCGCGGCTACACCTATCGGAATACGGTGGCCGTCTACGGCGGTGAGTACCTGGTAGGCGTCAGCGCGGAGCATCGCGCCGGCGCAGGCGTCGCCGGTGGCGACGAGGTGGACGTCGACATCGAGCTCGACCCCGCTCCTCGAGAGGTGACCGTGCCGGCAGACTTCGCCGCGGCGCTCGATTCCGAGCCGGATGCGCGGCGCACGTTCGACGGCCTGTCCTACAGCAACAAGTCGTGGCACGTGCTGCAGATCGAGGACGCCAAGACGGACGAGACTCGACAGCGCCGGATCGCCAAGTCGGTGGCAACCCTTCGCGCGGGCCGACCTCGCTGAGAGAGCCGCGCCGGGACATTCTGGGATGTCGAGCACGGGGCTCCGGCTCCGACCAATGGACGAGATGACGCCGACGAAGGCGCCGAATAGGGAGATCGACATGACTGACGCGGCTTCGACACTGAACCACGTGACGTCCAGGGACGGCACCACGATCGCGTTCGATCGGCTCGGCGCGGGGCCGCCGATCGTCCTCGTCTGCGGCGGGTCGGTCGACCGCACGTCGAACGCCGGCCTGGCGGCCGAGCTCGCGTCGGACTTTACGGCGTTCAATTACGACCGCCGCGGCCGAGGCGACAGCGGCGACACGCTCCCGTACGCGGTCGATCGCGAGATCGAGGACATCGACGCGGTCGTCGCCGCAGCGGGCGGCTCGGCCTTCCTCTACGGAACGTCATCCGGCGCGGCGCTCGCCCTGGCGGCCGCCGAGAAGCTGCCCGGCAAGATCACGAAGCTCGCCTTGTGGGAGCCGCCGTTCATCCTGGACCCGAACGCACGGCCGCCGGCGGACACCGCGAAGACGTTTGCCGACCTCGTCGCAGCCGGTCGACGAAGCGACGCGGTCGAGCACTTCACCGCGAAGGTCGTCGGCCTTCCGCCGGAGTTCGTCGCCTTCGCCAAGACGCAGCCGTTCTGGGCGGCGCAGGAGAAGATCGCCCACACCCTCGCCTACGACGCGACCGTGATGGCCGACTACTCCCTGCCGCTCGAGCGGGCAGCCAAGGTGACGATCCCGACGCTCGTTCTGGCCGGTGGCGGCAGCTTCCCGTTCATGCGTGAGACGGCTCAGGCGCTGTCGGAGGCCCTCCCCCATGGCCAGGTCCGCGTGCTGGAGGGCCAGGAGCACAATGTCTCGCCGGAGGCGATCGCGCCAGCGCTCAAGGAATTTCTTGCCGGCTGACCCGGGCCGACCTCGCAGCAAGGTGGAATGCGCGGTGCCGGCGGTCTGTGGCCGCCGGCGCCTGCATGTTCGAAATGACCGAAGTCATCGCCGGCCCTTCCCTGGGCCGGAATTCGTGAATTCGTGTGGTATGGTGGGTGCTCGCCGCACTCCGTGGCGAAGCTCCGCGTGGTCGACCCCCTTCTCGAACGGACCGTGCGTTCTGCGATCCGTGTTCGGGAAGCGTTGGAGGTCTTCATGACCACCGGAACCATCAAGAAAGTCGTCGCCGACCGCGGCTTCGGCTTCATCGCCGCCGAGGATTCGAAGGAATACTTCTTCCATCGCGGCGGTCTCGATTCCTCGCTCGATTTCGACCGGCTCACGGGCGGCGAGCGCGTCCAGTTCGAGGTCGAGGCAAGCCCCAAGGGCCCGCGCGCCACTCAGGTGCGCTCCGCCTAGGCGAATTGAGCGGCCCGCCCACCGGCGGGCCGCTTATCCATTGAGGGCGGCTTAGAACATTCCGGCCTCGTTGGGAGAGTCGGCCGGCACTGGCTGTGCCACATCCCAGAACTCGTACATGCGTCCGTCCTCGATCCGGAAGACGTGGACGACTGCGAGTGGGGCATCACTCGGCTTCAGCTGCACGCGAGAATGGACTGCCACGAGCGACCCTTCGGCGATCGTGCGCATGATCTCCATGACCTTGTCGGGGTTGGATCGAGCGTTCTCGTCCATCGCCGCTGCCAGCGTGTCGGCGTCGTTCCCGAAGTACGGGTTGTGATGGACAAATCGAGGAGCCGCGTACTTCCTCATGGCGTCACGCGCGTGGCCGGCGGACGCCTGCCTCAGGAAGTCAATGGCGATCGCCCGGTTCGCCTCGATCTGGTCAGCCGTTGTCCGGCTGTCCGTAGCGGTTGGGCTCGAGGTCATGTCCAGTTCCTCCTTGCGCGTTCACGGCGCGGCTCGTGCCCGCGGATGACTGGCAGCTAAGCACCGTCTGCCCCTGAGGTCAAACGACCTCTCGGCCCACAGATACTGCCCGTCCATACCCGCCGCACAGGTAGAGATCGCTCTTCGCGCCGATCGACGGCTCCGACGAGGGTCCCTGAGCAGTACGGCCCGGCCTGGGCACCGTGCGCACCCTCGAATCCTCGAGTCCCAGCCCTGAGGGTCCCCACCGTCGATCCTCGAGCAGCTTGGTTGCATGCTCCGTGCCTCACCAGCCAGGGATCGAAGGAGAGGGCGATGACCGCAACCACGACACTCGGTGGCAGGCAGCCCCGAGCCTTCGCCGGACCAACGCTGCCGGGAGGCCTGGCCGACGCGCTCCGTCGAGGCGTCGCCGTGGCCATGGCAGGCCTGGTGATGATCGTCCTGATCGGAGCCATCATGGCCGTCAACCTGGGGCTTGGCTACGAAGGCTATTCGAGCGGCGGCCCGGATCGACCGTCACTGCATGTTGCTCCCGCGCCAGCGCCCCCGCCGGTCCTGCCGTGATCCTCGTCCTGACGCGATGAGCCCCCCGCGGGGACGTTCAGCCGGCCGCGTAGCGCTCCTCGATCGCCGCACGGATCCGGCGTCGGCTCTCCTGCAGGTCTGACTCTTTGTCTTTCTCGATCACGGCGGCCGAGGCGCTCGTCGAGCCTGGCCAGATCGTCATCGAGCAGGGCCTCGATGAGCTCGATCACGCCCTCACCATGCTCGCCCTCCGTTACCAGGTCGGCGCGCTCCTTGACCGCTGGCAGCGCATTCGCGACCGCCACCGAGGCCTCACAGATCGACATGAACGCGTGATCGTTCTGCGCGTCGCCAACCCCGACTGCGTTGTGGGCGGAAAGCCGCAGCTTCGCCAATGCAGCGGCCAGGCCGGTCGCCTTGTTGACTCCGCTCGGCAGGACCATGACCGCACCCTTGTTGAAGATGATCTCGAGCTCGAGGCCGAGATCGCTGATCGTTTCGAGGACGACGGTCTGGTTCGGCTCCCTCGTCGCGACGATGACCCGGCCGACGCTGAGCGGTGAGACGCCCCGGTCTCGGAGCGCCCGCACGAAGCGCTCCGCGGCCCGCTCACAGAGGACGGTTTCATCGCGAGAGTCCGGATCGAAGAGAACGGCACCGTTCTCCGCGACGACCAGATCGAACAGGTCGAGACGGTCGAAGACGTCGCCGAGGTCATCGACCTCGCGGCCGGTCACGAGGATCAGCCGCCGGCCGGAGGCGCGAAGGCGCTCCAGAGCGGAGACCGTCTCTTCGCTCACTCGGCCCTCGTGGGCGAGCGTGTCGTCATAGTCCGTTACGAGAGCGTGATACCGCATCGCTCGACGCTACACGCAGGCGCGGCGACTGGGCACGACGTCGCCCAGGCCTGATCCGACAGGAGGGTCGCAAAAGGCGCCAAATCGCCGCGGGCTCGTCCGGGTCACGTCTGCCGGTCCGTTACCATCGACCGCCTTGGACCCTTCGCCAGCCGCCGATGTGAGCCTCGGGGCAGCCGACCCGGCCGAGGGTCTCGTGCGCCCATGGCACATCCAGATGACGGGACGCGATCCGGATGAGAGGCACCGTGTCGCAACCCCACTCGAGCTCCTGTTTGACCTGTGTTTCGTCGTCGCCGTCGCGGAGGCAGCCTCTGAGCTCCATCACGACCTTGCCGCAGGGCAGCTCGGCCACGGCATCGTCAGCTACCTCATCATCTTCTTTGCGATCTGGTGGCCCTGGGTGAACTTCACATGGTTTGCCTCGGCCTACGACACCGACGACGTCCTCTACCGACTGTTGACCTTCGTCCAGATCGGCGGCGTGCTCGTGGTGACCGCCGGCGTGCCCAGCGCGTTCGAGACGCTCGACTTCCGAATCGCCGTTATCGGCTACGTCATCATGCGGATCGCGCTCGTCGGGCAGTGGCTCCGCGCCGTTCGCGAGGATCCAGCGGGGCGCTCGACGGCCGTGCGGTTCGCCATCGGGATCTCACTCGTCCAGCTAGGCTGGATCGTTCGACTGGCGATCGGCGGACCCCTCGGTTTCATCGCGATCCTGCTCCTTGGCCTGGTCGAGCTCGCGATCCCGTTCTGGGCCGAGCGGTCTGGACGGCCGACGCCCTGGCACCCCGGGCACGTTGCCGAGAGGTACGGCCTGTTCACGATCATCGTTCTCGGGGAGGTCGTGCTGGCGG